>JAGRFX010000154.1 GCA_020445805.1 Rhodocyclaceae bacterium
CATCACCAGCAGGATGTCCGTGCGGCTCATGCGGCCTCCCTGCGTTCGGCGACCCGCATGACCGCACTGCGCGACCGCGGATTGGCAGCGACTTCGGTCTCGCTCGGACGCACCGGCTTGCCGACCAGGGCAAGCCGCGGCCGCGGCAGCTCGCTGGCACGCAGCGGCAGGCGCGAAGGCAGCTGGGGCGGGCGCGAGGCGTCACGCATGAAGCGCTTGGCGATCCGGTCCTCCAGCGAGTGGAAGCTGATCACCACCAGCCGCCCGCCCGGGCGCAGGCGCTCGACGCAGTCCGGCAGGACTAGCGAGAGCTCTTCAAGCTCCTGATTGACGAGAATCCGTAGAGCCTGGAAGGTGCGCGTCGCCGGGTGCTGGCCCGGCTCGCGTGTGCGGACCGCTTTTTCCACGAGCGCGGCAAGCTGTCCAGTGGTTGCAACAGGTTGCCCTGCCCGAGCAGCAACAAGCGCCTTTGCAATCGCATGAGCAAACCGTTCTTCCCCATAGTCCCTTAGCACCTCCGTGATCTGGCCCACCGATGCCTCGGCGAGCCACTGCGCCGCGGTGTGACCGCGGCTGGTATCCATGCGCATGTCGAGCGGCGCATCGAAGCGAAAACTCATGCCGCGCTCGGCTTCATCCAGCTGGGGCGACGACACGCCCAGATCGAGCAGGACCCCGTCGACAGCCGGCAATCCGAGGTCGCCGAGGACTCGCGCCAAGGCGCTGAAGGGTTCGTGCACGATGGTGAAACGCGGATCGTTGATGGCCGCGGCCGCTGCAACCGCACGCGGATCGCGGTCGAAGGCCACCAGCCGCCCCGACGGGCCGAGCCGGGCGAGGATCGCGCGGCTGTGGCCACCACGACCGAAAGTGCCGTCGACATAGACGCCCTCGGCGCGCACTGCGAGCGCCTCGACGGCCTCTTCCAGCAGGACGGTGATGTGGGTCGGGGCGCTCACAGGGAGAAGCTCTCCATGCCCGGCGGCAGCAGGTCCGCCCCGATCGCCAGCATCTTCTCCTGTTCGGCCAGCCAGCCGGCCTCGGACCACAGTTCGAAGTGACTGCCCTGCCCGACCAGCCAAACCTGCTTCTCGAGCTGGGCGAACTGGCGCAGGGATGGCGACACGAGCACGCGCCCGGCCGCATCCATCGACTCTTCCTGGGCAAAACCGACCAGCAGCCGCTTGAGCAGGGCCGCCCGCGGCTCGAAGCTCGAGGCGCGCAGCACTTCGTCGCGCTTGGGCTCCCAGGCCGGTTCCGGATAGATCAGCAAGCAGCGGTGAGGATGGGCGGTCAGGACCAGGCGACCGTCCGAGACGGTCGACAGCGCATCCCGGTGCTTCGCCGGGATAGCGATCCGCCCTTTGGCATCGAGGGTGAGCTGTGACGCCCCCTGGAACATGTGTCTCCGCCGCCTCCACCGGGACGAGTATTTCGTCCACTTCTACCCACTTTTCCCCACCAATCACCACTGTAGAGGAAAGGGTTCACCCGGTCAAGCCGAGGAATTGGAATTTCTCCCGTTGACACAATGACTTAGAGAAGTCTCCCGGGCATGGCCGGCGACCGCGGAAAAGCCGTTCAAATCCAAGGGGATAGGGGCTTGAACAGCGAAACAGCCTCAGGAGGGGGCCCGAAAGCCGAATGGGTGGGGAAAAGTGGGGCGCAACGGACGCATCGGCCCGAAGGTGGAGAAAAGTGGGAAGTCCGCCGATAAGCCGGGTTCTGTCGAGCGCCCCGATGGGGCGCCGGGCAACCATTCCTCTGGGCGACACGTTGCCGTGCCGCTCAAGCAGCCTACCCGGGAGCAGCGCGAGCCACGCCAGTGCTCCCCTATTTGGCCTTGCCCCGGATGGGGTTTGCCGTGCCATGCCTGTTGCCAGACACGCGGTGGGCTCTTACCCCACCATTTCACCCTTGCCCGGCATCCGGTGCCGTCGGCGGTATTTTTCTGTTGCCACGCCAGCACACCCTGGGTTGCCCCATCGGCCAGGCCGATCCGGATGGTGCTGCCGGCGAGGCCATCCCTGCGGATGGCACTTTCCGTCGCTTTGGTCTTTCGACGTATGACGCCCGGCCGTTAGCCGGCATCCTGCTCTTTGGGGCCCGGACTTTCCTCGATGCGCGGAGCACCGCGGTTGCCTGGCGAACTTCCCGCCCGGGATTATCCACGAATTCGGGCACAAGCCCGACAGTCGCGCGTGGCCGGGGTCAGCGGCAGCGCAGGCCGGCCAGGCCGGCCTGCCGGCGCGGTCGAAACTGACGGGGGTCAGCGTAATACGATTCAGCCGCGTTTTCGGCCACCACCGCGGGCCAGCCGAGCAGGGGCAAGGGTGCGAAGTCGCGCGGCCCCAGGGTATCTCCGCGGCCCCGCAGCCAGGCCGCCATCCAGTCGTCCGCGTCCCGCCAGCGCGTCGATTCAGGCTGCGCGAACCAGGACTCGGGCACCTGCCGATAGAGCACCTTGGCACAGAGCCCGAAAAAGGGTGACCGCAAGGCGTCGAGGGTGGCATGCCCCATGACGATGATCTCGCGCTGGAGATCGGGGCAATCCCGCGCATCGAAGAGCGCTTCGCGCCAGCGGTGGGCGCGCAGCTGATCGATCCAGTCCGGGTCGGCGGAGAGCACCAGGGCGCCGCACTCGTCGAAGAGCGTCAGCGCATCGCGAACCACGCCCCGCCCCATCGCCGCTCCACGGCGGATCTGTTCGTCATGGGCGGCATTCAGTGCGGCCTTGGTGGCCGGGAAGGTGCACCAGACCAGCGCATTGAATCCATCGTGCCAGTCCCCCACGCGGGTCGGCACGCGCCCGGTCTGCTGGATCGTGGTTTCGTAGTCGTTCGCCGGCATGCCCCCCGAGGCCTCGAAGCGGATGGGCATTCCGGTCGAGGTGGCAGGCCGCGCTGCGGCCGCCCATCGCACGAGCTCCGGCAGTTCGGGTGGCAGCCGGCGCACCTCGTGCCCGAGGCGGGACCAATAAGGGGCGTACAGCGCCCGGGCACCCGGCGACAGCTGACCGGGGTCGAGGCTCACGGCTTGGCCGCGCCCGCCTCCCTGGCAGGGACGAAGGCCAGCACACCATCGACGCGGGTGAAGCTCCCGACCTCGCGACCCGGGGGCGTGGCCGGTGCATCCGTCCATTCCTGCAGCAGGCACTTCTCGGTGCCTGCCAGGTACCAGGTGCCTCCCTGACGGAAGGCCCACAGCAGCGACCCGGCCTCGAACACATCGATCTGGATGGCATCGGTGGTGCCGGGCGCGATCGGATAGCGCCGCTGGCACTTGGGCAGCCGCGACACCACCAGCGACTGCTCGACCTCGCCACTCCAGAAATAGCGTTGTTCCCGGATCAGTGAAATGGCGTGCTGGGCGCCATCGATCATGAACGGCGCCGCCGAATTCTCGCAGCCTGCCAACAGGAGGGCAGCCAGGGCCACCAGAGAAAGCTTCGGACGGCAGCTCACGTGGGATGTCTCCTCTCAGGCCAGGCGCCAGGCCAGCGCCTCGCCCGCCTTGAGCGGCACCAGCGGGTCGCCGCCCAGGTAGTCGAGCTGGGCCGGCACCTCCCAGGCTTCGCGGTGCAGGGTAAGGGTGTCCGGGTTGCGCGGCAGGCCATAGAAATCGGGGCCATGGTGGCTGGCAAAGGCCTCCAGGCGATCCAGGGCGCCGGCAGCCTCGAAGGCCTCCGCATAGAGTTCAATCGCGGCGTGGGCCGTGTAGCACCCGGCGCAGCCGCAGGCCGCCTCCTTGGTGCTGCGGGCGTGCGGCGCCGAGTCGGTTCCCAGGAAGAAACGCGGATCGCCCGAAATCGCCGCGGCAACCAGCGCCTCCCGGTGCGACTCTCGCTTGAGGACCGGCAGGCAATAGTAGTGGGGCCGGACGCCCCCGACGAGGATCGCATTGCGATTGAACAGCAGGTGATGCGCGGTGATCGTGGCGCCGATGCGCGCGCCACCCTCGCTCACGAATCGTGCCGCCTCGGCCGTCGTGATGTGCTCGAAGACGATGCGCAGATCGGGGAAACGCGCCGCAAGCGGCGCCAGAGTGCGATCGATAAAGATGCGCTCGCGATCAAAGATATCCACGTCAGCATGGGTCACCTCGCCATGTACACAGAGCACCAGGCCCTCGTCCTGCATTGCTTCGAGCACCGGGTGGATCTTGTCGATCGCCGTGACCCCGGCATCCGAGTTGGTGGTCGCACCGGCCGGGTAGAGTTTCGCCGCATGGACAAAGCCGCTGGCCCGCGCCCGGCGGATTTCGTCGGGCGAGGTACGATCCGTCAGGTATAGCGTCATCAGGGGCTCGAACTTGAGCCCGTCCGGCACGGCCGCGAGGATCCTGTCCCGGTAGGCGGCGGCCTGCTCGACGGTGGTCACCGGAGGTCGCAGGTTGGGCATGATGATGGCCCGGCCGAAACGCCGCGCGGTGTCCGGCACGACCGCCCGCAGCGCCGCCCCGTCCCGCACGTGGAGGTGCCAGTCGTCGGGTCGGGTGAGAGTCAGGGTCTGCATGCGGCGCTCCGGTGTGGGTCGTAACGGCGGCGATTGTAAGCCCTCGGCCCGCCCCTTCAGTCATCCCCTCGCAGTTCGAGGGCCCGCTGGTAGAGGGGCTTGCGCCCCAGGCCGGTGATGCCCGCGGCGAGGCTCGCTGCCGTCTTGAGCGGCAACTCGTCAAGGAGCAGCGCCAGGATGCGCTCGGCGTCGGCCGGAATCCCCTCGGGTGGCGTCGGCGCAGACACCACCAGCACGAATTCGCCACGCACCCGGTTGGCATCGGCCTCGAACCACGCCCGCGCCTCGCCCAGCGGCATCCGGCAGATCTGCTCGAAGAGCTTGGTCAGCTCGCGGCAGACGACCAGCTCGCGATCGGCACCGAGGATCGCCAGGAAGTCATCGACGGTCTCGAGGACCCGATGGGGCGCCTCATAGAAGACCAGCCTCGCCGGCACGTCGCGCAGTGATTCGAGCGCGGTCCGGCGCGCGGCGGATTTCGGCGGCAGGAAGCCCTGGAACAGGAATGGCCCGTCCGGCAGTCCGCACACCGACGCCGCGGCGATCACGGCGCTCGGGCCCGGCACCGGCACGACCGGGTGGCCGGCCGCCTGGACCGCCCCGACGATCCGCCCGCCCGGATCGGACACCGCCGGCGTGCCCGCATCGCTGACCAGCGCCACGTGCTGCCCTTCCGCGAGCCGCTCGCAGATCCGCGCCGCCGCCCCCTGCTCGTTGTGCTCATGGGCCGCCATGGTCGGCACGCGGATTCCATGGGCATCGAGCAGGCGCTGGGTATGGCGCGTATCCTCCGCCGCCACCAGATCCACCCGGCGCAGGACCTCCAGCGCCCGGAGCGTGATGTCAGACAGATTTCCGAGCGGCGTGGCCACTACATACAATGACGGCGTGCTGGAAAGAATCGAACTCATCGGCAGGGCGCTCTGGAAGCTGGGCAGGCGCATTGTGGGCGCCCCGGCCGCCCAGCCGCAAGCCGGACTGAACGCGGCGGAACGCGCCGCGGCGGATCACTTGCGCAGGCGTGGCTGCCGCATCCTGGCCCGCAACTTCCGCTGCAGGGGAGGCGAAATCGACCTGATCGTGCTGGACGAGGGCTGCGTGGCCTTCGTCGAGGTCCGGCAGCGCACGAACCCGGGTTTCGGCGGTGCCGCCGCGAGCATCACGCCGGGCAAACAGGCCCGCATCCGGCGGGCGGCGCTCGGCTGGCTGGCCGGTCCGGGCAAGCGGCACGTCCGCCGGCCGTGTCGCTTCGACGCGCTGCTCTTCGAACCCTCGGCACCGGATCTCGCCGACTGGCAGAAGCACGCATTCGACGCCTCGGACTGAGCGTCCGGCCTGCGCAGAGTCGCCCCGGAGCGCATGCTAGACTGATCTCCCACCCTTACAAGTTGTTGCCCTATGGACCTTGCCTCGCGAATCGCCCGCCAGTTCAATGACAGCGCCGAAACCAAGCGCAATGCGGGAGAGTTGATGGCGGCCGTGATCGCCGATGCGGTCGGGCTGATGACGAACTGCCTGATGAACAACGGCAAGATCCTCGCCTGCGGAAATGGCGGATCGGCCGCGGATGCGCAGCACTTTGCCGCCGAACTGGTCAATCGCTTCGAGATGGAGCGTCCGCCCCTGGCCGCGGTCGCCCTGACGACGGATTCGTCGACGCTGACTTCGATCGCGAACGATTACCGGTTCGAAGAGGTCTTCAGCAAGCAGGTGCGGGCCCTGGCGCATCCGGGCGATGTCTTGCTGGCCATTTCGACCAGCGGCAACTCACCCAATGTCATCGAAGCCATCCATGCTGCCCACGAGCGGGACACCCACGTGGTGGCCCTCACGGGTCGCGGGGGCGGGGCGATCGGCGAGTTGCTGCGGGACGGGGATATCCACATTTGCGTGCCCTCGGACCGGACGTCACGAATTCAGGAAGTGCACCTGCTGACGCTGCACTGCCTCTGCGATGGAATTGATTGCCTGTTACTCGGAGTGGAAGAATGAAACTGGATGTTCGTGGGACGACCCTGACGCTGGCGCTGCTGGCCGCGACTCTGCCGGCGCTTCAGGGCTGCTTCCCGGTGGTGGCCGCCGGCGCGGCAACCGGCGCGTTCATGGCCGCCGACCGCCGCAGCTCGGGTGCCTACGTCGAGGACGAGGGCCTGGAGTGGAAAGTCGGCAACCGGGTCAAGGAGCGCTTCGGCGACGCGGCCCACGTGAACGTGACGGCCTTCAACCGGGTCGTGCTGCTGACCGGCGAGATTTCGGACGAGTCCTCGCGCGCCGCGCTGGACCAGATCGCTGCCGGCGTGCCGAACGTGCGCGGCGTCACCAATGAAGTGCAGGTCGCCGGCGTCAGCTCGCTGACCTCCCGCGGCAACGATGCGGTCGTCACCTCGAAGGTCAAGGCCCGCTTCGTGGATGCCAACACCTTCGGTGCCAACCACGTGAAGGTCGTGACCGAGGCCGGCACGGTCTTCCTGATGGGACTGGTCACCCGTGGCGAGGCCGACAACGCCACCGAGATCGCACGCACCACCAGCGGCGTCCGCAAGGTCGTGCGCGTCTTCGAGTACATCACCCCCGAAGAGGCGAAGAACCTTCAGCTGCAGGGCAAGTCGTCCGAGGGACGCAGCTGAGCCGCGAGCACCGGGGCCAGCCGCCAGGACGGGGATCGCCAGATCCCCGTCTTGCGTTTACCGCGGCGCCGCCAGGGCGTCCAGCAGCCGCTGGTGGATCCCGCCGAAGCCCCCGTTGCTCATGACCAGCACCTGGTCGCCGTCCGAAGCGGCCTCGACCACCCGGCTCACGAGGCGCTCGAGATCGTCCTCGACAGCGCACCTGGAACCGAGCGGCGCCAGCGCGCCGGCCACATCCCAATCGAGTCCCCTGGCGTAGCAGAACACCTGATCCGCCCCGGCGAGGCTGTCGGGCAGCAGGGCCTTCATGGTTCCCAGCTTCATGGTGTTCGAGCGGGGCTCCAGCACCGCCAGGATCCGCCCGCCGCCCTGCTGGCGAGCCAGCGCCTCGATGGTCAACGCGATGGCCGTCGGGTGGTGGGCGAAGTCGTCGAGGACCGTCACGCCACGGACGCAGCCGCGCACCTCGAGCCGCCGGCGGATGCCACGGAAGCGGGCCAGCGAGGCTACCGCGTCCTGGGGGCGAATGCCCACGTGGCGCGCGGCGGCGATGGCGGCGAGCGCATTGGAGCGGTTGTGCCGCCCCGGCATGGGCATCCGGACGCGCCCGACCTCCGCGCCGTCGAGCAGGAACACCGCCTCGGACGGGTCACTGCCCTCCTGCGACTGCCAGCGCCCGCCGTCATCGAACCACTCCAGCTCGGACCAGCATCCGCGCTCGACCACCCGCCGGAGGCTGGCCTCGGCCCCATTCGCGATGATCCGCCCGGCCCCGGGCATCGTCCGCACCAGGTGATGGAACTGGGTCTCGATGGCAGCGAGGTCGGCAAAGATGTCCGCGTGGTCGAATTCCAGGTTGTTGAGGATCGCGGTGCGCGGACGGTAGTGCACGAACTTCGAGCGCTTGTCGCAGAAGGCCGTGTCGTATTCGTCCGCCTCGATGACGAAGAACGACGAATCGGTGAGGCGCGCCGAGACACCGAAGTTGGCGGGCACGCCGCCGACCAGGAAACCGGGCGCCAGCCCGGCGTCTTCCAGCAGCCAGGTCAGCATCGAGGTGGTGGTGGTCTTGCCGTGGGTTCCGGCCACGGCGAGCACCCAGCGCCCAGCCAGCACATGTTCGGCCAGCCACTGGGGGCCGGACACATAGGCGAGGCCCCGGTCGAGGATGGCCTCCAGCAGCGGATTGCCTCGGGAGATCGCGTTGCCGACCACGTACACATCGGCACCGATGTCGACCTGCCCGGCGTCGTAGCCCTCGTGCAGTTCGATGCCCTGCGCCTCGAGCTGGGTGCTCATCGGCGGATACACATTGGCGTCGCAACCGGTCACCCGATGCCCCGCCGAACGGGCCAGCAGCGCGACACCCCCCATGAAGGTGCCGCAGATCCCCAGAATATGAATGTGCATCGAGACTCCGTCCGCCCGCTCAGGGCGGGCCTTCCCGCACTTGCATGCGAGTCATGGCCGCTGTGTAGAATGGGCGGCAATTCTAAACGATGGCGACGAGGTGCTCCGATGAACCACCGCGGCTCTACCCATCGCACCGGCCTCCTGCGCCGGGAGATCGCCGCCCTCGCGGCCCGCATGATGGCCGAGGACGGCATCCAGGACTACGGCTTCGCCAAGCGCAAGGCCGCACGCCAACTCGGTGCCAACGAAACCGAGTCGCTCCCCACCAATGCCGAGGTGGAGATCGAGCTGCGGGCCTGGCAGGCCCTCTACCAGGACGAGGAGCACGACGAGCGCCTGCTCGAGATGCGCTCGGCCGCGGCCAGCCTGATGCGCCTCCTGGAGCCCTTCCGCCCCTACCTGACCGGTGGCGTGCTCGACGGCACGGCCGGGCGCTTCTCCCAGATCGACATCGACCTCTTCGCGGACAGCGCCAAGGACGTGGAGATCTTCTTCCTCAACGAGCAGGTGCGCTACGAGCATCGCGAAATCCGCCGCCCCGGCCCGGACACGCCCGAGGCGGTGCTGGTCTTCGACTGGGAAGACGTTCCGGTTCGCCTCTCCATCTATCCGTCGCACCTGGAGCGCATCAGTCGCAAGGGCGTCGAGCGCGCCCGCCTGCCGGTCGTCGAAGGGCTGATCCGTCAGCCGGTGACTGAAATCCGGCCATGAGCAGGGCGGGACGAAGGCTCGTCGTCGTCGCCTTTCTGCTGGCGGCGGGGGTCGCCGGCTGGCTGAGCGCGGGCGGACTGCGCGCGCTGCCGCCGGCCGCCTCGTCGGAGACGCCCGGGCCGCTGTCCGTCGCGCAGTTCTATGCCCTCGCCTTTGCCGATGTCGACGGCACCCGGCGCCCCCTGTCGGAATGGCAGGACAAGCTGCTGGTCGTGAATTTCTGGGCCACCTGGTGCCCGCCCTGCCGCAAGGAGATACCGGACTTCGCTGCGGTCAGCGAGCGCTATGCCGACCGGGGCGTGCAATTCGTCGGCCTGGGCATCGACAGCGCCGACAACATTGCCCGGTTCTCGCGCAGCGAAACGGTGCCCTACCCGTTGTTGGTCGCCGGCACGGGCTCCCTGCCGATCATGGCCTCGCTGGGCAATCCGTCGATGGCCCTGCCGTTTACGCTGATCGTCGCGCCCGGCGGCCGCATCCTGCGTCGCCAGCTCGGTCCGATGGACGGCAAATCCCTGCAAACAGCGCTGGATTCCATGCTTCCCGGCTAGGGTATCGGCCTCCCCGGAGACGCCCCCGACTGGACAGATGCATGCAAGTTACGGCAAACTTCGCCGATCATGCGCACAAATCGCAAGAAAAAACCAGAAGCCGAACCTATGGAACAGGCTCGAGTTCTGGTCTTGCACGGCCCGAATCTTAACCTGCTCGGGACGCGCGAGCCAGAAGTCTATGGCCGCACCACCCTCGCCGACATCCACGCGGCGATGGAAAGCCGTGCCCGCGCGGCCGGGGTCCTGCTGGAATCGTTCCAGAGCAATCACGAAGGGCAGCTGATCGACCGGGTGCAGGCCGCCGCCGCGGAAGGCGTCGAGTTCATCATCATCAATCCGGCCGGCTACACCCACACCAGCGTCGCCCTGCGCGACGCGCTGGCGGGGGTCTCGATTCCCTTTGTCGAGGTTCACCTGTCGAACATCCACACGCGCGAGCCCTTCCGCCACCACTCCTATTTTTCGGACAAGGCGGTCGGCGTCATCTGCGGACTCGGGGCCCATGGCTACATGGCTGCCCTCGACTTCGTCCTCGTGCAACTGAAAAGCGAATAACAACACGGCGCCCTGACGGCGCCGTGAAAC
>JAGRFX010000155.1 GCA_020445805.1 Rhodocyclaceae bacterium
GGGCTGGTCACCCACCACGTCAGCGGGCTCCTCAAGATCGCACCCGAGCATACCGAGGCCGGGCCGCTGTCGAAGATGATGAAGCCGGGCATCGGCACCTATGACGCCTTCCGGGAGATGTTCGACCGCTTCTCGAAGGCCGCGGGCAAGAAGCAGCACCTGGTGCCCTACTTCATCGCCGCCCACCCGGGCACCAGCGACGAAGACATGCTCAACCTGGCCCTGTGGCTGAAGGGGAACGGCCTGCGCGTCGACCAGGTGCAGAACTTCCTGCCAACGCCCATGGCGCTGGCGACCGCCATGTGGCACAGCGGCCGCAATCCGCTGAAGAAGCTCGCGGGCGGCGGCGAGCCGGTCGACATCGTGCGGGGCGGCCGCCAGCGGCGCCTCCACAAGGCCTTCCTGCGCTACCACGATCCCGAGAACTGGCCGCTTCTGCGGGAGGCGCTGAAGGCCATGGGCCGCGCTGACCTGATCGGCAACACCGCCCGGCACCTGGTGCCTCGCGGACAGTCCGGGCCGGTTTCCACCGGGGCGCGAGGGCGCCCCGCCGTGACCGAAACGCCACGCCGGTCTCCCCGGCCGGGCGCGCGCCAGGGCCGCCGCTGACATGGACTGGCCGCTGGCTGCAGTTGGCCTGAGCTGCTGCGCGCTGGCCGCCGGAATCGCCCTGAAGCAGCGCCGGGCCGCCGCGTGCGCCCGCCACGATCGGGTCGCCGGAGCGCTGGCAACCGTGATTGCCGTGGGCTGCGTCCTGGCCGGGTTTGCCCTGCTCGTGTCGGCGTTGAATGAGCGTCCGCTCGGCTTGCCCTGAGTGTGCGAGGCCGCTTCCGGCGGCCGGGATGCCCGCTGGCAGGTCAAGAGGGTGTCCGCTGGCGCCGGGTGCCGAAGGCCGTGACCAGGGCGAGACCCACCCCCATCGTGCGCCAGGGCGGTGGCTCGGGCACCGGAGACGCGACCCGGTAGTCCAGGGTGATTCCCGAGATGACACGGATCGAGCCGTCCGCCGGGAGAGGGGCGGCAAGCGCCGCCGCTTGTGGGTCGTGGATCCTGCCGGCCTCAGAAGACGCCGGTCTCGATCCGGTTGCGCCCCAGGCGCTTGGCCTCGAGCAGCGCGTCGTCGGCGCAGCGGGTCACCAGTTCGGCGCTCGCATCGGCCGCCGCACAGCACGCCAGCCCGGCGCTGAAGGTCGTGAACAGCGCGCCCTCGGCATGGGCATGGGGCAGGGTGGCGAAGTCCTCCCGGATTCGCTCAAGCACCACCCGGGCCTGCTCCGGGGCGACCCCCGGCAGGACCACCATGAACTCCTCGCCACCGTAGCGCCCGATCAGGTCACTGGTGCGCAGCCGCCCCTTGAGCAGCCAGGCAAGGCTGCGGATCACCTGGTCCCCGACCGGGTGGCCGTAAGTGTCGTTCACGGCCTTGAAGTGATCGATGTCGATCATCGCCACGCAGAGCTGTGGGGCCTCCGCGCTGCCGGCGAGCAGCATCTGCTTGAGCAGGCTCTTGATGGCCGAATGGTTGAACAGGCCGGTCAGGCTGTCGTGGCGGCTCGAGCGCTGCATCTCACGGAAGCGTTCGATCTTGTTCTTGACCACCGCAGCCAGCAGGACCGGATTGAAGGGCTTGGTCAGGAACTGGTCGCCGCCCAGGCGCAGTGCCTCGATCTGCATCGCCACGTCCTGCTCGGAAGAGAGGTAAACCACCGGCAGTGACTGGTAGGCGGCCACCTGGCGGAGTACGCGCGTGGCCTCGACGCCGGTGCAGTGCGGCATGTACATGTCCATCAGCACCAGATCGGGCTGATAGCGCGCGACGGCTTCGAGCAGGCCGCGGGGATCGTCGATGGCGTCGCTGTCGATGTCCTGCCGGGTCAGGGCACGCCGGACCATGGCCGCCGCGGTGGCCGAATCCTCGACGACCAGCACCCGGTACGGCGCGCGATCGCGCGCCTGCAGCAGGTCGAGCATGCGCTCGATCACCGAGGCGGTCTGGGCGTCACCCTCGATGGTCACGTCGGCGCCGACGCGCAACAGGTCCACCAGGGTGGCCAGGGTCTGCTCCGCGGCCAGGCAGAAGATCTGGCTGGCGGGGTGGGCTTCGCGCAGGCAGCGGATGGTGTCGAGGTGGGTCGGGCCATAGCCGCCAGGGCCCGGCATGCACAGGATCGCCAGCGGCGAATCCTGCGCCGGGGCCGCGTCGCGCCAGCCAAAGCGGGTCATCTGGAAGCCGAAGAACTCCAGCTGTTCGCGCAGTCCGCCCGCCCATGGCAGCCCCGAATCACACACCATCCAGGCAGAGTGAGGCTTGATCCACTCGCCCGCCGCAGCGCCGATCGGGGCGGACCGTCGCGACTTTCCGTGGGCGGCAGGCGGGCGCGCCAGGTCGATCGAGCGGACCAGGGTGTCGATCTGGCGCTCCAGCGCGCGCCGCTGCGTGTCCTCGACCGGGTGGCTGTCGCGATGCCCGAAGAGCGAGATCGCCGTACTCTCAAGCCCCTGGCACTGGCGCAGCAGACCCGGCAGCTTCAGCGTCGCCAGGTGCTCGGCGACCGAGTTGATGGCCAGCGCGAACTCGACGAAGTCGTCGAAGCTGCCGCGTTCGCGGTAGCCCTTCCACGAGAGGTCGAGGGACGCCAGGTGATCGTCGAGAACGGCCGGGATGTGCGGCATCGGTGGGCGATGTTGTTGTTGTTCGAGCACAGCCGACCCGCCAGGAGCCGGTGCGGGTTTAAGCGGCACGCCAGCGGGAATCTTGAACGCCGGGTGCCGCCTCAGCCCGGGAGCGCCTCGACCAGCTGCCACATGCGGCGCCGCGTTTCGGCGTCGCGCCATGGGCCTCTCGCCGCGCCCAGGTTGTCGTCCAGGTGACGGGGGCGCTGGTCGCTGGAATGACACAGGTTACCGACGGATGGCCGAGCACGAACTTCAGAAAGAACTGGGCCCAGCTGGTCGCCCCGAACTCGTCCGCCCAGGGCGGCCAGGGGCAGCCGGCGACGATCGGCCTCCCGCTCGAGGATGGCGTCGTTGAGCTGCAGGAAATCCAGGCGCTCCAGCGCAATCACCTTGGCGAGGTCGCCGTAGGCGCCAGCGTGGTCGTGGGTGACGCCGATGTAGCGGATCCGGCCCTCCGGTTGCCACTGCCGCAGGGTGTCGAGATGGACGTCCACGTCCAGCAGCTCATGGACCCGCATCAGGTCCATGCGCATCACCCGCATGCGCTCGAAGCTGCGCTGCATCTGGGCCCTGCCTTCTCGAGCGGCACGGCCGCCAGCATGACGAGGACGGCGGCCGTGAAGGACCCGCTCAGCTGGCCGGTACTCCCTGCACGGCCAGGGTGTCCCGCATCGGCCGGAGCAGGTAGTAGCTGGCCAGCAGCTTGCAGAAGAGGCCGCCCGACAGCAGGGTCGGGCGCCACTCGCCCGGGGCGAGGACCGGCCCCGGCGGGTGGCGTCATCGCCTTGCGTTCGTCAGCGTTCCGTGTTCATGCAGAAGAGATTGAGCTTGTTGCCGTCGGGGTCGCGCATATAGGCGCAGTAGAACTGGCCATCGATACGCGGGCCCGGCGCACCTTCGTCGCTGCCGCCCAGAGCCATCGCCTTGGCGTGCATGCGCCGCGCCGTGTCGGGGCTGTCCACCGACAGGGCCACCATGACGCCGTTGCCGACCGTCGCCTCGCGCCCGTCATAGGGCAGCACCACCGAAAGCATCGGCGAGCCCGGCCCCGTGCCCCACGCCACCATGCGATCCCAGTCGAGAATCCGCTTGGCGCCCAGTTCGGCCAGCAGGGCATCGTAGAAGGCGGTGGCGCGGGCCATGTCCCGGGTGCCGAGGGTGCAATAGGCGATCATCAATATGTCTCCAGTGACGGGAATGTTGTCGGGGCTGCCGCTGTCAACAGCAGGGGCAAACAGCATATTCCGACCGGGCGTCGGGCGGGAGGTTTGCTCCGGGTGCATGCCCCTGGTCGAATGGAGGTCGCGATGTTGAGGAACCTGATGGCTGCCTGCCTGTCTGTCGCTGTGTTCGGCTGCGCCTTCACGCCGCAGGTGGCCCGGCTGCCCCCTGGTCAGGCCACCGAAGCGGATGTGATCGCTGCAGCCGGCACCCCCTACCGCCGATGGTCCGATCCGGACGGCGGTGAGACCCTCGAGTATCCGACCCAGCCCTTCGGCATCTCCTGTCTGATGGTCAGACTCGATGCGGCCGGTCGGCTGGTGTCGGTGCACGATGCGCTCACCAGCCAGGGGCTGGCCCAGGTCCAGCCCGGCATGAGCAAGGAGGCCGTGTCGCGGATGCTGGGGCGCCACCGCTCCGTCGAGTTCTTCTCCCTGTCGGGCGAAGAGGTCTGGGACTGGAATGTGGACAACAGCACCGGCCCGGGGGTCGCGACCCTGTTCAATGTCCATTTCCGCGACGGGGTGGTCGCCCGTACCAGCCAGACCTACGTCTTTCCGCCGGACGCAGACTTCTTCTGAGCCTTGGGTCGGCAGCCGGCCGCTTGGGGCCGCCGACCGCGATCGCGCCGAGCGCCGCGGGGCTCAGCTGCGCTGATGCACTGCGGAAGCGCTGCGCCGTTGCCCGTGCCCGCGATCACGGAATGTTGCAGCAGGCGTCTGGGCGAGGTGCACTTTCTCGCCCTATACTGCACTGCACAAACATAAGATTTCAGAGGTTGCCCCAATGGACCACTTCATCGCGGACGATGGCGAGGCCATCCATTTTGCCGCCAGCGGCGACGGTCGCCCGATGGTCATGCTGCATGGCTGGACATCGACCCATCGCGACTGGAACCCCTTCGTCGAGGCCTTTGCCGGCGACCACCGCGTGATCCGCTGGGATGCGCGTGCCCATGGCGGCCACCAACTGCAGACCGACACGGTGCCGACCGTCCAGCGCATGGCGCGCGATCTCCACAACCTGATGACCGGCTTCGATCTCCGCGATGCAGTGGTGGTGGGTCATTCGATGGGCGTTCTGACCCTCTGGCAGTACCTGCGCGACCACGGCAGCGACCGCATCGCCCAGGCGGTGTTGATCGACCAGTCGCCGAAGCTCGTCACGGACGAGGACTGGGCCCACGGCATCTATGCCCGCTTCGACTGGGCCCGCAATGTGGTGTTCATGCGGGAGCTCGAGCGGGATTTTGCCGAGGCGGTGCTGCGCCTCGGGGCCGACGGACTCAACGAGCGTGCCCGCGAGCGCTACCTCGAGAACGGGGATTCGATCGAGGTGTTCCGCCAGCGCATGCGCAAGCTGAAAGCCAAGCCCCTGATCGACTGCTGGGCCAGCCTGACGGCGGCGGACTACCGGGATGTGCTGCCGGACATCAACGTCCCGGTGCTGCTGGTGTATGGCGCCGAGAGCAACTTCTACACGCTCGAAACGGCTCATTACGTCCGCGATGCGATTCCCGATGCGAGCCTGCTGGTCTACCCGGGAGTGGACCACGCCCCCCACCTGTGGGCCCGCGAGCGGTTCTCGCAGGACGTCCTGGCCTTTGCCGGCCGGACCGCGCCAGCCGTGTGTCGTTGACGGGCGCCTGGCGCCGACTCGCACGCCCCTGGCTCGTCCAGGGCGTCCTGGCCGCAACCCTCTTCCTGGCCATCGGCGCATGGCAGACCCGCCATGTGCCCAGCGGGCCGGCACCGGATTTCGAGGCACCCGCCACCGACGGCCGGCGGCTGCGACTCTCGGACTGGCGCGCGGATCAGCAAGGCAGGCCCGTCCTGATCTACTTCTGGGCGGAATGGTGTCCCATCTGTCGCGCCGTCGCGGTGAGCGTTGACGATCTCGACGAGGCCTGGCCGGTCCTCACCGTGGCAATGCAGTCCGGGTCGCCCGCTCATGTCGCCGGTGCGCTGGGCGGACGGACGCGTCGGTGGACGACCGTCGTCGATCCGGAGGGCGCGATTGCGCGGCAATACGGGTTCTCCGGCGTGCCCGCCTACGTGATCGTGGACGCCGGGGGGCGCATCCGCTATTCCGGCCTGGGGCTGTTCAGCGGCCCACTGGTTAACCTCCGCCTGTGGTGGCTGACCCGCTTCGGCTGATGGCTATGCATCCGTTGGGGCATTGGGTGCGTATCAGGGGCGGGAGTCGCGGGCCTTATGCTGCAATGCAGCACCGACCTTGGGCACATGCACCGTTCTGGCGCAAGGGTCGTTCGGGTACGCGCCCCTCCAGGACCGTGACGAAGGTGCCAGGGTCGCGTGCTGACGCCGTTTGCGGGCAGGCGACCAAAGGGCGTGCCTTCTGGCAGGGATGTTGCATTGCAGCAAGTGCGTGGTCCCCGTCTGTTCCGGGGCACCACAAACCGCAATCAACGGAGGTCGCAATCATGGATGCCCTGTACGTCGCACTCTTCTCCTGGGCCGTCAGCCTGTCCGGGCTGCCCGTGCCGAGCGAACAGCCGGTGGTCATCAAGGTGCCTCACAAATACTTTGTGGACAACGCCTGTAACGGCCGGGAATGCAAGGTGTATGGCTGGTACGCGGGCGGCCGCGAGCTGTACGTTGATGAGCGCATGAATCCGGAAGAGAGCATCCTGGCCGCTTCCGTCGTGGTGCATGAGATGGTCCACTACCTGCAGGGCGCGGCCCGCAACGGGGGCTTTCCCGCCAAGGGTGCCGCCTTTGGCGAGGTGCTGGACTGCAATGTGGCCATCGACATGGAGTCGGAGGCCTACCGGGTCCAGCGCGAGTACATCATGTACCACGGCATGTACCAGCCGGTCGGTGTGTCCATGCTGCGGGTCGGCTGTCAGAAGGGCGGACAATCCCACTGAGGCGGGCCCCGCCGGCGCTCAGGTCAGAATGGCCACGGCGCCGGAGAAGCTGAGGAAGGACAGCGCCGTCGACACCAGGATGATGCGCGCGATGCGCCCGTTGTCGGCCCCGAAGCGTTCGGCGAGCAGGGACACGTTGCTGGCGCTGGGCAGGGCCGCCACCAGCACCAGGGTCACCAGCGTGAAGGTGTCGAGCGGCAGCCCGGCCTGGCGGACCAGTCCGCCGGCGACCACCACCAGCAGCGGATGCACCGCCAGCTTGATCAGCGCCACCGGCACGAAGCCCGACCAGTGGCTGGCCTCGGCCGAGTTGAGCTGGGAACGCGCCAGCACCGCACCGATCGAGAACAGGGCCACCGGCGAGGCCGCGTCGGCCAGCAGGCCGACGGTCTTGGCCACCGGCGCGTAGAGCCGGAAGTCCAGCGCCGAGAACAGCGCGCCGAGCGCGATCGCCCAGGGCATGGGATTGGTCGCGACTCCCCGCAGGGCCCGCCCCGCGGCCGCCCGGGCGCCGCCCGCCTCGCCGTCCAGGCGCGACAGCGCGATGCACAGCGAACTGGTGATCACGAGGTCCACGGTGATGGTGATGATCACCGGCCCCGCCGCGCGTTCGCCGAGCAGGGCGATCAGGAGCGGCACGCCCATGAATCCGGAGTTCGGGAAGGCCGCCGTCAGGGCGCCAAAGGCCGCGTTGTTCCAGTCCGTGCCGCGCCCCAGCGTCAGCAGGATGGTCATCGCCACCATCAGCAGCGCACAGCCGAGATACAGGCCGAAGACCACGGGGTCGAGCAGGCGCGCGATCGGGGTGTCGGCGCCGAAGCGGAACAGCATGCACGGCAGGGCGAAGAACAGCACGAAGGTGTTCAGCCCCGGAATCGCAGGCAGCGGCAGCAGGCCACGACGAACGGCCAGATAGCCGAGCAGGACCTGCGCGAAAAACGGAAAGGTGACAGCCAGGACGGAGAGCAAGGCGGCGTGGGGTGCGTTGGCAGCTTGCATGGTGACAGCAAACGCCGCCCCAGGGGAATAGGGGCCTACCCCCTGCGACCGATCGTCATCAGCCCGACAGCGGCAGGTAGGGCGCCAGGGCGTTGCGCCACGCCGCCAGCTTGGCCCGGCGGTCCAGGCCTGCGTGCGCCGGACTGGTGGACGGCAGCCGGAGGCGGTCGATGCCCGCCCGTGCGCCGAGGCCGGGCAGCACGTGGCGGACGAAGCCCTGCTCGGCGGCCGCGCCGTTGAAGAGGATTGCCCGAATCCCGGGTTCGCGCTCCAGCAGCGCGGCGATGTCGTTGGGCTGTACGGACGAACGCACGATCGCCGAATCGAGGCTGCCCCGGCGTTCGCAACTGGCCATAACGTCCCACAATGCAACGCCGGCCGCCGTCAGGGCCCGGCAGCGCGTGTCGTAGTCCGCGCCGCCCTCGAAACCCAGCAGCTGCCCCATGATGGGCCAGAAGGCGTTGTGCGGATGGGCGTAGTAGCGGGCCGCCTGGAGGGAGCGAAGGCCCGGCATGCTGCCCAGCACCAGGACGCGGGGGGCGCGTCCGACGAGCGGAGGAAAGCTGCTGACCCGCTCGTTCATCTGGCAGAGTTCGCCGATTGACGATGACATGGGCAACAGGGCGGGGACATCGGCTATTCTCGAAGATGTCAGGTATACGACGACGATACCGTACTGGAGACATGCCGTGAGCCAGCACGCCAAGCTGCTGCGCGAAGTGCCCATTTTTGGCGCCATCCGCGAAGACATCATCGACTTTCTGCTGCAGAAGGGCCGCGAGGTCCAGGTCCGCCAGGGGGACTGGGTGCTGCGGGAGGGCGACCCGGGCGGGACGATGTTCGTCATCGACCATGGCGAAGTCGCGGTGCTCAAGGGGCACGAGGGGCGGCAGTACCTCCTCAACACCCTTCACGATGGCGACTGCATCGGCGAGATGGCGCTGTTCGACCTGATGCCGCGCAGCGCCTCGGTGCTTGCCCTGTCGCGGGTCACGCTGCTCGAGATCGACGGCTCGGCGCTCCATGAGCTCTACAAGCGCGACATCGAGCAGTTCGCCCTGATCCAGATGAACATGGGTCGCGAGGTGACACGTCGCCTGCGGGAATGCGAGGCCCACATCTTCCGCAAGCTCGACTACCCCGAGTTCGATCCCGGCCCCGATGCCCCGGACTTCACCGAAACCGACCTGGAGTGGCCGGGGCGCCTGCCGCTCCACCCCTGAGGGGGGCGCGGCGCCCCGCTGCGGCTTACTCCACCTTGACGGTGATGGTGTCGCTCATGGCCGGGCCGTATGAGCGGTGCAGCCCGTCCGCGAACTGCAGGGTCAGGGTGTGCTTGCCCGGCGCGAGCTTGAGCGCCGTCTCGGTCTGACCCTTGCCGAAGTGCAGGTGCGTGGCGTCGGCCGGAACCGGCTGGCCGCGCTCGATCGGGCCCCCATCGACGATCAGGTGGTGATGCCCGGTGCCGTCCTTGGCTTCGCCTGCCGGATTCACGGCCATGCCCTCGACGCCCATCTTCACCGTGAACTCCTGCGGCACCGTGGCGCCATCGGCGGGCGCCAGGAACTGGACGCCTTCGGCCAGTGCCGGCGACGAGGCGAGGCAGGCCGCGGCCAGCAGCAGGATCGTGCTTTTCTTCATGTGGATCTCCGTTGGGTAGGGGGAAGTGCCCCAAGGGTAGTCGTCGCCCATTGCAATGGCATCCGCATTTTTGAAACAAGTTGCGGGCGTTTGCCACATGGCCGCGGACTGGCCGACATCGACAGCATGGCCTCGAGGCCATAGAATCATAGCCCTGCTGAGGAGCGCTGCGACCCGTGGCGGGTGGTACATCCCGGGGCCAGGCTCAGCAATCGAACAACGGCGCTCGCAAACCCCAGCCGGTTTGCCGCGCCGTTTTTCCATTGCGCGGCCCGGCGCGAACGAACCGGACACTCGAGGACCGACCATGCAAGCCGATCGAAGCGACGAACTGCGTCGCCTGCTGACCCACCGCATCCTGGTGCTGGATGGCGCCATGGGCACCATGATCCAGCAGCTGAAGCTGACCGAATCGGACTATCGCGGCGAACGCTTCCGCGAGCATGCGCGCGACCTCAAGGGCAACAACGACCTGCTGGTCCTGACGCGCCCCGCGGCCGTGGCGGGCATCCATCGTGCCTACCTCGAGGCGGGCGCCGACATCATCGAGACCTGCACCTTCAACGGGACCCGGGTGTCCCAGGCCGAGTACGGTCTGGCCGACCAGGCCTACGAGATCAACGTGGCCGGCGCACGCCTGGTGCGCGAGCTGTGCGACGAATTCGCCGCCGCGAACCCGGACAAGCCGCGCTACTGTGCCGGTGTCCTGGGCCCGACCTCGCGCACGCTGTCGATCTCGCCCGACGTGAACGACCCGGGCTTTCGCAACATCAGCTGGGACGCGCTGGTGGACGACTACGCCAGCGCGGCCCGCGGCCTGATCGAGGGCGGCGCCGACCTGCTGCTGGTCGAGACGATCTTCGATACGCAGAACGCCAAGGCGGCGCTGTTCGCCATCGAGCAGGTCTTCGACGAGATCGGGCAGCGGCTGCCGATCATGATCTCGGGCACCATCACCGACGCCTCCGGCCGC
>JAGRFX010000156.1 GCA_020445805.1 Rhodocyclaceae bacterium
GTCGGCTTCGAGGTCGGCAGCGGCGAGGTGGTCGGCCTGCTGGGCCCCAACGGCGCGGGCAAGACGACCTGCTTCTACATGATCGTCGGTCTGGTGGCGGCCGACGGGGGCGAGATCAGCCTGGATGGCAAGGCCATCACCCACGCGCCGATCCACGCCCGGGCCCGGCTCGGCCTGTCCTATCTTCCTCAGGAGATGAGCGTCTTCCGCAAGCTCACCGTGGCCGAGAACATCCAGGCCGTGCTCGAGCTGCAGGCGCTGGGCGACGAAGAGATCCGCGCCCGTCTCGAATCCCTGCTCGAGGAACTGGGCATCGCGCACCTGCGCGACAGCGCGGCACTTGCCCTGTCCGGCGGCGAGCGGCGGCGCTGTGAAATCGCGCGCGCCCTGGCGACGGCGCCCCAGCTTATTCTGCTGGATGAACCCTTTGCGGGCGTGGATCCGATCGCCGTGCTCGACATCCAGAAGATCATCCGCTTCCTCAAGGACAAGGGGATCGGGGTCCTGATCACCGATCACAACGTGCGCGAGACGCTCGGCATCTGTGATCGCGCCTACATCATCAACGCCGGTGAGGTCCTGGCCAGCGGCACGCCAGACGACATCATCCGCAACGAACAAGTACGACGGGTGTACCTCGGCGAGCACTTCCGGATGTGAGCTGAGGCCTAGAAGAAGACCATGAAACCCACCCTCCAACTCAAGCTCTCCCAGCACCTCACGCTCACGCCCCAACTGCAGCAGTCGATCCGGCTGTTGCAGCTGTCCACGCTCGAACTCAACCAGGAAATCGAGCAGGCCCTGCGCGACAACCCCATGCTGGAGCGCGAGGACGGCATGGAGGACCATGAGCCGGCTCCGGACCAGCAGGCGCAGCGTGCGGACGATGCCCGCAGTCCGGCCGAGAGCGGAAGCGATGGGGGCGGCGACGGCGGTGGCGACGGCGGCGAGTCGATGCCGGAGACCCCCAGGGAGGAACCACGGGACAACGAGGAACTGGGCGAGTGGATGAGCACCAGCCCGGGCAGCAGTTCGCCGCGGGACGATGACGACGACACCGATTTCCAGGAGCTCCAGGCCGCCGGCACCTCCCTGCGCGACCACCTCGACGCGCAGGTCGCCCTGACGCAGCTCTCGGATCAGGACCGCGCCCTGGTGCGCTTCATGATCGAGGCGCTCGACGACGACGGCTATCTCAGCCAGCCGCTCGAGGAGCTCGTGCCCCTGCTGCCCGAAGAGCTCGAACTCGACGTGGATGACCTGCAGATCGCCCTGCGCCACATCCAGAATTTCGAGCCGGCCGGAATCGGTGCCCGCTCACCCCAGGAATGTCTGGCGCTGCAGCTGAGGGGACTGCCCGAGAGCGCAACGCGCGACATGGCCATGGTCATCGTCACCGAGCACCTGGAGCTGCTCGCCAGCCGCGACTTCAATCGGCTCAAGCGCCTGCTGCACTGCCAGGACGCCGACCTGCGGGCCGCCCACGAACTGATCCTTCAGCTCAATCCGCGCCCGGGCGCCCGTTTCGCGCCCAATGACACCCGCTACGTGGTGCCCGACGTGGTGGTTCGCAAGCTGCGCAACCGCTGGACGGCCAGCCTCAATCCGGACGCCATGCCGAAGTTGCGGATCAACCAGATGTACGCCCGGATCCTCCAGCAGAACCGTGGATCGGCTGCCTCGCTGGCGGGCCAGCTGCAGGAAGCCAAGTGGCTGCTAAAGAACGTCCAGCAACGGTTCGATACCATTCTCAGGGTGTCGCAGGCCATCGTTGACCAGCAAAGACAGTTCTTCGATCATGGTGAAGTGGCCATGCGTCCACTGACCCTGAGAGAAATCGCAGAAACGCTGGATCTGCATGAATCAACCATCTCACGCGTCACCAACCAGAAGTACATGGCGACGCCGCGGGGTATTTTCGAACTCAAGTATTTCTTCGGCAGTCACGTTGCCACCGACAGCGGTGGCGCGGCGTCCTCCACGGCGATTCGAGCGCTGATTCGCCAGCTGGTGGACGCCGAGGACAGGAAAAAACCCCTGTCCGACGCGAAGATTGCCGAACTCCTCGGCCAGCAGGGTATCGTGGTAGCACGACGAACGATCGCCAAGTATCGCGAGTCACTCAATATCCCGCCGGTCAGCATGCGCAAGACGATCTGAAAAGGGAAAGATCATGAACCTGAATATCACCGGACATCATGTTGAGGTTACCCCTGCCATCCGCGAGTACGTGACCTCGAAGCTTGACCGGGTCATCCGGCACTTCGATCACGTGACGAGCGTGGGCGTGATTCTTTCGGTGGAAAAGCTGGTACAAAAGGCTGAAGTCACGGTTCACGTCCGCGGCAAGGACATCTTTGTCGAGAGCTCGGATCAGGACATGTATGCCGCCATCGATGCGATGACGGACAAGCTTGATCGCCAGGTCCTGAAGTACAAGCAGAAGAATCAGGACCACGATCACGCAGCGCTCAAGCACCAGAGCGTCGAATCCTGAATTTCTCACGAACCGGGGCACGGGCTGGGTATATAATTCGGCCGTCCCTGATAAACGGTCGCTCCGAGAAGCCCGCGCCTCCCGAAGCGCCTCAGTTCGGCGCCTGTCAAGGCAGGCGCCGTTTCAATTCCTGCCGATGAATCTGATCGCCCAGCTGCTGCCACCCGGCAACATCGTCGTCGACCTCGAGGCGAGCAGCAAGAAACGTGTTTTCGAGCAGGCTGGCCTGCTGTTCGAGAACAACCAAGGGATTGCCCGCAGCACCGTGTTCGACAGCCTGTTCGCCCGCGAGCGACTGGGTTCCACGGGGCTCGGGCAAGGAATTGCCATTCCCCATGGCCGAATCAAGGGCCTGAAGGACGCGGTCGGTGGTTTTTTCCGCCTGGGTACCCCCGTCCAGTTCGACGCGCCCGATGGCAAGCCTGTCAGCCTTCTGTTCGTGCTGCTGGTGCCCGAGCAGGCCAACGAGCATCACCTGCAGCTGCTCTCCGAGCTGGCCCAGATGTTCAGCGATCCCGGCTTCCGGGGTGAGCTGAGCAGCGCTGCCGGTCCGGACGAGATCCATGCCCTCTTTGCGGGCTGGGGCGACGACGATGCGGCGGACCAGCGTAGCGCTGCTGTTTGAGGCCTGTTGCGAAAAGCTGGAGCTGAACCACGTCTGTGGTCGCCTCGACCACGACATCTCGGTCTCCGACGAACACATCTGGCCGGCAGACCTGATCGGCCACCTCAACCTGATCCATCCGGAGCGCCTGCAAGTCCTCGGCGCCAGCGAGGTGGCCTGGGCTCGACGGCAGGCGCGCGAGAAGATCTCGCACCACTTCGGATCGATCCTGGCCGCCCGCCCGCCCGCCATCATCATGGCGGACAGCTGCGAGATCCCCCGGATCGTGCGCGAGGGGTGCGAACGCGCCGGGACGGCCCTGTTCTCGACGCCACGCCCCACCGCCAGTGTCATCGATCAGCTGCGACTCTATCTGGCGCGCGAGCTGGCCGAAAAAACTTCCCTCCACGGTGTCTTCATGGATGTCCTCGGCATCGGGGTGCTGATCACCGGCGATTCCGGCGCCGGCAAGTCGGAGCTCGCCCTGGAGCTCATCTCCCGTGGCCATGGCCTCGTCGCCGATGACGTGGTGGAATTTGCGCGCATCGCACCGACCGTGCTGGAAGGTCGGGCGCCCGAGCTGCTGAAGGATTTCATCGAGGTGCGCGGCCTGGGGATGCTCAACATGCGCACGATCTTCGGCGAGACCGCCTGCCGACGAAAGATGCGCCTCAAGCTGATCTGCCACCTGGAGCGCCGCCAGCCCGGCAACGGTGATCGCTTGCGAATTCCGGACATCAAGGACGCGGAAGAGATCCTCGGCGTGTCGATACGCAGCGTCACGCTGCCGGTGGCCGCCGGTCGAAACATCGCGGTGCTGCTCGAGGCGGCCGTGCGCGCCACCATTCTCCAGCTGCGGGGCATCGACTCGATGCAGGAGTTCATCGAGCGGCAACGGCGCGCGCTCGACGCCGACGACGGCTGAGGACCCGCGTTGGCGGGGCTCAGATGATCTCGAAGAAGACCAGGTCGCGTTCGATATCGTTGGCGGAAAAACCGCAGCCCACGCGACCCTGGCCGGTGAGCACCACCTCGCTCTTGCGTGCGCACTGCTCGGCACCGCCGCCGCTCACCACGTAGGTGCCGTTGGTGCTCTGGTCCACCAGGACGAAGCCGTCGCGTCGCCGCTCGATGCGGGCGTGCTGGCGGGAAGCGCGCGGATCGATGATCACCACGTCGTTGCCCTGTTCCCGGCCCAGCAGGATGATCGGCCGCATTTCCTCGACGATCACGACCTCGTCCTGGTGCTTGATCCTCAGCCGCGGAGAGATCAGCGAGGACGACACCGGCAGGGAGGTGGTCATGCCGGCCCGCGGGCCCAGCAGATAGACCGGCCAGTCGAACGCTTCCGCACGGGCGCCGGCAATCGGCTCGGTCCCGGCGAAATGCCGCGTGGCGGTGCTGAGCAGCATGATCGCCTCGCCACTGGCCAGGGCCTCGCCCGGTCGCGCGTAGCCCGCCAGGCGCTCGGCAAAAGCCGCCACCTGATCGGCGTCCGCTTCACCGCTGACCGTACCGTAGTGAACACCGATCCGCACCGACACGCGTACGCCCATCACGGGCAGCATGCCGGAAAGGCGTTCGATCATCTCGGCCGCAGCCTTGACCGCGGTGTCGCAGTCGCCGAATCCCACGGCGAGGGCATTCGTGCGGCGATAGAGGATTTCGCCAGAATTGGACTCGATGACGCGCTCGATGCGATTCGTGCAGCGCTCGACAGCGTGCGCGATTTCGCTCAGTCCGAGGGTGACGCCTTCACGCCCGCCTCCGACCAATTCTGCGTACAGAACGCACTGATTTCGCCTTTGCCCCATATACCGATCCGGTCCGGTCAGTCGCAATCAACCCGGTATATTGCACTGCACCATGCAATATGCGCAAGTTCAGCCAGATGATACCTGTCAGAGGACAATCCCGCGATGCCGGATTGCCCCGACACGATCAGGGGCCGAGCGCATGGCCGGGAGCCCGGCGCGCGCTCACCTTGGCCTTGCCCGATCACGTCCTGAACGAAGCGCCGCGAACCGGGGCGCGCGCCGACGCCGCGGGCGCCTGCGACCAGACGCCGGAGGGCACGTCTGTCCGGGCGGCAGGAATGCCGTGCTTCCTTTGGCCTGGTCACCGCCCAGGCGGCACCGAGGACCCCGCTCCTGGCCACCTGGTCCGGTGAGCGTGACCCGCTGGACCGTGGTGCACTCGCCCTAGCAGTTGCTCGCGTTACCGCAGGTGGAGCTGGCCTTGTCCGCAGCGATGACCTTCTGGTGACTGGCGAGCCACGCCTGCATGCCGCCCTGGGCGTTGTAAACCTTCGTGTATCCGGCCTGGCCGGACAGGAACTGACTGACGATGCGGGTGCGGTTGCCGCTTCGACAGATTACTGCGACGGGCTTGTCCGGGCCCGCGATCGATTTCAGCCGTGCCAGGAAGGCTTCCGGATCCGATTGGCCCTGCTCGTCGAAGAAGGTCAGCAGGTGGGCACCGGGCACGACGCCCGACTGCTGCCACTCCCCTGAAGTCCGGATATCGACGACAGGGATGCCTTCGGACTGGAGCCGGGCCAGCTCGGCGCTGTCCACATTGACGATCTCGGCCTGGGCATGGGTCAGTCCGAGGCTGAGCAGCAGAGTCAGAACGAAGCGGCCCATGGGAACTCCTTAAATTAGAGGCTGCTGATATTATAGTGTCTTTGCCGAGGCTTGTCCGTCCGTGACCGAGTGTCCCGATGGCGCCCGCTGCGGGGCCGCCCGCGTTTCGGCCATTGCCTTCGCCCCTGGCTCCGCAGGACCCCCGTCCAGGGCTACCCGATGGGAGTCCGCGACGGCCGCCAGAAAGCCCTCGGCCCAGTTCTGAAGATCATTGCTGCACACGATGTCGAACTGCTCCCGCAGCCGCGCACGGGCCTCCGGGCGGTGGTGCGTGATGGCGTAATAGCATTTGTCCCTGAGGTCCGCAGGGTCGTGCGGATTGGTCAGGATCGCGCCATGTAGTTCGGCTGCCGCGCCGGTGAATTCCGAAAGCACCAGGACGCCGCTGCCGCCGGTCAGTCCCTGGGTGGCCACATATTCCTTGGCAACCAGGTTCAGGCCGTCCCGCAGCGGGGTGATCCACATCACGTCGGCCATCGCATAGTAGGCCACCACCTCATCGAAGGGAAAAGCCCTGAAGAAGAACTGGACGGGAGTCCAGCCGACCCGTGAGTAGCGACCATTGATCCGTCCGACCGCCTGCTCGATCTGGGTCTGCAGTGTCGCGTAGATGGTCATTTCGCGGGCGGCCGGGACGCAGACGGTGACCAGCGTGACCCGGCCCTGAAGCTCCGGGTACTCCTGAAGCAGGGTTTCGAAGGCCTGAAGCTTTTCGAGGGTGCCCTTGGTGTAGTCGAGCCGCTCCACCGACAGGATCACCCGAATGCCGCGCAGCTGGGTTCGCAGTTCATCCATCCGGGTCGTGGTCTCCGGCTTCGCAAGGGCGTCCTTGACGCGGCCGATGTCGAGGCCGACCGGATGGGCGCCGAGTCCGATGTGCCGCCCATGGACCTCGATGGCCGTGGTGTATTCCTCCAGCCCGACAGCGCAGCCGTAGGTACGGAACGCGGGTGCGCAGTTGGTGATCTCGGTTCGCCGGATGGAGGCCACGCCGCGCGCCACATCGACGAAGTTCTCTGCCTGGCGCGGGATGTGGAACCCGATGTAGTCGCACTGGAGCAGGCTGCCGACGATTTCCCTGCGCCACGGCAGCACGTTGAACACGTCGGCGGATGGAAAGTAGGTGTGGTGGAAGAAGCTGATCACGAGGTCGGGGCGGAACTCCCGCAGGAAGGCCGGCACCATCCACAGGTTGTAGTCGTGAATCCAGACCGTCGCCCCCTCGGCCGCTTCGGCCGCCGTCCGTTCCGCGAACAGGCGATTGACCTTCAGGAAGACATCCCAGTCCTCCTCGCGAAAGATGGCTCGCTCCCAGAAGGTGTGCAGGGTCGGCCAGAAGGCCTCTTTCGAGAAGCGCTTGTAGAAGATGTCCACGTCGCGCTTCGTCAGCGCGACGCGGGAGCAGACCAGCTCGGGGTAACGACGCGGATCCACCCGGGTATGGGATTCGAAGGGCACGCCGCATTCGGGGTCGTGGATGGACCAGGCGACCCAGGCCCCCTTGCGCCCGCCCTTGAAGAAGGACAGCAGCGTCGGCAGGATGCCGTTGGGTGAGGTGTGGCGGCGCCGAACGAGTTGTCCGTCTTCCCAGGCCTCCTCGTAGGGCAGCCGGTGGTAGACCATCACCAGGTCCGACTTGCCGGCTTCGGAGGCCGGGCGCGTCGCGGCCTCCACGCCGAGGGGGCCCAGGAAGTTGAAATGCACGATGGCTTCCAGGATCCCGCCGCAGCCCGTATGCCGGGCATGGAAGATCCGGGCGCGATCCGCCGTGGCCTTGAGCAGGGCGGACTCCGACTCGCCGACACAGACGCCCTTGAATCCGGCCTCGAACATGGACAGGTCATTGAGCGTATCGCCGGCGACGATCACCTGCTCCGGGTCCATGCCGAGGTGGGCGACGAGTCGGGTCAGGGTGGTGCCCTTATTGACGCCCGGGGGGAGAATGTCGAGGTAGCGGTCGGCCGAGTAGAGCACGTCGCAACCCAGCTGGTCCGCCACGCTCGCCACCTCGTCCGGCAGTGCCTCGGGGGAACAGAAATAGGAGCAGCGGCGCTGCTGCGGCACCTCCTGGCGCTCGAGCCCGGAAAACCGGTTCATGGCTTCGGCGACCTTGCTCTCACCTGGCCACAGGACATCGATCTCGCGCTGGATGGGCTGCACGGGCTGGAGCGAATGGCCATCGACAACCGTCGCCCCCACGTCGCAGATCACGTAGTCGGGGGACGGGATCGTCGGATCCGAAAGCAGCGGCATCACGACCTCGAGGCCCCGTCCCGTGACGAAGGCGAGCTTGATGTCGCTGTGGGTCGCGATCAGCTGGTAGAGGCGAATCCGGTTTTCCGGGTCTCCGGCGAGAAAGGTGCCATCCAGATCGGTGGCCAGTAGCATCGAACATCCTCCTTCATCTGTGCCGTCCGGCGCGTGGAGAGGCGCCTCGTCCATCGGGTCCGAGTCCGGCGTCAGGTGCCCCCGGTGGTCCCGGAGTCGGCGGCGCTGTGCTCGGTGGCCGGCGCATCGGGGGTCGGCATGATCTCGAGCACCGTGGGTGAAGTCCGGACCATAGGTACGAAGTGGGCCGGTTCGCTGATTTCCTCGACATGACGCCGTACCGAGGTGAAGGCAATCGCCGCCAGCAGCAACTGGGCCGTGGCGAAATGCATGCCGAGGGCGGCAGGACCCATCAGGTCCATGACCAGGCCGGCCACCATGGGGCCGATCGCCGCGCCGATGCCGTGCAGCAGGAGCAGGACCGTCGAGCCGGCGACGATGTCGTCGCTGGACAGGTGATCCACCAGGTGGGCGACCGCCATCGGGTAGATGGCGAAGGCCAGGCCGCCGTAGACGGCGATCACGCCGATGCTCCAGCGACCGAGCGCGTCGCCGAAGGCCAGCGGTCCGGCCACCAGCGCCGCGACCAGCGCGACCATCGCCAGCGCCGCACGACGGTCCCGGCTGTCCGAGAAGGCGCCCAGTGGCCACTGCAAGAGCGCGCCCCCGACGATGCCGGCGCTCATGAAAAGGGCGACATCGCCTTCGGCCAGGCCAATCCGCGCGGCATAGACCGGGCCCATGCCCCAAAAGGCACCCATGGCGAGCCCCGACAACAGGCCCCCTGCGGCTGCCACGGGGGTGTCGCGGGCCAGGCGGAGAACCGAGAACCGGGCACTCGCGCTGACCGTCGGCTGGCTGAGACGCGTGGCCGCGACGGGCATCACCGCCAGGCAGACGAACAGGGCCGAGACGGCAAACAGGGTGAATTGGGTCGGGGAATCGAGGCGCAGGAGTTGCTGCGCGAGCGCCAGCGCGCCGAGATTCACGACCATGTAGAGGGCGAAGACCTTGCCCCGCTGCTCCCGCTCGGCCTGGCTGTTGAGCCAGCTTTCGATGATCGTGTAGAGCGCGAAGAGCGAGGTGCCCGCCAGCACGCGCAGCGCAATCCACGCCACCGGTTCGATCATCAGGCCCTGCAGCAGCCCCGTGGCGGCCGTGCCGCTTGCAAAGAAGGCGAAGGCCCGGATGTGCCCGATGCGACGGATCAGGGGTGGCGCGACGGCCGTGCCGATCAGGTAGCCGGCGAAGTAGCCCGAGCCGACCAGGCCGAGGACGAAGTCGCTATAGCCTTCCAGGCTGCCTCGCACCGCGAGCAGCGTGCCGAGCAGGCCGTTGCCCAGCAGCAGCAGGGCAACGCCGGCCAGAAGGGCCGAAATCGGTACGACATGTCTGATCATTACGCTGGGGCCTGATGGGTGTCCGACTGCCGACCCGTGGTACCGGGGGGACGGCCTCTGCGCGGGCCGGGCGGTCGGTTTCCGAGACCCGGTAAGGCGTCGGAGCAGGCGCGACAAATTATGTTTGTCTCAATATAACGGATCGGCTGCTGCACTGCAAAACCTGGATGGCCGATGCGAACGGTTCGAAGTGTGGCGCCGTGTGAATCCGCTGCGCTGCGGAACAAATACACACACTGCGGACCTAAAACCTAAGGCAATATTGAGAAAACACAAATATTGCGGTGCAAAATATCATGACCCCCGACATGAACCAGCTTCTCGAACGCTGCGATAGCCTCGCGCGCGAACACTGCGGCATGCCCATCGACCTGATGCGCCTGGTGTCGAATACCGCCTACCGGGAGAGCGTGTTCTCGGTCCTCGAGCGGAGCCGGCACCATGACCTGCGGGCCACGGTGGCAGGGCTGCGCGCCGGCCTGGCCCGCGGCTGAGGGCGGGCAGCCCGGCGTACCCGCACGCCGCCCGCTACAGCAGGACGCGTTCGATGCCGCCCGCGTTGGCCCTGGCCACGTAGTCTGCCATCCAGCGCTCGCCCAGCAGATGGCGGGCCAGCTCGACCACGATATAGTCCGCGCCCACGCCGCCGGCGTCGTCCGCGTAGCGTGACAGCCCCTGCAGGCAGCTGGGGCACGAGGTCAGGATCTTGACCGGGGCGGCCGCATCCGCGCCCCTCAGCGCCATCGCACCCTTCTCGATCTCCTGCTGCTTGCGGAAGCGGACCTGGGTCGAGATGTCGGGCCGGGTGGCGGCCAGGGTGCCCGATTCGCCGCAGCACCGGTCGCTGAGGTCGACCCGCGTGCCCATCAGCGCATTGGCCACCTTGGTGCCGTCGTGGATCTT
>JAGRFX010000157.1 GCA_020445805.1 Rhodocyclaceae bacterium
AGGATCAAACTCTTAAGTTTAATCACTAGTCTCGCGGAAAAAACTCAAATTCTTTCCGTGAGTACTTAATCACTGCGAATGTCAGACCGGACGAATCCAGCCCAACTGCCCGCCAATCAAGCACCCACACCTATCGGCTGTTCAAATTTTTAAAGAACCGCCGCCGAAGCAGCGAAGAACGAGATTCTGACACGCCTTTAAAACCGCTGTCAACCACCCCGCCCCCGAAAGTTTCGATCAACCACTCCACTTCGAAACCCCCGACACCCCGCCAAAACTCTACCCGGCGAAGCGAAGGCGCGAATTATACACACCAAAAATGATCGCGCAACCTGTCTTGAAAAATTCTACTTGAGGGTCACGCGGGCCCAGCGGCGCTTCCCGACCTGGGCCACGACAACGACCGCAGCAGTGAGCACCATTCCCTTGTCGGACACGCGCTCCCCGTCAAGCTTCACCGCTCCCTGGCTGATCATCCGCATCCCCTCGGAGGTACTGCCCACCAAGCCAGCCTCCTTCAGAAAGTTGGCGACGGGAATCCCTTCGGGCGGCAGTGGCATTTCAAGTTCGGGCATCTCATCAGGCATCGCCCCCTTCTGGAATCGAGCCAGGAAGTCTGCCTCCGCAGCGCGTGCGGCCGCATGCCCATGGAACCTCGCTACGAGTTCCCCCGCGAGTTCGATCTTGATGTCGCGCGGATTGCGGCCATCATCTGCCGCCGCCCTGAGATTGGCGACGTCGCCGACCGATCTCAGCGACAGCAGGTCAAAGTAGCGCCACATGAGTTCGTCCGAGATGGACATGACCTTGCCAAAGATCTCGCCCGCCGGCTCGTCGATACCGATGTAGTTGCCCAACGACTTGGACATCTTGTTCACACCGTCGAGCCCTTCGAGCAGGGGCATCATCAGGACACACTGGGGCGTCTGCCCGAAGTGCTTCTGGAGTTCCCGCCCCATCAGAAGATTGAAGCGCTGGTCCGTACCACCCAGTTCAATGTCGGCCTTCATGGCGACCGAATCGTACCCCTGGCAAAGCGGGTAGAGGAATTCATGGATCGAGATCGGCTGGTTACCGGCATACCTTTTTGAAAAGTCGTCGCGCTCCAGCATTCGCGCGACCGTCTGGAGCGAGGCGAGGCGAATCATGCCGCCAGCGCCCAAACCTTCCATCCACTGGGAGTTGAAGCAGACCTCGGTCCGCTCCGGATCCAGGATCTTGAAGATCTGGTCACGATAGGTATCCGCGTTGGCCTCGATCTGTTCGCGAGACAGGGGCGGCCGCGTCGCGTTCTTGCCGGAAGGATCGCCGATCATCCCGGTGAAGTCGCCAATCAGGAACATGACCTGGTGACCGAGATCCTGGAACTGCCGCAACTTGTTGATCAGGACGGTATGCCCGAGATGCAAGTCGGGCGCAGTGGGGTCAAAGCCCGCCTTGACCCGGAGCGGCCTGCCGCTCCGCAGCTTCTCGACGAGCTCCGATTCGATCAGCAGTTCGCTCGCGCCTCTCTTGATCAGCGTCAAAGCGTCGTTAATGGACTGCATTTACTTACTCTCCGGGACGGTGTCGCCATGGCACCGGTTTGTTAAACTCGTAGGATTGACCGACAAAAGGGATGTCAATGCGCGCTGTTGAGCCCGAAATTCTAGCCCAATCAAAAAGCCTGATCCGAACGCGCACAGGCGTAGCCCTGGTTGGCACCGCACTGTCCCTGGCCGTCGTGTCGGCCCTTGCAACTGTACCTGGGCAGTCGCAGGCGCCTGCCCAGCCGCGCCTGGTCACCAGCCCGATTTCCCTCAGCCCTGCCGTAGTCGCCGACGGCGGCAAGGCGCCCTTCGTTCGCATTGAGCGCATCCGAGCGGGCGACACGCTCGGAACCGTTCTGGCGCGGCTGGACACCTCAAGCTCTGACGTGATTTCTGCCATCGCGGCATCTGCAGAGGGCAAGTCTGTCCTGCGCAGCCTTCGAGCGGGTCGCGCCCTAAGCGCCGCAATCGATGCAGACGGCACCTTGCAGGCGATTGACATTCCGCGTTCGGACGGCACCGTCTACCGCCTTGAGCGACAGAATGGCGAGCTGAGTGTGGCTGATGCGCCGCCTGGCACCGGGTCGGTCACGCGCATGAGCAGCGGCACAATCACCAGCAGCCTGTTCGCTGCGGCGGACGAGGCCGGCCTTCCCGATGCGGCCACGATGAAGCTCGCGGAACTGTTCGGCACTGAGATAGATTTTCACACCGACCTGCGCAAGGGTGACAGCTTCAGTGTTCTATACGAGGCGCGAACCCGCAATGGCGCGGTGGTCGGCGTTGAGGAGATTCTGGCAGCGGAGTTCATCAACCGCGGCCATCGGTACGCCGTGGTCTACTTTGAAGACGCTGATGGCAATGGAGGCTACTACACACCCGAGGGCCGCAACCTAAAGCAGGCGTTCTTGCGCTCTCCCCTCGAGTTTTCCCGGGTAACCTCCGGCTTCAAGATGCGATTCCATCCGATCAAGAAGGCGTGGCGGAAGCACACCGGCGTCGACTTCGGAGCCTCCCAGGGCACAGCGATCAAGGCCACGTCCAATGGCCGCGTGCAGTTCGTCGGCACCAAGGGCGGATACGGAAAGACCGTCATCCTCAGGCATCGCAACAACATCAGCACGCTGTACGCTCACATGAGCGGGTTCGCGTCCAGCGTTCGTCCTGGCCAGCCGGTATCGCAGGGCGACGTCATCGGCTATGTCGGGAGCACAGGGTGGGCGACGGGCCCGCACCTCCACTATGAGTTCCGCAAGTCCGACCAGCCCGTTGACCCCATGAGCGTCACGCTCCCCGAAGCCGAACCGCTCGAAAAACGCGACCTGTCGCGCTTCCTGGCGCTCGCCGAGCAACGGCTGGCACGTCTCGCCATGCTGAACTACCAGCCGCTGGCCGCTAGCGAGCAGGACTGAGGGCTGGATCCAGTAAAAAAAGGGCGCCAATTGGCGCCCTTTTTGTTGGCGTGGCCGCCTGGCTAGACGCTGAAGGACGAGCCGCAGCCGCAAGTGGTCGTGGCGTTCGGATTGCGAATCACGAACTGCGCGCCCTCCAGGCCCTCGGAGTAGTCGATCTCCGCACCGACCAGGTACTGATAGCTCATCGCATCGATGAGCAAGGTCACGCCATCCTTTTCCATGGACGTGTCGTCGTCGTTGGCCACCTCATCGAAGGTGAAACCATACTGGAAGCCCGAACAGCCGCCGCCGGTCACGAAAACCCGCAACTTGAGATCAGGGTTCCCTTCCTCGTCGATCAGCTCTTTGACCTTTGCAGCCGCGCTATCCGTAAAGACCAGCGGGGCCGGCATATCCGTTACTGTATTCATGTCTGCTCCTTGGGGTTCGCGGCTTCCAGTCCGCTGGGCCGCAGTACATCACTCATACACTATATAGGGACAGTTTTCGTCGCGCCAAGTCCCAGCACGGCTAGAGACGCCCGAAAAGCAGAAATGCCCCGCACAGTGCGAGGCATTCCTTGAACAGCGCCAGGAAGAGCGATCAGCGCTTCGAGAACTGCTTGCGGCGGCGGGCCTTGCGGAGACCAACCTTCTTCCGCTCGACTTCCCGCGCATCACGGCTCACGAGGCCAGCGCGCTTCAGCGCACCCTTGAGCTCGGCATCGTAGTCGATCAGGGCCCGCGTAATGCCGTGGCGAACTGCACCAGCCTGACCCGACTCGCCGCCGCCGGTGACGTTGACCATGATGTCGAAGGTGGCTTCGTTTTCGGTCAGAACCAGAGGCTGGCGAACAATCATCCGGCCCGTTTCCCGAGAAAAGAAGTCGTCGAGACCCTTGCCATTGACGACGATATTGCCGGAGCCCGGCTTCATGAACACACGCGCCACGGCAGTCTTGCGGCGGCCCGTGCCATAGTTGTAAGTGACGGCCATCATCGGCTCCTGTTAGATCTCGAGCGCTTTGGGTTGCTGCGCAGCGTGCGGATGTTCCGCGCCGGCGTAGCACTTCATCTTCTTCAGCATTGCGTAGCCCAGAGGACCCTTGGGCAGCATACCCTTGACGGCCTTCTCGAGCACGCGCTCCGGGAAACGCTGCTGCAGCTTTTCGAAGCTGGTTTCGTAGATGCCGCCCGGATAACCGGTGTGACGGTAGTACTTCTTGTCGGTCGCCTTGGCTCCGGTCACGCGCAGCTTCTCGACGTTGACGACGACGATGTAGTCGCCAGTATCAACGTGAGGCGTGTAGATAGCCTTGTGCTTGCCACGAAGGCGGTGCGCAACCTCGGCTGCGAGCCGGCCGAGGACCTTGTCAGTCGCGTCCACGACGAACCAGTCACGCTGGACCTCGTGCGGCTTGGCAGAAAACGTTTTCATCTTGTTCCTCGAACGGGATTGGCCGCAACCGGCCGCTAAGCAGAAAGCCGCGGATGATAGACCAGCAGCTCCGCGCGTGTCAATGCCAGCTCACGCATCCCACCCAGTCCGGGGACGCAAAAAAAACGCAGCTCTTGAGGAGCTGCGTTAAATCCACACCAAAGGAGGAGGGTGGAGGAGACATCGACTGGATCGATAACGATCCGACTGAGGTGAATTATCCTTGCGGGCAAAAGCCCAGGCAAGCTTTTTTTGTGCGCCGCACCATAAACTTTTCTATTTGGCCATAAGCCTGCTTTATCCCTCTGCCGCGGCACCGTAGGTGCGGCTCCCCGGGAATTCGCGGACAATCCATGTTCGTTGACCCAAACGCGGAGACTTCCCCTTGGAATGCACGATCAAGTGGCTGGATGGCATGAGCTTCGTAGCCGAAACCGGTAGCGGACACATCGTTGCGATGGATGGCGCGCCCGAGGCGGGCGGACGTAATCTCGCCCCCCGTCCGATGGAGATGATGCTGGCAGGTGCCGGCGGCTGTACGGCCTTCGATGTGATGCTGATTCTCAAGCGCTCTCGGCAGGATGTGCGCGACTGCACGGTCCATCTGGCGGCCGAACGTGCCGACACCGACCCCAAGGTGTTCACACGCATCCGCTTTACCTACACCGTGACAGGAAAGAACCTCAAACCAGAGACAGTCGAGCGGGCGGTCCACCTGTCGGCCGAAAAATACTGCTCGGCGTCGATCATGCTGGGGAAAACAGCGGAGATCGAGCACGACTGGAAGATCGTCGAGGTCGACTGAAACCCTCGAGCGCCCCAGGGGTCAGTTCGCCGCCGTGGCGGTCACCGACGGTTCCGGCGCAAGCCAGTTGCGCCGCCACGCACGCAGCACGAGATTGGGGTAGGGCGCCTTGCCCAGGCTGCCGTTGTAGCGGCCGAGGGCCCTGAAGAGGTCACCCTTCTCGATGTCCAGATAGTGCCGGAGGATCGTACATCCGTAGCGGAGATTGGTGCGCAGGTGGAACAGGTTGTCGTCCTCGTCACCGATGAGCTTGGTCCAGAATGGCATCACCTGCATGAAGCCTCGTGCCGAAGCCCTGGATACCGCATATTTGCGAAAGGCGCTCTCGACCTGGATGACGCTCAGCACCAGTTGTGGATCGAGACCGGCACGTGTCGCCTCGTAGTGCACGGTCTTCAGGATCTGGACCCTCGCCACCTCGTCGGGAACGAACCGAACCAGCTTCTCGGACATTGTTCCGAGCCAGCGCGCCTTGTCGGCTTCGCTCGCAAAAATCGGCTCGGGCGACGAAAGGTCGCTGACCGCCGCATGCAACGCAGCGCGCACACTCGCGGCCAGGGGCTCGTATTGCTGATTGCCGGCGAATCCACGTCCCGCCAGACAAGCCAGGCCCGCAAAAACCGCGCAGCGGACCCAGCGGCGCATCGGATCAGGCCTGCAGGTACTCGAGCACATGTTCGACAGCCCCGTCGACCGGTAGACGCTCGGCCTCACCAACTGACCGCCGGACGTACTCGACGATTCCCTCCTTGAGCCCGCGGTCGCCCACCGTGATCCGGTGCGGCACGCCGATCAGTTCCCAATCGGCGAACATGGCCCCCGGACGCTCCCCGCGGTCGTCCAGGATCACATCGACCCCTTTGGCCGCGAGAGCCTGATAGATCTCTTCGGCGCGCACCCTCACTTCCTCCGACTTGGCCTGACCAACCGGACAGACCACGACTTCGAAGGGCGCAATGGCCGTCGGCCAGACAATGCCGCGATCATCCCAGTTCTGCTCGATGGCCGCGCCCAGAATGCGCGTAACGCCAATCCCGTAGCACCCCATCTCCATCACCTGTTCCCGCCCGTTTTCGTCCAGGAACTTGCATCCAAGGGCCTCCGAATACTTGGTGCGCAGCTGGAAGATGTGACCCACTTCGATCCCCCGGCAAATCTCGAGCGCACCGCCTCCGTCCGGCGAAGGGTCGCCGGCCACCACGTTGCGCAAGTCGAAGACCTCGGGCTCACCGAAATCGCGACCAATGTTGGCCCCCGTCAGGTGAAAGTCGGTCTCATTGGCGCCGATGACGAAGTCCGACATCGCCGCCACACTGCGGTCCATCAGCACGCGACCGGAAAATCCGACAGGGCCCAGGGAGCCCGGCTCGGCCCCGAAAGCCCGGGTGATCGCCTCCGGCGCGGAGAAGGTCAGCGGATCGCGCACGCCGGCGACCTTCTGAGCCTTGATCTCGTTCAGCACGTGATCGCCGCGCAGCAGGATCAGGACGGGTTCGCCCGCTTCGCCCTCGACCACAACGGCCTTGACCGTCGTTTCGACCGGTATCTTGAGGAAGGCCGCCAGTTCGTCGATCGTACGCACGCCCGGCGTGTGAACCTTGGTCAGCGGCGCGGTCGCCGCGGGACGGGTGCCTTCGCGCGGCAGCGCCTCGGCCAGCTCGACGTTCGCCGCGTAATCCGAAGCGGGACAGTAGGCAATGTCGTCCTCCCCGGTCTCTGCGATCACGTGGAACTCGTGCGAGCCCGTACCGCCGATGGAGCCGGTATCCGCCGCAACCGCACGAAACTCCAGGCCCAGGCGCGAGAAGATCCGCGTGTAGGTGTCGTACATGTTGCGGTATTCCCGCTGGAGATCCTCGAAGCTCGCGTGGAAGGAATAGCCATCCTTCATCGTGAATTCGCGGCCTCGCATGACGCCGAAGCGTGGCCGGATCTCGTCACGGAACTTGGTCTGGATCTGGTAGAAATGCCGCGGCAACTGGCGATAGCTGCGCAGTTCGCGTCGCGCCACATCGCTGATGACTTCCTCGTGGGTCGGCCCGATCACGAAGTCCCGGTCGTGTCGATCCTTGAAGCGGAGCAGTTCAGGCCCATAGAAGTCCCAGCGCCCCGACTCCTGCCAGAGCTCCGCCGGCTGAACGGCGGGCATCAGAACCTCGATGGCGCCGGCCCGGTTCATCTCCTCCCGCACGATCGCCTCCACCTTCCGCAAGGCACGCAGCCCCATGGGCATCCAGGTATAGATCCCTGCCGCCACCTTGCGGATGAAGCCGGCGCGCAACATCAGCTTCTGACTGGTGACCTCTGCGTCCGACGGGGCCTCCTTGAGGGTGGAGATGAAAAATTGCGAAGCACGCATGGAACGATCCGGGCTGGTGTTGTCGAAGCCCTTGATTCTAGCTGGATTGTTGCGGCTACGGTTTCGTTACGCTTCCTTTCATTTCGCGGGGAAGTGTGAAAGAATCCTTGTCAATCCATGCATTTAGAGGTTTTGCAATGCTCGACCGTGAAGGCTATCGCCCGAACGTCGGCATCATCCTGGTCAATGCGCGAAACGAGGTTTTTTGGGGCAAACGGATTCGTGAACACTCATGGCAGTTCCCACAAGGTGGCATCAAGCACGGGGAGAACCCCGAGCAGGCCATGTTTCGGGAGCTGTTCGAAGAAGTTGGATTACGTCCGGAGCACGTCAAGATTCTCGGCAGGACGCGCGGCTGGTTGAGGTACGACGTTCCGAAGAACTGGATCAAGCGCGAATGGCGCAACACCTATCGGGGACAGAAGCAGATCTGGTTTCTGCTCAGGCTGGTCGGTCGCGACTGTGACGTCTCGTTGCGGGCCAGCAACCACCCGGAGTTCGACGCCTGGCGCTGGAGTGAATATTGGGTACCGCTGGATGCCGTCATCGAGTTCAAGCGTGACGTCTACCAGCGGGCTTTGAACGAATTGTCTCGATTGCTCTTCCGGGATCGCCCACGGGAGCGGCCCGCCTCATACCGAACGGACAGCCTGCTCGGCTGACTCCGGCTGCCTCTCCCGCCGGCGGCCCGGCCCGACTTGGGACCGGCCTCCGGCCGGCTTGTTGTCAACCGCACGAGGGAGAGCATCATGCAAAGAGACAGTTACCTTCCGCTGCCCCAGTCCACGATCGGCGAGGCCCGCTGCCAGGTGGCGGACGCGGGTCGCACCGAGCGCGTCACCGCCAGTTCGCCGGCCATCGACGTGATGACGGACCTGAAACGGGTCGCCGCGGCCACCATCGGCCCCGACACGCCCCTGCCAGACGCCAACCAGGCGATGATCCTCCGAGGGGTGCGGTCGCTGTTCGTGGTCGATGGCGACCGTGCGTTGCTGGGTGTCGTGACGGCGACGGACCTGCTCGGCGAAATGCCCGTGCAGCTGGCCGCGCAGCGAGGCGGCATACCGGCAGACCTGAGTGTGCGTGACGTGATGACCCCCATCGACCGGGTCGAAGCCGTCCACCTGGAAGACGTCATGAAGGCCGAGGTCGGCCACGTGGCTGCGACCCTGAAGCGCTCGGGGCGCCAGCATCTGCTGGTTGTGCAGGAAGACCGGGATGGCACCCCCATGATCCGTGGCCTCTTCTCCGCCTCCCAGGTGGCACGCCAGCTGGGCGTGGCCATGCCGACCGGACTGATCGCATCGACCTTCGCGGAAATCGAGGCGGCCCTCGCCGCCTGATGCCCCTGCGCACACTGCATGGGGCGCGGGTTGCGGTATCCTCTGCGACCAGACAAAGCCCCGACGGAGCCCCATGCAGCACCGCGCCCTCTTCATCGCGCTGGCGGTTACGGCCTGGATCGCGAGTGGTTGCGCCAGCACCCCCGACGAGTCCGTTTCGCCCCCCGAGACAGTCCTGCCCGCCTTTCCGACGACCGAGAACCTGTTGCCCTTCGCCGTCAGCGCCACGAGTGAAAACAGCTTTCTCGTCGATACCGCGAGCATTGACGTGGTTCCGGACCGGGATGTCCAGCTGACGCTCGTCGTCCGATCACCGGGCGGCGCCGAGACGGTCACGCGCGAAGCCATCCATTGCCAGACCGCCGAATACCGGATCCTGGCCATCGGCCGGCGCGACGACACCTGGAAGCGGCTCGACAATCCCCCCTGGCGGCGGATCGAGGAAGGCGGACTGAATCGCCACCGGGCCGCGCTCGCCCTCGAGTATGTCTGCGAGGGCCCTGCGAGCGTGGTGGACGCCGCAAGCGCGCTGGCGGCCCTGAGGGATCGCCGGCATCTCAAACACGGCATCGACAAGGCACCATGATCGACCAACTGATCATCGAGTTCGACCGGGGGCTGCGAACCTTGTTCGGCGAGCCCACCAGCCTGCGTCCGACACCCGGCGCGGATCTCCCCGAGGAAGCCCTCAGCGACGAAGAGCGCCGGCATGCCGCCGGCTTGATGCGGGTGAACCACTGCGGCGAAGTGTGTGCCCAGGCCCTGTACCAGGGGCAGGCGCTGGTGTCGCGGGACGACGAGATCCGCCAGTCGCTGGTCCAGGCTGCCCAGGAAGAGACCGAGCATCTGGCCTGGACAGAGCAGCGCATCGGCGAACTGGGCGGCCGCAAGAGCCTGCTCAACCCGGTCTGGTATCTGGGCTCGCTCACCCTGGGCGTGCTGGCGGGGCGGCTGGGCGATCGCGTCAATCTCGGCTTTCTGGCGGAAACCGAGCGCCAGGTCGAGCAACACCTCAGCGATCACCTCGAGCGACTGCCCGGGAGCGATGCCCGTTCGCGCGCCATCGTCGAGCAGATGCGTCGCGACGAGGCGGAGCACGCGGCGACAGCGGTCAAGCTGGGCGCGGCCGATTTTCCGCCGCCGGTGCGCTCCGCCATGAAGCTCGCGTCGCGCATCATGACGCGCACGGCCTACTGGGTCTGAACCCCGGTCACACCCCGACACGTCCGCCGCCCGAGCGGCTCTGCCACACGAAGCATGCCCCATGGCCAGCACCCAATACGATGAATCCTCCTTCCGGGTCCTGAAGGGGCTCGAGCCCGTTCGCGAGCGGCCGGGCATGTATACGCGGACCGACTCGCCCGCCCACATCATCCAGGAAGTGATCGACAACGCCGCCGACGAGGCCCTCGCGGGCTCGGCCAAGAAGATCCACGTCACGCTGCACCTCGACGGCTCCATCTCGGTCGCCGACGACGGACGCGGGATTCCGGTGGGCCTGCATCC
>JAGRFX010000158.1 GCA_020445805.1 Rhodocyclaceae bacterium
ACCGGCGCGGATGGTATTGATGTTGTAGACCGAGCCCCCCGTGCTCTCGACCGAGCAGCGGATGCCGTGCTTGGCGCGGTCCTTGTTCATGAGACGGCAGATCGCGCCGCCGGCCGCGTAATAGACACCGGTGACGCCGCCGGTGCCGATCGTGACGAACTTCTGCTGGGCCTGGGCAGGCGCCGCGCCAAGTCCGCCGCCGATGGCCAGGGCCGCTACCAGTGCTGTGAGCTTCTTCATCGATCCTTCCTCCAGTTTCGCTTGTGCCAGACTTCGTTCGGGCCGGGGACCGCCCGCTTCGTGGCGGCGGTCGTTTCTTGGCGTGCCCACAGACCCGAGCGGGCACGCCCTGAGTAAAGCTGGCTGGCCTGCCACGGCCAGAATGGCTTGCAGACGCCATCCTGGGGCAGAACAGCGTTCCTTAGCATATACCCCCGCGGCGAGGCGGTCGCGCTGCAGGGCAAAAAAACCGGGCCGCTCACCGGGACCCCGGCGGGATTTCAGGCGCCCCCTGGAGGGCCGCCGACAGCGAGAACGGCTCGTCGGGGACCGCGGGCTGCCGGCCCGCGATGCGGTCCGCCAGCACCCGCCCGCAGCCCGCCGCCAGCGTGAAACCCAGGGCCCCCTGCCCCAGGTTGAGCCACAGGCCCGCCACCGGGGCAGCGCCGACGATGGGCCGCCCGGTCGGGGTCGCCGGCCGCAGGCCGGCCCATTCGGCGAGGTCGCCGTAGTCGAGCGCGTCACCAAAGTTTTCGCGGGTCTCGTTCACGAGGGTGCCGATCCGGGCCGCCTTCACCGAGGTGTCGAAGCCGACGATGTCCGCCATGCCCGCCACCCGCAGCCGGTTGCCGATCCGGGCGTAGACGATCTTGCGCTGATAGTCGGTGATGCTGACGGAGGGCACGCCACCGTCCTCCCGAACCGGGGGGCTGATGCTGTAGCCCTTCAACGGGTAGATCGGCACGGTCACGCCCAGGGGCTTCAGCAGCTTGCCTGCATCGACCCCGCTGGCGACCACGCAGGCGTCGGGCGTGAGCCGCCTTGACGCCGTCACGACCGCCTGCAGGCGCCCGCCCGCCGTCTCGATCTGCTCGACGGCTTCGCCCAGCAGCACCTGCACCGGACGTTCACCGGCCGCCAGCGCCTGCTCGAAGCCACGGCACAGGGCAAGGCAGTCCCCGACCTCCTCGCCCGGGGTATGGATGCCGCCCCGCAGGTTCGGCGCCATGCGCGCCAGCGCGGGCTCGACGCCCAGGCAGGCCTCCGCATCGATCGCCCGCTGCTCGCTCGCGAGCTCCGGCTGCGTGTCCAGCAGGCGACGGGCCGCCGCAAAGCTCTCCTCGGATCGGTGTACCACCAGCTTGCCGTTGCGCCGCCACTGGAAATCGAAGACCCGCGCATCGACCAGGTCACCGATCAGGCGCTTGCTGTACAGGGACAGGGGCAGCAGGGCCGCCACCGAATAGCGCAGGTCACGCTGATTGCAGGCCTGCAGGAAGCCCAGCAGCCAGCGCCACTGCTCCGGATCGAAGGCCGGCCGGAAGCGGACCGGCGCATCCGATCGCAGCATCCAGGCGGGAATCTTGGCCAGCACGTCCGGGTCCGCGAGGGGCGCGATGTAGCGGTAGGACAGCTGGCCGCCATTGGCGTAGCTGGTCCCCATGCCGACGCCGGCGCGGGCTTCGACCAGGGTGACGTCGTGACCGTCCTGCTTGAGGTACCAGGCGGTCGCCAGGCCGACGATGCCGCCCCCGATGACACAGATTTCCATACCTGAATGCTCTTGGCGATGCAACGCCGTGATTGATCTCGGTGTAGTGAGGATAAGCCTTGCAAGCCAACCCGGGGTTTCCGATGATTGGGAATACCATGTCTTAAGGACATAGAAAGTGCGCCTACGTCAGCTCGAAGTCTTTCGCGCGGTGATGCTCAGCGGATCGGTCAGCAGCGCAGCCCGGATGCTGCATGTCTCGCAGCCCGTCGTGTCCCGCATCATTCGACATGCCGAACAGTCGCTCGGCTTTCCGCTGTTCGAACGCAGTCGCGGCCGCCTCGCCGCGACGCCCGAAGCCGAGGCGCTCTACCAGCAGGTGCGGCGCAGCTGGCGCGAGATCGAGCGGGTCGATGCACTGGCAACCAGCCTGCGGCGGGGCGGTGCCGGCTTCCTGCGCGTGGCGGCCACGCCGTCCCTGGCCGCCCGCCTGCTGCCCGACGCGCTGGCCCGCCTGCATGGCGAGTACGAGACCATGCAGTGCGACCTCTGGGCAATCCACACGGCCGAGATCGAGGACCGGCTCGGCGCCCTCGAGATCGATGCCGGCATCGCCCTCGAGCCGCCGGCCCGGGTCGCCATCACGGTGACCGAGCTGGCGGCGAGCGAGATCGTGCTGGCCCTGCCGCGCGACTGGCTGCCGAGCGGTCAGGCGGATCGCCGCCAGCTGGCCGATCGACCGTGCATCACCCTGGCGGAGAACACGCCCCTCGGCGACGCGCTGGCCACGGTGCTGGAGGCTGCGGCCTGGCCGCTGGTGTCCAGCCTGCGGGTGCAGACCTACCTGATGGCCGGATCGCTGGTGGAGCGGGGCATCGGCTACGCGTTTGTTGACGGATTCACCGCCGCCGCCCTCGACCCGGCCCGCGTCGCCCTGTGCCGGCTGTCGCCAGCCGTTCCGGTGCAGTTGCGCCTGATGCGCGCCAGCGGCGTGGCCCCCTCACTCAGCCTCGCGCGGCTCGAAAAGGCCCTGCGCGAGGAGGCAGCGAGCCGACTGGCGCTGCTGCCCGAGCGATTCCAGCGGATGCCGCTCCGCCTCGATGGTCGCCCGTGACCTGTAGCGTCCGTCGCGACGACACGCGCCGACTATACTCAGGGCTACACGGCAACCGGCCCCCGGGGTGCCCGGGCGCCCCGATCATTGGGAGGACCAGACGATGAAACCCGGATCCAGCGCGCTGCACCGGCCGGCAAGCCAGCAGACCGCCTTTCCTGACGTCTGCAAGACGCCCTCACCCGGCGGCCCGATCCCGATCCCTTACGCGAACCTGGTCGATGCGCAGGCAGACAGCGGCAACGAAGCGGCGCGGCACCAGCGCAAGGTGATCATCGAACGCGCGTCGAAGGGCAGCTATCGCCCTGCCAGCGCCACCCAGGCGGCCATCGGATCGCAGGGAAACGAGGCCGGCGCCCGCAAGGGCGCGGTGAACGCATCCACCCACGGCAGGACGCACTTCCTGATGTACTCGTTGGATGTCAAGGTCGAAGGCGCCCCGGTCGTCCTCACGAACGACATGAATCGACACGCCCGCTAGTCGTCCTCCCCCGGCGCCACCGCCGAATCCGGAGGGTTCGCGCGCGGGCGCCTCCGCCCCAGCAGCGTGGCGATCACCAGCCCGAGCAGGCAGGCGGCGCCCACGTTCCAGAGCGCGAGCAGGGCGGTGGTCGCGACCACCGCCTGGTCCCGCCGATCCGGACCCACCTGCGATGCCACCATCGCCAGCCGGGCGCCGGCAATCAGCAGGATGACGCCCAGAATGGCCGGCGGGAACAGATCGAACAAGGCCTCGACGGATTCGCTGAACCCCAGGCCCAGAACGATCACCAGGCCGCCCAGAATCACCAGCGCCCCGCCGGTCCGTGCACCGAAGGCCACATGGCCGGCCATCCCACCCGCTCCGTGGCACATCGGCATGCCGCCCGCCAGCGCGCTGGACAGATTCATCAGGCCGGTCGAGACAGCGATGCCCTTCACCGTCACGGGCCGGTGAGGAAACAGGCGATTGTTCTCGTCCCGGATGGCGATCACGGCATTGCCCAGGGTCAGCGGCAACTGGGGCAGCGCCAGGAACAGGGTCCCCACCACCAGCGCGTCCCAGTCCAGTCCGGCAAGGCCGAAGGCCGGCAGCTTGAAGGTGAATCGGGCCGCCGCCAGCGTCTCGAGCGCGCCGGGATCGAGCGCCGCGCCACAGGCCACGCCGGCGCCGAGCAGCACCGCCATCGCCGGGACGCGCCGGTTGTTCCGGAGGGCGAGCGTGCCGGCCAGCGCGGCCAGCGCCAGCCACAGGTGGCTCGCCATCATGCGCAGGCCCTCCAGCATGAAGCCGGCGCCGAGCCCCAGCACGACACCGGTCATCACGGAACGGGGCATCCGGTTCGCCAGGCTGCCGGCCAGTCCGCTCAGACCCAGGGCCAGCCATGCGAGTCCGGTGACCAGGCTGGCCGCGACGACCGCCTCGGGCGTCACCACGATACCGTGGGCCGCCTGCGTGATGGCGATGGCGGCCGTGGCCTTCATGGGCTGAACGGGAATCGGGGTCCGATAGTAGAGGCCGCAGACCAGCATCGCCGCGCCCAGCGGCAGCAGGATGCCGAGCGGGTCCATGCCCAGCACGCCGATGTAGCCCGCCACGAAGGGGATCAGCGTGCCGAGGTCGCCAAAGGCGCCCGCCCATTCCATGCGGTCGTAGCGGTTGAGCCGGGACTCGGGCGCCGCCCGACCGTTCCCGGTCCCGCCCGATGGGCGCCGCATGTCCTGTGTCATCGTTTCCCCAAGGCTCGTGGCCGGACTCCGGCGCAAGGGTAGCAGGGCTGCCCGGCACATTCTCCATGGCAGGGGCGCCGGCTTCAGGCACCATGTCGGTCGGATCGGTGGATGGAGGCTCGACGATGACCTGGCTTGCCCGACTGCGCATGCTGCTCGCGATCGCTTTGTGGGCTGGTCTCCCAGCCTCCCCGGCCCGGGCAGACGATGCCGCTCCGGTCCGCGTGGCGGTCGTCAATACGCCCCATTTCAGTGGCCTCATGACCATGCTCCTGGCGGAGTTCGAGCGGGCGACGGGCCGGAAGACGACGCTCTACGGCGGCAGCGACGTGTTCGACCGCGCCATCGACGACAAGGCCGACATCGTCATCGCCCACCTGGGCAAGCCGGGCATGGAAGCCTTTGTCATGGGCGGCCACGGTCGTTGGCCCCGGACCGTCTTTTCCAATGAAGTGGCCATCATCGGGCCACCGGACGACCCCGCCGGCGTGCGTGGCATGAGCGATGCCGCCGCGGCGCTCAAGAAGATCGCCGCCAGCGGCTCGCCCTTCATCGCCAACCAGCTCCCCGGCGTGAGCTACCTGACCGACATCCTGCTGGCCACCGGCGGGCACCTGGAGAAGGGGAAGTGGTACGTGGACGAGGGTGTCGCCAAGGGCCAGGCGCTGCGCCTGGCCTCAGACCGCAAGGGCTATGTGATCTTCGGTGCCCTGCCCTTCCTGCGCATTCAGTCGCGGCACGGGCTGGCCCTCACCCTGCTGGTCACGGCCGATCCGATCCTTCAGCGGGTGATGGCCAGCACCGTGGTCAACCCCGAAAAGCACCCTCAGGCCCAGGTGGCAGGCGCAACCGCGCTCCAGGACTTTCTGCTGCTGCCGGCCACCCAGGCCCTGATCGCGTCCTACCGCTCGCCCGGCAGTACCGAGCAGTTGTGGTGGCCTGCCGGCCGCCACAACGAGACACCGGCCACCTTCGACTGAGCGCCCGCGCACACCGGACCGGCATGGACCGGCGCGCAGCGGCACGCCCGCCTCATGCCATTGCACTAAATATGCACGCGTGTGCATATCGCCAGGATCCGATGGCTGCGATAGCGTCCTGAAAGATCCGGCGCACGGGGAACACACCCGGCCGGAGCAGACAGGAGACATGCAGTGGCCGAACACGGCTCGGGCGGCGGAGATAAGGACGCGCTGTGGTCCGTGCTTACCAGCGCGGGACGACCGTGGCGCCCCCTCGCGGCCGGCGATTGCCTGCTCGCCATCGATGACACCGACAACCTGGATTCGAGGGGCACCGGTTTTCGGGCGCGCGAACTCGCCCTCGAGCTGGCCCAGCACGACCTCGCCAGGCCGGTCGGCGTCACGCGCCACCAGCTGCTGGTCGATCCCCGGATTCCCTATACCTCGCACAACAGCGCGGCCTGCCTGATGCTCACCGAGGTGGGCGATGCCCAGGCCCTGTTCGACTATGGCAAGGCCTACCTGAGCCGGGCGTCTGCCGCCGGGTCGGATGCCGGCATCGCGGTGGCCCGCTTCGGACAGGTCTCGGAGAAGGTCCGTGCCTGGGGTCGGCGGGCCCAGCGCGAGGTCCTGGACAAGGCCTCCGCCTATGCCCTGGGGCGGGCCGAAGGCCTCCTGATGGAAGAACTGACCGGCGAAGGCATCGGCGTGATCGGCGCGCTGGCCGCGGTCGGCCTCAACCATGAGGGCGACGACGGGCGCTGCCTGTGGGTACGCGGACTGCGCGAGGCCGCCGGCACCGTGATCGACGCGGCCACGCTGGAAGCCATGGCCGGCATCGCGGTTCGCACGCTCGACGGCACCCGCGTCTGCGATGCGAAGGCCCGCATCGATCTCGGGCAATGGCCGCGTGCGGTCTTCAAGGAAAGCAGGCCCATCCTGCTGGTAGAGGAGAATGTCGATGGAACATCGGATGCAGAATGGCGCGTGGTCGGCCGCGAGCTCATCAAGCGCCACTAGGCGCCACGGGTCCTCGCTGACCCTTCAGATCCTGCTGCTGGCCGGGGCAGGCGTGCTCGTGGCCCTGCTCCACGAAAGCTTCCGTCTGCCGCTCAAGCTGCCCGGCCACCATGGCATCGAGTGGTTCGGCATCCTGCTCCTGGCGCGGCTCAATTCGCCGCTGCGCGCGGCGGGCCTGACCGTGGCGGCCGGCGCCGTCCTCGGAACATCGATCCTCTCGGCGCATGGCCTGCAGGCCGCCGCCGGCATCACCTACCTGCTCCAGGCCGCAGTGGTCGACCTCGCCTTCCTGGCCCTCGGCCACCGCATGCAGGGCGCGTTCCCCCTGGTGTTGCTGGGCGCGGCGAGCCACGCCCTTGCGCCCCTCGTGAAGTCGATGCTCCAGATCGCGGGAAGCCCCGGCTTCGGCTCGCTCGCCCAGGGGCTCGGCTATCCGCTCTCGACCCACGTGCTGTTCGGTGCCAGCGGCGCCTTCGCCGCCTGGCTGTGCCATCGGCTGGCACGCACAACGAAGTCGAAGACCCGACGCTAGAACCTTGAACCCGGCGCGGAACCACTCCGCGCCGGCGTCATTTCCCTGCCCCGCGCCACCCATGCCGGCGCGGGCGCTCCCTGCCCACGACTCTCTGAAGGCCCTCGACCATGCGCCGACTCCTTCCTGCGCTCTTTGCCGGAGCGCTCCCTGTCGCCAGTACCGCCGCGACGCAACCCTACCGGATTCCCGAGGTGGAGGTCACCGCCGCGCCGATCGGATTCGACAAGCAGGCCTTGTCCACGATCTACACCCTCGACGCCCAGGCCATTGAGGAGTCCGGCGGACGCTCCCTCGACGAAGTGATCGCCGCGGTGCCCGGACTCAACATCCGCACCGGCGCAGACGGAACGCCCCGCATCGACATCCGCGGCCAGCGCACGCGGCAGGTGAAGCTGCTGGTGGACGGGGTCCCGTTCAACTCCAGCGACGACGGGCAATTCGACCCGACCACGATCCCCGCCGCGATGATCGAGCGCATCGAGGTCATCACGGGCGGAGCGTCGATCCTCTATGGCGAGGGTGGCACGGCCGGCATCATCAACGTGGTGACCCGACGGGGCGCAGGTTCGCCCTCCGGCCGCGTCCAGGTTCAGCTGGGCACCGAGAGCGAGCGGACAGCCAGCGCCTACGTGGCCGGCAGCCAGGGCGCCATGGACTGGTCGGTCGGTGCGAGTCATTACGAAGTGGACGGCTTTCCGGTCTCGGACGACTTCGAACCCACCAGCGCGCAGCCCGGCAGCCTGCGGGTCAACAGCGACCGCAAGGTCAGCAGCGGCTACGCCAACCTGGCCTTCACCGTGACGCCCGCGCTGCAGGTCGGGCTGTCGCTGAATGCCTCGGGCGGCGAGCGCGGCTCCCCGCCCAGCGCCATTGACGATGGCAGCGACGTCTTCGCCCAACGTCCCCGCTACGAACGTTTCGAGGACATCGCCAACCTGGGACTCAACCTGGCGATGGACTGGGCGGTGGGCGACAACACGGTGGCCCGGGCCTGGCTCTATGCCAACGAATGGCAGCAGACCGAACTGCGCTTCGACGACGAGTCCCTGGCCCTGCTCCAGGATGCGACCCTGCGCGGCGGTTACGAACTCGACAAGACCAGCCGCGTAACCGGCCTGCATGGCCAGGTCGACCATGCCTACGGCAGCGCCGTGTCGGTCGGCATCGCCATCGACACGCGCCGCGAGACGCTCGACACCGAGGGCCGCATCCGCGATGTGGAAACCACCTCGAGCGGCGGCGGAGGCGGCGGAGGCGGCGGCGGCGGCGGCGGAGGGGGTGGCGGGGGCGGTGGCGGGACGACGACCACCACCACTTACGGCATCCGCAGCGTCGATCTCAGCGACAGCGCCAGCGTGGACAGTCTCGCGCTGCGGCTGGGCCTGCGGCCCACCGCCTCGAGCGGCGTGGAGCTGGGAGCGGGGCTGGTACGTCAGCGCCGCGACGGGAGCGGCGACGAGTCGGCGCCGATTGCCTCGCTCCATGTCTTCCAGGATATCTCCGATAGCACACGGCTGCGGGCGGCCGCCTACCGTCGGGTGCGGGCGCCCAGCGTGTCCCAGCTCTACGATGCGGCCCAGGGCAATCCGGACCTGAAGATGGAGCGGGCCACGACCCTGGAGGTGGGCGCCGACTGGCGATTCGCCCCAAACCAGAGGCTGGGCGTCACCCTGTTCGACTCCAAGGTCAAGGACTTCATCCAGCGCGACGACACCAGCGGCCTGTCGGTGAACCATGACCGCTACCATTTCACCGGTATCGAGCTGCAGGCGGAACTGCAGCCCATCGCGGCGCTGAAACTCATCCCGGCCTACACCTATCTGCACAGCCAGGACGATTCACCCGGCGCGCAGAGCGACGAGCTGCAGTACCGGCCGCGGCACAAGCTGAGCCTCGAGGCCCGCTGGCAGGCCCTGCCGCCGCTCACGGTCAGCAGCCGCATCGTGCACGTACGCGACCAGGTCTATTTCGCCCGCAGCGGCGCCACCCAGACCGGCGAGCTCGACCCCTATACCGTGGTCAATCTGCGCGTGACCTACCGGATCGGGGAGCGGTTTTCGATATATGGCGCGGCCGAGAACCTGTTCGACGAAGACTACGAGACCAGCTACGGTTTCCCGCGGGCCGGCCGCACGGCCCAGGTCGGGGCCAGCCTGAGCTTCTGAGGCCCGGTTCATGGCGGAGCGCCGCTGCACGATGCCAGCGGTGCGCCGAGGCCTGATCCGTCAGGCCAGGGCCCGCTCGACGTGCTCCGGACGCAACACGCTGAGGCAGTCGCGCACCAGGCGGTGGCGCGCCAGCCGCAGCAGCGCCTTGTCACGGCTCAGCAGCAGCGGCGCCCCCGCGGCGATCGCCAGCTCCAGGAATTTCTGGTCGTCGGCATCGCGGCAGGCGGGCAGGGAGGTGGCGGGGTCAGGCGATGCCGCCACGAGGCGACATCGCGATCGATACCTGTCGAACAGTTCGACCTGCCGCTGGGGCGCCTGTCCGAACTGGGCGTAGGCCAGCACGCGCCGCAACTCCTCCAGCGTGGACGGGCTCGCCACGGGCCGCAGGCGGCCCTCTTCCACGGCCAGTCTGAGGCGGGGCAGCGCCGGATCCTCGAACATCCACAGCGCCAGCACCGTGTTGGTGTCCAGCACGCAGTCTGCGGGCAGCGGTGGCAGCGACAGGTCGGTCATCGGGCCATGGGAGCGCGTAAAAAAAGGGGCCGGCTGGCCCCTTTTTCAATCGGCAGGTGGCTGCGCTCAGGCGGCCTTCTTGCTGTCGATGCGCGCCTTGACATAGGAGCCCGGCGCATCCTCGAGGACCTTGAGCTTGCCCTTGGCGGGATCGCGCGGTGCGACCTGGGCGTCGTCGTGGGCGGTGACCCAGTCCTGCCAGTCGACCCACCAGGAGCCCGCGTGCTGCTGGGCCTTGGCGAACCACTCGTCCGAGCTGGCCGGCAGCTTGGCGGCCGGGTTGATCCAGAAGCCGTACTTGTTGGCGACCGGCGGGTTGATGATGCCGGCGATGTGGCCGGAACCACCCAGCACGAAGCGGGTCGGGCCGCCGAACACGGTGGCGCCCATGTAGGTGCTCTTCCACGGTGCGATGTGGTCTTCGATCGCGGAGATGAAGTAGCACGGGATCTTGATCTTGGAGAGGTCGATCGGGGTGCCGTCGATCTCGATGCCGCCCGGCTCGATCAGCCGGTTCTCCAGGTACATGTTGCGCAGGTAGAAGCTGTGCATCTTGGCCGGCATGCGCGTGGAGTCGGAGTTCCAGTAGAGCAGGTCGAACGGGAACG
>JAGRFX010000014.1 GCA_020445805.1 Rhodocyclaceae bacterium
CCACGTGCAGGTACTCGTCCTGGCTGAAGGGATAGAAGGAGAGCCACAGGCCGAAGCGCTCCGAGAGGGAGATCTTCTCCTCGACCGCCTCGCCCGGGTGGACCTCGCCGTCCACGTGGCGGGCCTGGAGGTTCTCGTCCATGTACTCCGGCATGAGGTGGCGCCGGTTGGAGGTGGCGTAGATGAGGACGTTGTCGGCGACCGCCGCGACCGATCCGTCGAGCACGCTCTTGAGGGCCTTGTAGGCGGCCTCGCCCTCCTCGAAGGAGAGGTCGTCGCAGAACAGGATGAAGCGCTCGGGCCGATTGCGGACGAGCTCGACGATGTCGGGCAGGTCGATCAGGTCGGTCTTGTCCACCTCGATCAATCGCAGGCCCTGCTTTGCGTGGGCGGTCAGTACCGCCTTGACCAGCGAGGACTTGCCGGTGCCCCGGGCACCCGTGAGCAGGACATTGTTGGCATGGCGTCCGGCCAGGAACTGGCGGGTGTTCTGCTCGATCCGCTGCTTCTGCTGGTCCACGTCCTTGAGATCGGAGAGGCGGATGCGGTGGGGGGCCGTGACGGGCTCCAGCTGGGCGCGGCCCTGACGCCGGCGCCAGCGGAAGGCCGTGGCGGCGTTCCAGTCGGGGGCCTCGACCGGTCCCGGGAGCAGGGACTCCAGGCGGTCGAGCACGCGCTCGGCGCGCGCCAGCAGCGCCACGAGCTCAGGGCTTGCGTTCATCGGTATCGGAGTTCCTGTTCTTGCGGGGCCAGGTGGCCCAGACGATGATGGACAGCAGAGCGAGCGCCACGCCGGCCTCGAGTAGGATCACCCACATCGTGCGTCTCCATGGGGGCTGGCATACAGCCCGGGGGGTGGTTTGCGCCGGCGCCTTATACTCGGAGCCTTGCGCCGCGAGTGTAACCGATCCCCGATGCCTGCTTCCCGCCTCAACCGCCTGCTGGTGGTGGCCGCGCTGGCCCTGCTGGCCGCCTGCGCCAGCCCGCCACCGCCTGCGCCAGCCTGCCCCATCACCGAGTGTCCGAGCTGTCCGGCCTGCCCACGCTGCCCGAAATGTCCTGAGTTGCCGCCGCCGCCCCCCAAGGCCAGCCCGGAGGTGGGGCGCCTGAAGGCGAGCACCCTGCAGGCCCTGCCCGACTTCGCTGACGACCGTCTGCTCGAGGCCCTGCCGGCGCTGAAGCAGTCGTGCTCGCGCCTGTCGGCCCAGGCCACCTGGTCGGGTTTCTGCGCGGGTCTCGCCGCCCTCGGCGAGCGCCCGGACGAGGCGCGCCTCCGGCGCTACCTGTCGGAGACCCTGCAGCCTTGGCAGGTGCTCAACGCGGATGGATCGGAGGAGGGCCTGGTGACGGGCTACTACGAGCCGCTGATCCGGGGGCGCCTGACGCCGGATGCCGTGGCGCGCTGGCCGATCCATGGCGTGCCCGACGACCTGGTCGACGTGGAACTGGCCGGTGTCTACCCGGATCTGGCCCGGTTCCGGCTGCGCGGGCGGCTCGAGGGCAACCGCCTGCTGCCCTACTGGACCCGCGCCGAGATCGAGCGGCTCGGGGCCGAGCTTCCGGCCCCCGTACTGCTGTGGGCCGAAGATCCGATCGAGCTCTTCTTCCTGCAGGTGCAGGGTTCGGGCCGTGTCGAGCTGCCCGATGGCAGCCGGATCCGGATCGGCTATGCGGACCAGAACGGACATCCGTATGTATCGATCGGCCGCTGGCTGATCGACCAGGGCGAGATGACGCTGGCCCAGGCCTCGATGGACGGCATCAAGGCCTGGGCCGCGACCCACCCGGAGCGACTCTCCGCGCTGCTGGGGGCCAATCCGAGCTATGTGTTCTTCCGCCAGCTGCCGGCCGGCGAGGGCGGGCCGATCGGGGCGCTGGGGGTGCCGCTCACCGATGGTCGCAGCATCGCGGTCGATCCGCGCAGCGTGCCGCTTGGTGCGCCGGTCTTCATCGACGCCACCGAACCCAACAGCACGCAACCGCTGCGACGGCTGGTGGTCGCGCAGGATACCGGCAGTGCCATCAAGGGCGGCGTGCGGGCCGATTTCTTCTGGGGCTTCGGTGGGGAGGCGGGTCGCAAGGCGGGGCGGATGCGGCAGGCCGGTCGTCTCTGGGTACTGCTGCCGGTGGGCCACGTTCCTGCCCAGGCTGCACCATAACGGGATTTTAGGCACCGCAAAGGTGCGTCATTCGATTCAATTGCACAAATTCAGTGCGCTTGATTCGCGAATTTGGTGCGTCAAATTTTCAAGTTATTGAAAATAAAGTGATGGACGTCCTGGTATGGTCCTCGCTTCATGCGCCGCCATTGTGCAATCGGAGGTGGTTATGGAAGAGTTCAAGGTGGGCGGCGACGTCCTGTTCGTCCTGCTGGGCGCCATCATGGTGCTTGCCATGCATTCGGGATTCGCATTTCTCGAGCTCGGCACGGTCCGGCGCAAGAACCAGGTCAACGCGCTGGTCAAGATCCTGACCGACTTCGGCATGTCCACCCTGGCCTACTTCTTCATCGGCTACACGGTGGCCTACGGCACCAGCTTCCTGGTCGGCGCCCACCAGCTGGCGGCCCAGGGCGGCTACGAGCTGGTGAAGTTCTTCTTTCTCTTGACCTTCGCCGCGGCGATCCCGGCCATCATTTCGGGCGGCATCGCCGAACGGGCCCGCTTCGCGCCCCAGCTGGTCGCCACCTTCTTCCTGGTCGGGCTGGTCTATCCCTTCTTCGAGGGCATGGTCTGGAACGGCAACCTGGGTTTCCAGGCCTGGCTTGAAGCGAGCTTCGGCGCCCAGTTCCACGACTTTGCCGGCAGCGTGGTGGTCCATGCCGTCGGTGGCTGGATCGCGCTGCCCGCCGTGCTGCTGCTGGGCGCGCGTCGCGGCCGCTACCAGAAGAGCGGCGCCATCGCGGCGCATCCGCCGTCCAGCATCCCGTTCCTGGCCCTCGGCGCCTGGATCCTGACGGTGGGCTGGTTCGGCTTCAACGTCATGAGCGCCCAGCGCCTGGAGGCCATCAACGGCCTGGTGGCTCTGAACTCGCTGATGGCCATGGTCGGCGGCACCCTGGCGGCGCTGGTCGCCGGCCGCAATGACCCGGGCTTCGTCCACAACGGCCCGCTGGCCGGGCTGGTCGCCGTGTGTGCCGGCTCGGACCTGATGCACCCGGTTGGTGCATTGGTGGTCGGTGCCGTGGCCGGGGTGCTGTTCGTCCAGTTGTTCACGATCGCCCAGAACCGCTGGAAGATCGACGACGTGCTCGGCGTGTGGCCGCTGCACGGCCTGTGCGGCGCCTGGGGCGGCATCGCGGCCGGCATCTTCGGCCTCGAGGCGCTCGGCGGGATGGGGGGCATCAGCTTCGGCAGCCAGCTGGTGGGCACCCTGGCCGGTATCGCCGTGGCGCTGGTCGGTGGCGGACTGGTCTACGGCGGCATCAAGGCGGCGGTGGGGCTGCGGCTGGATCCGGAGTCGGAGTTCGAAGGGGCCGACCTGGCGATCCACAAGATCTCGGCGACGGCAGAGCACGATACGTCCTGGTAGGACGACGGCGGTCCCGGACCGCGCCACCGGAACTGCCCGGCCGCTGCCGCGGCATGCGCTCGACGCCCAGGGCAAGCGGCTCGTGGCGGGGCCTGGAGGTGGCCGTACGCACGCACGGCAAGACCGTCGTCCGGGCGGGGGCGACTGCAAGCCGGGCCGATCGGCCCGGTGCTTGCCGGCCAGGTAACCACCTGCAACAATCGGGGCCATAAAGCATCTGCGCAATCGCCCGTGTACCGTGCGTTGCGAAAAGAACTGAACAGGCCGTGCCGCCCGACCCCAAGTCCGATCTCGCTCGTCCGTCGATCCCGCACCACCGCACGCCCAATGGCCTGCGGCGGTCGCGCGCGGGAGCGATCGGGTGACGGCGGAGGCCATACTCGCCGGGCTCGAGACCCCGCTCTGGGCACTCGATGTGGCTGGCGGAACCCTGCTGTGGAGCAATCCGGCGGCCGACCGGCTGCTGGCCGAGGGGGCGATCGAGGCCCTGCGCCGGGGGGCGCTTTCGCGCTGCCGCCACGCGCGGCTCGAGGACCTGTACGCCGCGCTCGAGGCCGAGGGGCCGTGTGACGAAGTCTGGACGGTGGGCCCGGCTTCTGCGCCGCGGGGGCTGCGATGCCGCTGCACCATTCTGCGCGACGACCCGGGCCGGAAGGCGATCCTGGTCGAAGGCCGGGGCGACCCTGAACCCGCCCTGGCCGAAGGGTCCGTCGTGGCCGACGGCGGGACCGGAGACAGCGTCGACAGCCTGTTCCATCGCGCCGCCCTGCCCATGCTGGTGGTGGATCTCGATGACGACGGGCGCATCCTGGGCGGCAACGAGGCGGCAGCCCGACTTTACCGCCTCGAGCGGGAGGCGCTGCTGAAGCGCGCCCTGTGGCAGCTCGACTCGCGCGGACGTGCGGTGTTGAACGAACTCGAGTCGGCCCTGCGGCGCGAGTCGGCGCCCTGGGGGCGCAGCTGCCTGCACCGGGCGCCCGGGGAACTGGCCCGCTCGCTCGAGGTGCATGTCGTCCCCCTGGCCCGGGACGAGCCTTCCAAAGTGCTGGCGATCCTGATCGACGTGTCCGACGATCGGCGGCTGGCGCGCGAATCGATGGCCCACCAGGAGGCGCTGGAGCGCCTGGTGGCCGAGCGCGATACCCAGCTGACGGCGGCCCGGCGGGCTGCCGAGGCGGCCAACGAGGCCAAGAGCAACTTCCTGGCGAACATGAGCCACGAGATCCGGACGCCGCTCCACGCCATTTTCGGCATGGCCCAGCTGATCCGCCGGGACAGCCTCACGCCGCGACAGACCGAGCGGCTCGACAAGCTCGATGTGGCGAGCCGGCACCTGGCCGACGTGATCTCCTCAATCCTGGACCTGTCGAGCATCGAGAGCGGCAAGGTCAGCCTCTCCGACGACACCTTCGAGCTCAATGCCCTGGTGCGCCGGGTCATGTCGATGCTCGAGGGGCAGGCGATTGCCAAGGGCCTGCGCTTCGTCTGCGAGGTATCCACCCCCGACATCCTGCTGCAGGGTGATGCGACGCGCCTCCAACAGGCCCTGCTCAACCTGGCCGACAACGCCGTGAAGTTCACCCACTCGGGGGGCATCACCTTGCGGGCCATCGTCGAGCACGAGGACGCCGGCAAGCTTGGCCTGCGCTTCGAAGTGCGGGATACCGGCATCGGCGTGGCGCCCGACCTGATGGCGCGCCTGTTCTCCCCCTTCGAGCAGGCCGACAACTCTTCGACCCGCTCCTACCGGGGCGTCGGCATCGGGCTGGCCATCACGCGCCGGATCGCGCGGCTGATGGGCGGCGATGCCGGCGGACGCAGCGAGGAGGGGCAGGGCAGCACCTTCTGGCTGTCGGTCACGCTGCTCAAGGCGGCGCCCGTGCTCGATGCGGCCTGGCTCGACACCGCGCCGGCCGAGGAGATCCTGCGGCGCGACTATTCGGGCTGCCGTGTGCTGCTGGTGGAGGACGACCTGATCAACCGCGAGATCGCCATGCTGATGCTGGCCGAAGCGGGCCAGTTCTTCGACGTGGCCTCCGATGGCGAGCAGGCGGTCATGCTGGCCGCCCGCAGCGACTACGACCTGATCCTGATGGACCTGCAGCTGCCGAAGCTGTCCGGTCAGGAGGCCACGCGACGGATCCGCGAGCTGCCGAACGGCCGCCGCGTACCGATCATCGCCCTGACCGCGGACGTCTTCGCCGAGGACCGCGAGAGCTGCTTTGCCGCCGGCATGAACGACTTCGTGGCCAAGCCGATGACCTTCGATGTGTTCTGCCGGACGCTGCTGCGCTGGCTGGCAGGGCGACGCAGGCTGGAGTCGAGCCCGCTCTGAGGCGGGCTGCCTGTCAGCCCCTGCGGATCAGGCCGCCGCGACGGTGAAGCGCGCCTGTCGATGGCGCGGCGATTCGAGCTCGTCGACCAGCGCCACCGCCAGGTCGGCCACCGAGATCCCGGCGGGTGCTTCCCCAGCCATCAGCAACTGGTCGCTCCCCAGGCGGTAGCGGCCGGTGCGCGCGCCCGGCGCCAGAAGGGCGGGCGGCGAGAGGAAAGTCCACTCCAGCCCGGGTGCCTGCCGAAGCCGTTCGAGCGCCGTGCGGGCTGCCCGCGCGCCGGCCAGGTAAGCCTGCGGGAAGCCATCCGTATCCACCAGCTGGACGCCCGGCGCCACGTAGAGACTGCCCGCGCCACCGACGAAGAGCAGGCGCGTGCCCGCCAGGGCGGACATCGCGGCGAGGATCGACTCGGTGCCGCGCAGGTAGTTGTCGTGGATGTCCGGGTCGGACCAGCCGGGATTGAAGGCGCTGACCACCGCATCGTGGCCCCGCAGTGCCCGGGTGAGCTGCGCGGTGTCGCGGACATCGGCCCGGGCGGCGATGAGCTGCGGACGGGGGCCAACGCTTTCCGGGTGTCGGGTCAGGGTGGTGACGGTGTGGTCTCGCGCCAGCATTTCGTCGAGCAGGGCGCTGCCGACGAAACCGGTGGCGCCGATCAGGGCGATTTTCATGGGGTGCTCCAGGGTGATGGGGACGGCTGCCACGATAGGCCGATTCCAGACCTTCAAGAAGTCGCGATATGATCGATTCACTGTGAAGCTGAGCTAAACAATGCACGATCTCAAGCGCATGGCGGTTTTCGCCGCGGTGGCCAGCGCCGGGTCCCTGGGCGGGGCCGCACGCCAGCTCGGGATGTCCACCTCGGCCGTCAGCCAGCACCTGCAGCTGCTCGAGCGTGCGGCCGGGCTGCGGCTGGTGAATCGCACCACGCGCCGCATGGCGCTGACCGACGCGGGGCAGGCGTTTGCGGCCCACTGCCAGGCCATGGTGCAGAGCGCGGACGCGGCCTGGCGATTTGTCGAGCAGGACCGCGAAGTGCTCTCGGGCACCCTGCGGATCGCGGCGCCGATGGGGTTTGCGCGGCACATCGCGCCGGCGCTTGCGCCGCTGCTGGAGGCGAACCCGTCCCTGCAGCTCGACCTTCGGGTCTCCGACGAGTTGATCGACCTGGTCACCGAGCGCATCGACCTGGCCCTACGGGGCGGCCGGCTGCCGGACTCCGGGTGGATCGCACGGCGGCTGTGCACCCTCGATCGCGTCATCTGCGCGTCGCCGGCCTACCTGGCGCGCCTTGGTACGCCGCAGCAGCCGGATGACCTGGACCGGCATCGCTGGCTCGGGCCGACCGGTGGCGGGACCGGCATGGGCCTCGAGCTGGCGGGCCTGGCGGGCGAGGCCGTGTCCTGGCGCGGTGCGGCCACGGTGCTCAGCAACCACCAGCAGAGCCTCGAGCAGCTGTGTGTCGGTGGCCTCGGCCTGGCGGTCCTGGTTCGGGCGGATGTCGAGGCCTGCCTCCAGGCGGGGTCCCTGCGGGTGGTGCTGCCGGACTGGCGTCTCGAGGGCATACCCATCTGGGCCGTGACCGGGACGCGCGCGCCCTGGCCGGCCCGCGTCTCGCGTGCCGAGGCGGCCCTCCGGGGCCACCTGGCGGGGCTGGCCGGGGCCAGAGTGTGAAACTGTGATTCGGCGGTGGGCCTGCGGGGGTGCAAGGGCCGGATCCGCGTAACGCATCACTAAAGCGATAGGCCGCTCCACCGTAATCTTTGCAAATCAGTCACTTTCCGATTTGGCGCAGCGCGCCGCCCGACCATGGCCGAGCCGAGCCCCGATCACGCCCCGATGGGCACCGACATCGTCGCCCGCATCCGCAGCGAGCAGCTGGCGCTCGTCTATGCGAACAACGGTGGCGCGCTGGGCGTGCACCTGGTGGCGGCGTTCACGCTGGTGGTGGTGACCTGGCCGACCGCGGACCGGGTCTTGCTGTTCGCGTGGCTGACCGTGCTGCTGGGCCTCAGCGTGGCGCGCTGGCTGCTCAATCGACAATGGCACCGGCGGCCCGCCGATCCGGACGGCGGGAACGGGACGGCACCCTGGGAGCACCGCATCGTCGCCCTCTCGGCCGCCATGGGCCTGTGCTGGGGGGCTGTCGGCATCCCCATGCTCTACCAGGGCAATGGCCTGCAGGTCGGCTTTGCGGTCTTCGTGCTGTCGGGGATGGTCAGCGGCGCAGTGGTGACCCTGGGCCCGGTGCGCCGGGCCTACCTGGCGTTCACGCTGCCGGTGATCGGATGCATGGTGGTTGCGCTGGGCGGGCGGGGCGACCGGGAAGCCATCGCCATGGCGGGCCTGTGCCTGATCTTCGAGGCCACCCTCGTGATCACCGTGGGGCGCTTCGCCACGCTGATGCGCAACAACCTGGCCCTGCGCCTCAGGAACGAGACCCTGGTCGGATCCCTGACGGGCAGCAATCGCCGGTTGGCGGACGCCAACGAGCAGCTGCGCCACGAGATCGATGAGCGCGCCCGGGCCGAGGCGCGGGCCGACTTCCTCGCCCGCCACGATGCGCTGACGGGGCTCCCCAACCGGCGGCTGCAGCATGATCGCTTCGAGCAGGCGGTGCGGCTGGCCAAACGCAAGGCCCTGCGGGTGGCGGTCCTGTTCATCGATCTGGACCGCTTCAAGGCGGTCAACGATTCCCTCGGTCACGCGGCCGGCGATCAGCTGCTGTGCGAGGTCTCCAGGCGCCTCACGGCCTGCCTGCGGGAGGTGGACTCCCTCTCCCGCCAGGGGGGCGACGAGTTCATCCTGCTGCTCGGTGAGGTGGCCGACCGTTGCGCCGTGGCGAGGGTTGCCAAGCGCCTCCTCGAGGTCATGGGCGAGCCGCTGCGTATCGACGGCCGCACCGTGGCGGTGAGTGGCAGCGTCGGGATCTCGATCTTCCCGGACGACGGGGGCGACTTCGACCAGCTGGTCCGGCGGGCCGACGAGGCGCTCTACCAGGTCAAGCGGGAGGGCCGCGCCGACTACCGCTTCTTCGGCGGCGCCTGCGGATCCCTCGACGCCGAGGCTTCGGCGGCGGCCTGAAATCAGGGTCGGGCCAGGGGCAGCGGAGTCGTCGCCACACGCCGGAAGGCGCCCAGCTCATCGATGTAGTCCCATCGCTCGACCCGGCAGACCGGCGCCGTCGCGCCCCCGGTCGGCGCTTCGAAGCGGATCAGGTTGAAGGAGTTGCCGGCTTCGTGGCGGATGCGCCGGGACACCATGGTGCCCGCCTGCACGACCCACAGCGGGGGGCCCCCGTCGTGGCTGGCGTTGGTCACGAAGGGCAGGTGGATGTGCCCGCCGAGGACCAGGTCCACCCCGGCCGAGCGCCAGCTGCGGATGGCCGCCTGGCGGCCACGCAACAGGTCGCTGCTGTCCTGCCCGGGACCCGGCGCGAGGGGCTGGTGCGTGACCACCACCCGCAGCTTCGCAGGGCAGATGCCCTGCAGGGCGTGGGTCGAGCGGCTCACCTGCTCGGCCCGGATCACGCCGTTCTTGTGCCGCCATCGGCTCGTCGTATTGAGGACCTGCAGATGGACGTATTCGTCCTCGTAGTGACTCTCCGGCGCCGTGCCGAAGGCCTCGCGAAAGGGCCCGAAGGGGTCGCCGAAACGCTGGATCGGGTCGAGGACCGGCACGTCGTGGTTGCCGGGATTGAGGAATACGGGTGATGCCGGCGAGAGGGCGTGCAGCCGCGCCAGGAAGCGTGCGGCGCGGCGGAACTGGCCGGGGAGCGCGCGCTGGGTCAGGTCGCCCGAGACCACGGCCAGGTCGAAGCCGATGACGGCCACGCAGGCGAGCAGGGCTTCCACCACCTGGGGGCGCTCGGTACCGAAGTGCGGGTCCGACAGATGCAGCAGCCGCCTCATGAGGTGCCCTCCGCCGACGGACAGATCAGGGGCAGCCGGCTGCGGGCGACGCCGAAGCGCAGAGGCAGCTGCAGGCGGGCGGTTTCGCCATCGGTCGCGACCTTGATCCGGCTTGCGCGCCGGTGGCGCGAAGGCAGGGTCACGGTCAGTTCCCGGCAGGCGAAGCTCGTGAGGTTCGGGTCCTCGCCCATCAGCCCGAGCGAGCCGCGCAGGGCCAGGCCGAGCAGGGCGATGCTGGGAACCGGTTTGAGATAGAGGGCGGCCAGCAGCCCGCGATTGACGCTGGCGGCCTCCACCAGGCCGAGCTGTTCGAGCTGCAGTCGGTTATTGCCCACGAAGAGGGTGCTCGTCTCCACGTCGTCGGTGAGGCCGTCACAGTGAATCCGGAGCCGAAGGTGGCGGTGCTCGCGCAGCAGGAACACCGCCGCGGACGCCAGCGCCACCAGGCGGCTGCGCCCGAACTGCCGCTTGGCCAGCTCCCGCTGCTCGAGCAGCCTCGGGTAGAGCCCGAGGCTGGCATTGACGAGGAAGATGCGGTCATTCACGGTGCCGACGAAGGCGGGCTGCACTGCGCCGTCGAGGAGCAGCCGGCTGGCGGCATCGATCTCGGTGGGGATGCCATGATTGCGTGCGAAGTAGTTGAAGGTGCCCATCGGCAGCACGCCGAAGCGGCAGCCAGTGCCCAGGATGCCCCGCGCCACGGCGTTGATGGTGCCATCCCCGCCGGCCGCCACCACGGTCCCACCGTGGGCCAGGGCCTGTTCGGCGTGGCGCTCCGCCAGCGCTTCGATGTCGCGGGGGTGCCCGATCGGCACCAGGCGGCACTCGGCCCCCGCGGCCGCAAGCGTCCGCGATACGGTGGCCAGCGCGATGCGGGCGTCCTGGGCGCCCGAGGCCGGATTGTGGAGCACGAAGTACGGGCCCGGCCGAGGGGCTGCCGGTCGGGCGCGGGCCGGTGACGGATGCGGGTGCGACGCAGCTTCGGGGGGCTGGATGGCTGTGGTCAAGGGCGGTTCCGCCAGTGGGCTTCCGCTCTTGGAGCGATGCGTTCGCCGGACGTTCCGGAGCGCACTCGTTTATGCTCCCCGTGGAAGCGGACGGAGGGCGCGGCGATGGGCGAAACGGTGGATCTGGCACACCTGCAGCAGTGGGTCGGGCGCCAGACGGTGCAGGAGGACGAGATCACCGCGTTTCCGATGCGCGCCCTGAAGGCGACCCTCGAATCGCCCCAGGTCGGGGACGGCGACCCGGGCGACGTCCTGCCACCCCTGTGGCACTGGCTCTACTTCCTGCCCCTCGATCGCCAATCCTTGCTCGGGCCCGATGGCCACGCGCGCCGGGGTGGCTTCCTGCCGCCTGTGGCCCTGCCGCGACGGATGTGGGCGGGCGGCCGCTTTGGCTTCATGGCGCCGATCCGGGTCGGCGAGCGGATCAGCCGGAGTTCGACCGTGTGGTCGGTCAAGGGCAAGTCGGGTCGCAGCGGTTCGCTGGTGTTCGTGACCGTCCGCCACCAGTTCCATGTGGGCGAGGCGGTGCGGATGTGGGAGGAGCACGACATCGTCTATCGCGAAATGCCGCGCCCGGGCGAGCCGCTGCCGGCGCCCGTGCGGCCGGGCGAGGGCGCGTTCCGGCGTGTCGTGGTGCCCGACGACGTGCTGCTGTTCCGGTACTCGGCCCTGACCTTCAACAGTCATCGCATCCACTACGACCGGCGCTACGTATCCTCGGTCGAGAGCTATCCCGGCCTGGTCGTCCACGGGCCGCTGATCGCCACGCTGCTGCTCGACCTGATCGGCCGGGAGATGCCCGACCGCATCGTGACGGCCTTCAGCTTCCGTGCCCTCCGGCCGACCTTCGATGGCGCGCCGTTCTCGCTGCACGGGACGCCCGACGCGGACGGTCGCGCCGTCCGGCTGTGGGCCTGCGACGGTGACGGCTGCCAGACCATGGAGGCGATGGCGAGCCTGTCCGCCGAGGCAGTCGCATCATGATCGCCGTCGATCGGCTCGACCACCTGGTGCTGACCGTGGCCGACATCGAGCGCAGCTGCGCGTGGTATGCGACCGTGCTCGGATTCTCCGTGGTGCGCTTCGGCGAGGGGAGGACTGCGCTCGCCTTCGGGCGGCAGAAGATCAACCTGCACCAGAGCGGGCGCGAGTTCGAGCCCAAGGCGGCGCGGCCGACCGCGGGCTCGGCCGACCTGTGCTTCATCGCCGACACGCCGCTCGAGGCCGTCGTCGAGCACCTGGCCGGTTGCGGCGTGGCCATCGAGGCCGGACCGGTGGCGCGGACCGGGGCGACAGGGCCGATCCGCTCGGTCTATGTCCGAGATCCGGATGCCAACCTGATCGAGATCAGCAACCCGACGCCGCCGGGCTGAGGACGGCGCCCCTTGGACGTCGATCGCCTCTTCGCCCAGCCCGGCTTCGTGCGCTTCTGGGTGGCGCGCATCGCCAGCGCCAGTGGCTACCAGATGCTCACCGTGGCGGTCGCCTGGCAGGTGTGGGACCTGACCGGCAGTGCCTTCGCCCTGGGCCTGGTCGGTCTCTTCCAGTTCCTCCCCAAGCTGGCGCTGATGCCGATGGCCGGCAACTGGGCCGATCGCTTCGACCGACGGCGTCTGGTGGCCGCGGCCCAGTCCGTCCAGCTGGTCACCTTGCTGGTCCTGGCGGTGGCCAGCGGGCTGGGGCAGGTGAGCCTGCCGCTGATCTTTGCCGTGCTGCTGGTGAATGGCGTCGGGCGTACCTTCGAGATGCCCACCAGCCAGGCCTTGCTGCCCGGCCTCGTGCCGCTCGCCCTGCTGCCCCGGGCCGTGGCCATGACGGCCTCGGCCTTCCAGGTGGCGACCATTGCCGCCCCGGCCGCAGCCGGCTTCATCTATGCCATCGGACCCCAGGTGGTCTATGGACTGTCGGCCCTGCTGTTCGCGCTGGCGGTCGTCATGATCGCCGGTGCGCGCCCCATCCGGGCCCAGCAGCGGGCGCCGGCCGGCCGCTCGGCCTGGCAGAACTTCCTGGACGGCCTGCGCTTCATCCGCGGCGAACGGGCCGTGCTGGGCGCGATTTCCCTGGACATGATGGCCGTCCTGCTGGGCGGCGCCACGGCCCTGCTGCCCATCGTGGCCAGCGAAATCCTGCACACCGGCGCCTGGGGGCTGGGCCTGCTCCGCTCGGCCCCGGCCGTCGGCGCCTTGGCCACCTCCCTGTGGCTGGCTCGGCATCCGCTCGAGCGCCGGGTCGGGCCGCTGATGTTCGGCTCGGTGGGCCTCTTCGGCATCGCGACCATCGTGTTTGGCCTGTCCTCCGAGCTCTGGCTGTCGCTGACGGCCCTGTTCGTGCTGGGGGCTGCGGACATGGTCAGCATGGTCTTCCGCGGCGCCTACATCCAGCTGGCCACGCCGGACGCCATGCGGGGACGGGTCGGTGCGGTCAACGGCCTCTTCATCGGCGCTTCCAACCAGCTCGGCGAGTTCGAATCCGGCGTGACCGCCGCATGGCTGGGTACCGTTCCCGCAATCGTGCTGGGCGGCATCGGCACCCTGGTGGTCGCGGCGCTGTGGATGCGGCTGTTCCCGGCCCTGGCACAGCTCGACCGGCTGCCCTCCGGAGACGGTTAGGTTCGGGCCCCGCTTGCCCTGCTTGACGTCGTCCGGGTGGGGCGGACAATTCTGGCAGAGAGACTGTCACTTCAGGCATTGCCCATGTCACACCCCCCTGAGCCACCCGCCGAACTGGTGTCCTACCTGGAGGCCCAGCCCGACGCCTGCGTGGTGCTCGACCGGGACTATCGGATCCGCGCCGCCAACGCCGCCTACCAGCGGCTGCATGGGGACGGGGAGGGCGTGGTGGGGCGTCACTGCTACGAGGTCTCGCACCGCTATCGGGTGCCCTGCGACCAGGCGGGCGAGAGCTGTCCCCTGGCCGGCGCCCTGGCTTCCGGGCAGCGGGAGCGCGTGCTCCACCTGCATCACACGCCCCGTGGCGAAGCCTACGTGGACATCCGGCTCTCGCCCATCCGCAATGCCGAGGGCGAGATCTGCTTCTTCGTGGAGCGGATGGCGCCATTGCCTGCGCGCACGAGCGATCTGGCGGCGGGCGGCATGGTGGGGCGTGCCGCCGCATTCCGGACCATGCTCGGCCTGGTCTCGCGGGTCGCGCCCAGCGATGTCGCGGTGCTGCTGCAGGGCGAGTCCGGTACCGGCAAGGAGCTGGTGGCCCATGCGACCCACGCCGCCAGTCTGCGGGCGGACCATCCCTTTGTCGTCGTTGACTGCGCCGGCATGCCAGAAACGCTGATCGAGAGCGAGCTGTTCGGGCATGAGCGGGGCGCCTTCACGGGGGCCACGGCGCGGCGCACCGGGCTGGTCGAGGCGGCGCGCGGGGGCACCCTGTTTCTCGACGAGCTGGGCGATATTCCACTGGGCGTCCAGGTCAAGCTGCTGCGACTGCTGGAGGCGGGCGCCTACCGGCGCGTGGGCGGCACGGACCTGCTCCCGGCCGACGTGCGGGTGGTGTCGGCTACCCACCGCCCCCTGCGCGCGATGGTGGACGCGGGGCGCTTCCGCCAGGACCTCTTCTACCGGGTGAATGCCTTCCCCATCGTCGTGCCGCCATTGCGCGAGCGCCGGGAGGACATCGCCGAACTGTCCGCCAGCTTCCTGCGGCGCATCGCACCCGACCGCGAGCTGAGTCTGTCGCGGCGGGCCCTGGAAGCCCTGGCCCACTACGCCTTCCCGGGCAACATCCGTGAACTGCGCAACGTGCTCGAGCGTGCCACCCTGATGTGCGACGGCGCGGTGATCGAAGCCACGCACCTGCCCGACGAGATCGCCCTCAGTGCGGCGCCGGCGACCACCGGCGCGGCGCCGCTGGCCGAAGCGGAAGGCCTGACGCTGGGGCGCCTGCTGGCGGCCCACGACGGATCCCGCAAGGCGCTGGCCCAGCAGCTGGGCATCTCGGAGCGCACCCTGTACCGCAAGCTGAAGGCTCACGGTCTGGCGGGTCGCTGAGCGGGGGCGCGGGCAGAGCCTCCGGCGTTGTATGGCAGGGTTGTCGCAGCTGCCGTGGGTGAACTGTCATTGTTGGCAGTCTCAGGCCCGATTCGCGGCGGCGGACGGGCCCGCGCGGTTCGGATTCTGCTTTTCGATCAGCGGCTTGTCGGGGGCTGCTGTCCGACCCGAAATGCGGCACGACAGTTGCGATGGACAGGACAGGCAGATCCGGGAATCCCCATGCGGGTGCCTGACTCGAGAGTCACCTCCTGTTCCCCACGGGGCCCGCATGACCCCCCAAATCCCCCTCCCGGGTCTGCCGCTTCCCAAGCCCGGATGTCGACGCCCGCCTGGAACCCGCCCGGGCGTTCGCGAGCGCCCTCATTCAGGCCGAGACTTGTCGCCGGACGGGCCGCCGGATAGAGTCGGCATGACCCATCGCGAGGCACGCCATGACCACCCAGGCCCAGGACCGGGAACTGCTCGAGCAGATCCGGGTGCTCTTCAACGACCGCATCCCCTTCAACAAGGTCCTCGGTGCGGTCATCCATTCGCTCGACTACGACCAGCCGAAGATCCGGTTCGAGAAGCGGCCCGAACTGGTCGGCAATTTCCTGCGCGGCAACCTGCACGGCGGGGTCATCTCCGCCGTCATCGACGTGACGGGCGGCCTGGCGGCCTTCCTCGGGGTGCAGAAGCGCCTGGCCGACGAACCGCTGGCCTCCAAGCTCGAGCGATTCGGTGCCCTCGGGACCATCGACCTGCGCGTCGACTACCTGCGGCCCGGCTTTGGTGAATGGTTCGAAGCCACCGGCTATGTGCTGCGCACCGGCAACAAGGTGGCGGTGGCGCGGATCGAGCTGCACAACGACGAGGGCAGTCTGATCGCGGTGGGCACCGGCGCCTACGTGGTGGGCTGAGCGGCCCGCCTGCGGGTCCGGAATGCGGGCCGGGCGTCAGCGATCGGCGCCGGCGATCTCGCGGCAGGCCGTGAACTGTGGCTCCCCTTCCACCTGCAGCTCGGCCGTACCCTCGCCGCGGCTCAGGGCGAGCATGCTGCAGCTGTAGCGGCCGGGTGCGGCGGGATCCTTCAGCAACTGGAAGTGCATGCCACGAAACGCGACCGTGGCGCTTTCACCGTTTTCGGCGAAGCGGGCCGAGAAGGTCCTGCCATCCGCGCAGGCGAACTGGGCCTCCGGATGGACCGGTGGTGCCACGCGACAGCCCGAACCCACGGCGGTCGCCAGAAATACGACAGACCACAGACTTGTTGATCGCATAGGGGTTGAATATTCGTTTGAATGGTTATAGTAACGCGCTGCTGTGACGTTATGACACAGTATGACCGGTGGCTGTTTGCGCATGTACCGTTTCCCGGGGCGCAAGGGTGTTCCGGGGCAGGACCAGAGGGTGGGCCATGGTTTCATTGCCGAAGCTGGATGACCTCAGGGTCGGCGGGATGCTGCCGACGCCGAAGGGCGTCGCTTTGGCCGTCATGGAGCTGTGCCAGAGCGATTCTGCCTCGATGGAGGACGTCGCCCGCACGGTGATGACCGATCCCGCCCTGTCCGGCAAGCTGATCCGGCAGGCCAACGCGGCAGCCGCGGGCGGTCGCCCGGTGGTTTCGGTCAACGAGGCGGTCCGGCGACTGGGCCTCGGGCTGGTCAAGCAGCTGGTGCTCGGCTTCTCGCTGATCGACGAATTCGGCGAGGGGGCCTGCGAGCGATTCGATTACCAGAAGTTCTGGTCCCATTCGCTGCTGATGGGGCTGTCGATGCAGACCATCGCGCGGGTCAGCCGGATGGGGCCGCCCGACGACCTCTTCGCCTGCGGCCTGCTCGCCCGCATCGGGCGCCTGGCCCTCGCCACGGCCTATCCGGTGGCCTATTCCGAGGTGCTCGGCGCAACCGAAGGCCAGTCGGCCGAGCAGCTGGCCGAAGCCGAGAACACGGCGCTCCACATCGACCACAATCGGCTTGGTGCGGCCATGCTGGGCGAATGGGGCGTGCCGCCCGCGCTGGTCGAGCCGGTGCTGTTCCACGAAAAGGGCGTGGAAGCCCCTTTCTCGGAGGGGACCCGCAGCTACCAGATCTGCCAGGCCCTGAGCCTCGCCGCCCGCATCGGGGATCTCGGACTGGCGCCGGAGTTCGCGCGCCATGCCCTGGTGGCCGAGCTGCTCGCGGTGGCGGGGCGCATCGGCATCCTGTCGGAGGATCTCGGTGCCCTGCTGGATCCCCTGATGGAAAGCTGGACCGCGTGGGGCGAGCTGCTCAAGGTCCCGACCGCGACATTGCCGCCGTTTGCGATCCTGGCCGATTCGCCGGCGCCGCGCATCGGGCCCGACCTGGATGGGCCGCCCCTGCGGGTCATGGTCGTGGACGATGAGGGCTCGACCCGGCAGCTGATGAGCAGCTGGCTCCAGACCGAATGCGGGCACTCCGTCACCGCCGCTCCCGATGGCCGCACGGCGCTCGCGCTGGCGCTCGAGCACCGCCCGCAGGTGGTGCTGACCGACTGGCTGATGCCCGAGATGGACGGCATCGAACTGACGCGGGCCTTGCGGGCGACCGACTGGGGCCGCTCGATCTACGTGATCATGCTGACCGCGCTGGGTTCGGAAGACCAGCTCGAGACCGCCTTTGCCGAAGGCGTGGACGACTACCTCACCAAGCCCTTCAGCCTGCGCGCCCTGCGCGCGCGCCTGATGGCGGCGGGGCGCTACGTGCGCCTCCAGGAGGACTGGGCCCGCGACCGGGCCCAGCTCAAGCGGATCGCCTCGGAGCTGGCGGTCAGCAACCGCAAGCTCGAGCGCGCGGCGCTGAGCGACGCGCTGACCGGGCTGCCCAACCGGCGGGCCGCGATCTCGATGCTCGGCCAGGCCTGGAGCGCGAGCCGTCGCAGCGACCAGCCCCTGTCCGTGATGATGATCGACATCGATCGCTTCAAGTCGATCAATGACCGCCATGGACACGCGGGCGGCGATGTCGTCCTGGCCGCCGTCGCCAAGCTGCTGAGGGGCTCGGCCCGCAAGGACGACTGGGTCTGCCGGACCGGGGGTGAGGAGTTCCTGGTGATCTGCCCCAACGCGACGCTCGAGGCCGCGGCCCAGTCGGCGGAGCGCCTGCGGCGAACGGTGGCCGGGGCGCCGGTGACCGTGGATGGCAAGACCTTCGAGGTGACGGTCAGCATCGGCATTGCCAGCCGCGAAGCCGACACCACCGACGCCGACGCGCTGGTCAGCCGGGCCGATGAGGGGCTTTACGAGGCCAAGGCCGCGGGGCGCAACCGCTGCTGTCTGGTGCGCGCCGGCCGCAAGCTGCTGGGTCCGTCCTGAGCCTGGGCTCAGGACGGCAGTCGGTCGGGGAACACGTGCCGGTCGAGGGCCGTACCGGCATAGGCCAGTACCGGCAGCGCGACGCACAACAGCGGCGGAACCAACAGGCTCATGAAAATGGTGGCGGCCAGCAGGGCGGCCCAGGCCCCGTGGGCCAGCGGACTGGTGGCGACGGCCCTGACGCTCGCCATCACGGCCCGGACCAATGAGCGCTCGCCGCGGACCAGCAGCGGCACGGCATGGGCGCTGACCGCGAACACCACGTTGGCCAGGACGAAACCCATGGCGGTGGAGAAGAGATGGTAGCGGGCCGAGGCCGCGTCGGTGGGCAGCACGTGGCCGAGGGTGGCACGCCGCTCGCCGATCAGGAAGCTGTAGAGCGTGCCGGCATCGGTGAGCCAGATGAAATCGATGAGGATGCAGAACAGCACCAGGGCCCACAGCCCGCGGGGTGCAGCGCGGAGCTCCGCCAGGACGCTTCCCATGCCGGGTGTTCGCCCCCGCCAGTGCTGGAGGGCCACGCCCGCCAGCCCCGCCATGGCCACCGGTCCGAGGAGCAGAAAGCCACCGGCGAGGGCCGGAACCATCGGCGCCAGCCCCTGGGTCACCGCCAGGACCGCCAGAACCAGGCCGGCCAGCGTCACGGCAGCGCCGACTGCCAGGCTGATCGCCCGGCAGGCGCGGAAGACCTGCCAGCCTTCGCCCAGGATCCCGACCAGATCGGCGATGGCAATCCTGCGCGGCACGGGGGCGGGCCCGCTCATGCCGGCGTCACCTGCCAGAGCGCATCGTCCTGCCAGTGCGTCACCAGGAGATCCTCGATGCGTGCCTGCCATCGCTGGGCGAACTCGGCGCGTTCATCGGCGCTGGCCTGCCCGGACACGCAGCGCGGCAGCAGGGCTCCGACGCGCGGGTGGGCAGGCACCCGGTCGAGTTGCGCCGACAGGCGCACCCGTCCACCGTCATCCCGGCACAGCAGGAAGCCCGGGCCGTCGGCGCCGAACTGCAGCCGTCCGCGTCGCACGTGGCGGCCGCCCAGGCCCTTGAACCCGCCCTCGCCCGAGGCGCCCGTCAGCAGGGTCACGACGCTGGCGACGACCCCGGTGGTGCCTTCGTCGGGCGGGCTGCCGAAGTGGGCAAGGAGACTGCCCCGCACCGGATCGCCATCCGGGTAGAGGGCGCCAACGCCCTTGACCGTCAGGGCATAGGCCATGGCCACGGTGGGGCAGGCGTGGCCGGTCAGGCGGACGGCATCGTCGAATCCGTAGTCCAGCCAGCCGCCGGCGCTCGCGCCGAGCAACTCGGCGAGCGGGTCGCGGATGCGCAGTCGCGGAATGTGGGCGTAGAAGGGAGGGAAATCCATGGGGGCGGGCTCGGTCGACCGGGTGACCGAGTCTCGCCGCGGGGCTCCTGCGGCGACATGACCTGGCTCAATTTCGACCGCGGTGGTCACCGCCGCCCCACGGCTTACCCGACCAGGCTGGCGTACAGCATGGGCAGGCGGGTGGGCAGCTCCTCCGGCTTGCGGATCACGGTGAAGCCATCGACGCCGAAGACGTGGGGCAGGTAGTCGGCCCCCTCCTGGTCGATGGTCACGCAGAAGGGGCGAACCCCCTGCTGACGGGCCTCGAGCACGGCCATGCGGGTGTCCTCGATGCCGAAGCGGCCCTCGTAGTGGTCCATGTCGTTGGGCTTTCCGTCGGTCAGGATCATCATCAGGCGCAGTGCATTCGGCTGGCGCGAGAGCAGGCTGGTCGAGTGCCGGATGCCTGCACCCATGCGGGTGTAGTAGCCCGGTTTGAGGGCCGCGATGCGGCCCCGCGAGACCGCGCCATGGCGTTCGTCGAAGTCCTTGATGCGGTGATAGCGGATGTGGTCGCGCTTGAGGCTGGAGAAGCCGTAGAGGCCGAAGCGGTCGCCGGTGGCCGCCAGGGCCTCGGCCAGCAGCATGAGACTATCGCGGATCACGTCGATGACGCGCAGTTCATTGCTGACGTGGGCGTCGGTGGACAGCGACAGGTCGGCCAGGACCAGGCAGGCCAGGTCCCGTTCGCGGCGTTCGCACTTAAGATACTGCCGCGCCTCGCCGTGAAGCCGCCCCGAGCGCCGGTCGGTCCAGGCCCGCACGCAGGCGTCCAAGTCGGCCTCCGAGCCCTCGGGCTGGCCCTTCAGCCAGCGCCGCGACGGCGTCAGTGCCTCGAACTGGTTGCGGATCCGCTGACTGGCCCGGCTGAGGCGGGGCGGCACGGGGCAGGGCGTGGCGTCGCGGGGCTCGAGCACGACCAGGCTGCATTGGTCCCGGAGGAGGCGTCGCTGCTTCCAGTGCCACTCGGGCAGCAGGATGCCCCGTTCGAGGGGCAGGTCGTCGGCGGCGGCCGAGGGGAGGTCCAGGTCGAAGCGCACGGTCGAGGCGGTTTCGCCGGTCCCGTCGGAGACGGCCAGCTCGTCCATGTCGTCGACGGCGCGGAGCGCGTCCTCGTTGGGGTCGTCGTCCAGGGCCCGGTTCACCTTCACGTATTCGGCCCAGGACAGCAGGCTCTCGGCCCGGAACGGCAGGATGAAGCCGTCCCGACCGTCTGGATCGTCCTCGCGGCGGGCGCTGCGCCGGCGCTGGCGGCCGTCCTGGGCCTCGCCGGCGCTCCCCTTCGGGGCCGCCGTGGCGGACGGTCGGCTACGCCGATCGAAGACCTCGCGGCTGGGGTACAGCCACAGGGGGACCGGCTGCGGCGGGCGGCGGCTGGTCGGCAGCACCACCGGCTGCTCCGGCGCACGCAGGGCCGAGAGGATGGCCTGCTCGGCCGCGGCCTCGTCGGCCGGCAACCGCTCCGGAGGAAGCCTCAGCGCCACGCAGGCTTCGACCAGGCGCCGGTAGCGGGCCGCGAAGCCCGGATAGCGGGCCAGCACCTGGGCGGTGGCCGCCTGGTTGGCCTGCAGCCAGTCGTCGTCCTCGGCCGGCACGGTGGCGGCCAGGGCGATCAGCCACAGGTAGAGGTCCCAGTTCAGACCGGACTCGGCGAAGAGGTCGATCTCCGGGGGCAGGCGCAGGGTTTCGGCGTCGCGGCTGGCGTGGCTGACCCGGTCTTCGGTGCCCGCCACCCGCGACAGCCAGCGTCTGCGGGCGCCGTTCTCGCTGGTGGAGGCGGCGGCGACCCGCAGGCCCGCGTCGCCGCCCAGGGCCCGGAAGAGGGTCCCGGCCTGTCGCTCCATGTCCTCGAGCCGGACGGCTGCGGCCGGGTGGCGGCGCGAGGCCTGCCGGGTGATGAAGCGGTGCCAGAGACCGCCAACGAACTCTTCCATGTCAGTTCCCCGCTGTGATCCCGCGTCGGTCCGCACCCATGTCAAAAGCCCCAGCCGCCGTGGCTGCCCGCGACCGCCCCCGCCACCGTGGCCAGCGACAGCGCCAGCAGCACGCGATGCATTCGTTCGATCCGGGCGAAGACCCGTTCGGGGTCGCGCTGTGCCTGCTCGGCAAACCAGCGCCGCAGGACAAAGGGCTCGAGCACGAACAGCATCAGGGTGAATACGCCCCACAGGCCCACCATGGTGTGCATCCACCACCATTCGGCCCCCGCTGCGAAGCGCCACCACAGATCGAGCCGGTGGGCCATCCAGAAGCCGGACGCGCCAGCCGCCACGGTGGTGATCCGGGCCTGCCAGGCGAAGCGGTGCTCGAGGGTTTCGAACAGCGCGATGCGCTGATCCGGCTCCGCCAGGGCGCGGCAGGCCGGCAGCAGGGTCGTGGTGACGAAGGCCACGCCGCCGATCCACAGCAGGACGGCGAGCACATGGATGGCCCGGGCGAGGGCGAAGTCGTTCAGTTCCATCCGTTGTCCTCGCGCCAGCTCGGCTGCCGGGCCGACATCACGGCTTCGTTCTGGCGCGCCTGCTCACCCGCCACCCAGGACAGCAGCGGTCCGTGCGGGTTGTCCCGCTGGGTGGTCTCGCAGGCCGAGACGCACTGGGCACACTGGGTGCAGGTGAACATCTGCTGCTTGACGGTGCGTGGCTTGAGCCGCATCGGGCAGACGTGGTTGCAGGCCGAGTAGCAGCTCGCACACTCGGCGGCCCGTTCGCGGGCGAAGCCCACCACCATGGCGCCCCGATGGCCCATCCACGCCAGGCTCTGGAACAGTCCGACCGCGCAGGCAAAGCGGCAGAAGAGGTGGCGGGCGAAGAGGAATTCGACGCTCAGTACCGCGGTGCCGGCCGCGATGAAGATCGCCTGGTTGCGCGTCGGCGTGCCGGCCAGCAGATTGCCATAGACCTCGAACGGCGGCAGCAGGTAGGTCAGCAGGACCACGGCCCAGATGAAGGCGAAGCCCACCGCCAGGGGCACGGTGAGCAACCACCAGCGTCGGTCATAGCGGATCGCCGTGCCGTCGGGTTCGCGCGGCGGCAGGGGACGGCTGTCCCACAGGCTGGGCTTGCCGCTGGCCCGCTGCATCAGCCGATTGATGGTCTCGACGACGGAAAAGTGTGGGCACAGCCAGCCGCAGTAGAGCCGCCCCCAGCGCCAGGCCGCCAGCAGCAGCAGCGCGCCGGCGCCCAGGATGGGGACGAAGATCCGCAGCAGGACATTGGCGGTGATCTCGGCCAGGCCGATGCGTCCGGCCGAGTAGTCGTCGAGCCCGACCCGCCACTCCATGCCGAGGAACCAGGCGTGGCCGGCGACGAGGTCGTATCGCAGCAGGTCGAACACCGGCGCGGCCACGAACAGGACGAAAAAACCGATCTGGGCGGCGTGGCGCAGCCCCTGTCGCCCCGAGTCGGCCCTGGCGAACGCGTTCCGCATCGTCTCAGTCGTCACGGCAGGGGCGCCCCACCAGCGGGAAGCGGTAGGTCCGGCCCGACATCGCGCGGGCCAGTCCGACGGCACCGAAGAAGATCAGCGAGGAATGGCAGGCCGTGAAGTACAGCACCACCACCACCCAGGTGCCGGGCGCGTCGTAGCCGCCGATCGCGATGATGAGCCCGTTGGCGGCGACCAGCAGCGCGCCGGCCCACAGGCTGGCCGACATCGTCTGGGCCAGGTGACAGCGGGCCAGGGGCGGTGCGCTGCGATGGAAGCGCCACCAGACCACGCACAGGACGAGGAAGGCGAGACCGGGCGCCAGCATGAGGTTCACGAGGTAGATGGCCTCGCTGGCCACGGCCAGGGTGTATCCGGGAACGCTGCTCGGGTCGTCGTGTGGGGTCGGCATCGGGGCTGGGTCGACTCGTCTCGAGTGGGACCTTATCGCCCTCCCGCGCGGCTTTCCTTGATGCCGGGCAAGTCCGCGGGCGCCCGGGTGTAGGTCCTGTCTGACAGGGCTTTCGGTGCGGGCCGATGATGCGGCCGCGGGGCGATCCGTACAGTGGAGTCATCGGAAGACGGGGCTGCCACCCGGACTTCCGGAAGACACCCACAGTCGAAAGGAGAACAGCCATGAATCGCGACATCATCGAAGGCAACTGGAAGCAACTGAAAGGCGCCGTGAAAGAGCAGTGGGGCCGCCTGACCGACGACGACCTGGACATCGTCGAGGGGCGCCGCGAGAAGCTCGCCGGGAAGATCCAGGAGCGCTACGGGGTCACCCTCGACGAGGCCGAAAAGCAGCTCGAGCGCTGGGAGCGCTCGTCCCACTGAATCCCATCATCGCTTCGGGACCGGCCTCCGGGCCGGTCGGCCGGACAAGGAGAACATCATGCTTCACTATGCCATCGTGTTTTTTGTGATCGCCCTGATCGCCGCCCTCTTCGGATTCGGCGGGATCGCCGCCGGCGCGGCCGGTATCGCCAAGATCCTGTTCGTGGTCTTCCTGGTGATGGCGCTGGTCAGCTTCCTGGTCAACATGACCCGCGGCAAGGGATGAGAACCGACGCCTTCCACAGGCCTCCCGACGGGCACTTTGACCCGATCGGGGGGCACTCTAGAATGGACCTCAGGAGCCTGTCGGAGCGGACCATGCTGAAGATTGCCATTGTCGATGACCACCAGATTGTCCGTGCCGGATTCCGGGAAATGCTGGGCGAGGAAATCGGCTTCGAGATCGCCTTCGAGGCGGCGTCGGGCGAGGAGGCCCTGGACAAGCTGCGGAGCGAGCCCTGCGACGTGCTCCTGCTCGATCTCTCCCTGCCCGGCAAGAGCGGGGTGGATGTGCTGCGGGCTGTGCGCCAGCGCTACGAGCAGCTGAAGGTGCTGGTGCTGAGCGGCTTCCCCGAAGAGCGCTACGCCCTCTCGATGATCCGCAATGGCGCCGACGGCTATCTGTGCAAGGACTGCGAGCGCGACGACCTGATCAGCGCCGTTAACACGGTGAAGCAGGGGCGTCGCTACGTGTCGCAGCGCACGGCACAACTGCTGGCCGAGGAAATGCTGGGCGGTGGCAGCAGCTCGCCGCACGAAGCGCTGTCGGAACGGGAGATGCAGGTCTTTCTGCGCCTCGCAAAGGGCGAGAGCGTGTCGGCCATCGCCGACATCCTGCACCTCAGTGTCAAGACCATCAGCACCTACCGCAGTCGCCTGCTCGAGAAGCTCGACGTGTCGAGCAACGCCGAGCTGGCAGCCTATGCGCTGCGCAACGGTCTGATCATGGAGTAAAAAGGGGGATGCGTGATTTCGAATAGAGACGACACTCCCATGTTGCGCATCATGCTGGTCGAGGACTCGGAGCTGCTGCGGGGCATGCTGATCGAGATGCTCGACGAGATCGAGGGGGTCGAGCTGGCCGGCGACGCCGACGGCGAATCCCTCGCCATCGAGCGGCTGGCACGCGATCCGGTGGATCTCGCGATTGTCGACCTGGAACTCAACGAGGGGTCGGGCTTCGGCGTGCTGGAGTGCCTGAAAAAGACACCGGAACGTTTCGGTCACCCGCGGGCGGTGGTCTTCTCCACCTACGCCCACCGCTCGGTCCGCCAGCGTTGCGAGGCCCTCGGCGCCGATGCCTTCTTCGACAAGTCGGAGGGCATGGACGAGCTGATCGACTACGTGGAGTCGGCGGCGCGCCAGCACGACGCCGGCTGAGCGGCAAGGGCACGGGGCGTGAGCCTGCGTCGGCTTCACAGGCCGGGCGCGGGACGTGTGCGTTGACAGTTCCGGCACGATGGCGACCGCAGCAACGCCGCACAGGTCCGTGACGGTAGAGACGGTGTGCGGTCGGGCCGTGGCTGCCATGTGCGCGGGCGCGTGGGTCAGGTCGTCCGTCTAAAGCCCGGTGATCGCGTCGTCTTCCAATGCGTCCGGGTCGCTGCTGAATTCGCCCTGGCGTTCCAGTTCCCACATCCAGTCGCTCATGTGAATGGCACTCTCGCGGCCGAGCTCGGGGGACGCTCCGGTGTCCTGGCAGAGCGCGGATTCGATCCTCGTGGCGATGCGAGGCCCACCGAAATGCAAACCGTGTGATCGATCCATGGGGCGTGTCACTCAGCGTGGTTCGGTCGCTGCGGGGCGCAGGGCCGACGCCAGAGATGGCGGCGGCATGGACTTTGGCAATGGCCCGACGGCGACCGGGACGTGATCAGGTATTGAGGGGCACTTCCGCTACGATGCGGGCCCCGTTTCCAGGGCTCGATTCCACCGAAAACCGACCTGCGTAGGTCTGCACGCGATGCAGCATCCCGGCCAGGCCGTGCCGGTCCGAGGCCAGACCCTGCGGATTGAAGCCGACGCCGTCGTCCGTGACCTCGAGGCGGGCCTGATCATTCGCGATCACGAGCGACAGGGTCACGTTCCGGGCGTTGGCATACTTCCGGATGTTGGTGAAGGCTTCCTGGGCGATCCGGAACAGGGTCAGCGAGCGTTCCTCGTCGAAGGCCGAGGCGTCGTCCGGCAGCACGATATCCACCGTGATCTCGTTGCCCATCGCAAAGTCTTCGGCGAGCGCGCGCAGGGCCTCGACCAGCCCGAGGTCCTTGAGCAGGGGAGGCCGCAGGTCGTCGATGATCCGCCGCTTCAGGGCAATGCCGCTGGTGAGGGTTTCCTGCAATCGATCGAGGCGGCTCTTCCAGGCCTCGCGCAGGTCGTCCGGCAGCTTGCGGCGGATCCATCCGGTATCGAGCTTGGCGGCCGTCAGCAGCGAGCCCAGTTCGTCGTGCAGCTCGCGCGCCAGGCGGGCCTGTTCGGCCTCGCGGGCGTTCGTCAGGTAGCGTGCCAGGCGGCGCAGTTCGGCCGTGCGCTGCCGGACCTGGCGATCGAGCCGGCTGTTCTCGGTGGCGAGCAGGTCGGTGAGGCGATTGCGGAGTTCTGCCTGCCGCTGCATGACCGCGAAGAGGGCCAGCAGCAGGAGCAGGGTGCCGCCGGCCAGGGCGATGCCGATGCCGCGCGTGAGTTTGAAGCGTTCCTTAGAGCCGATGATGCTCTGCGTGACGTCGGACAGCAGATTGGCCCGCAAGGCGCCAATCTGCTGCCTGGCTTCGTCCATCAGGATCTTGCCGGCCAGGTCATTGTCCTGTTCGCCTTCGAGCGTCCGTCGTGCAACCGCCTCGCCCATGACCTCCTGCTTCGCCCGGACCAGACCGAGCAGGGCTTCGAGCTCGTCCAGCATGGTTGGCTTGTCGGAGAAGTCGGCCCTGATGCGCTCGACCAGCGTGTCAATTTCGGGGATCGCCGCTTCGTAGGGTTCGAGGTAGACCGGTTCGCCCGTCAGCAGATAGCCGCGCACGCCGGTTTCGGAGTTCACGAGCAGGAGCTGGAGCTGGTCCATGTGGTCAACCTGGGCCGACTGGGTCAGCACTTCGTCGAGGGCTTCGAGGCCGAGGGAGGACTGCAGGTAGCTGGAGACCAGCAGCGTGAGGGCCAGGGCGCAGCCGCAGGCCAGGAGGACGTGCTGCCAGATGCGCGGGACGCCGCTGTCGTCCAGCGGCCGGAAACCCTCGGGCGCGTTCGTCTTGGCCTCGGTCGCGGTCGTCGGCATAGGCATTCTCCGGGCCGGGGTGTCCAGCCTGCAGGATTCATCTGACATGGCGTTCCGACTGTACCGACAGCGCCGGAGGCGTCACCTGCCTAGCATGGTATCAGCCCTCGGCAGCGAAAGACGGGCCCCAGCCAACCAACGGAGAACGACCATGAAAGCGACACTCGCCCTGATCATCGCCGCGGCCTTCACGCTCGGTGCCTGCAACACCGTCGAAGGCGTCGGCAAGGATATCGAGGCCGGCGGAGAAAAGGTTCAGGAGACGGCCAAGGACGTCAAGAAGGAGATGTAGGGCGTATGTGCAGGGGCCTTGTTCTGGTCCGGCAAGCCTTTGGGCGCACGCCCAGGCCGGCCCCCGGCAGGCGGCACTCACTGGCCGAAGGTGGCCTCGACCACTTCGGCCAGGGCGCCGGCCACCTCGGGGTCGTCGGTGAGGCTCTCGACGATGGCGCTGCGGCAGGCCGGCACGGGCGCCATGCCTGTCCCGATCAGGCGGGCCGCGTAGACCAGCAGGCGGGTCGACACGACCTCCTCGAGGTCCACGTCCTTCAGGCGACGCAGGCTGTTGGCGATCGACACCAGCTGGCGGGCCAGCATGGGCTCGCAGCCGGTTTCGCCGGCCAGGATCGACACCTCGCGCTCGGGTCGCGGGAACTCGAAGCGCAGGCTGACGAAGCGCTGGCGGGTCGAGGGCTTGAGGCCCTTGAGAAAGTTCTGGTAGCCCGGGTTGTAGCTCATCACCAGCATGAAGCGGTCGGGTGCTTCGATCAGCTCGCCGGTCCGCTCGATGGGGAGCAGGCGACGATCGTCGGCCAGGGGGTGGATGACCACGGTCGTGTCGCGACGCGCTTCGACCACTTCGTCCAGGTAGCAGATGCCGCCTTCGCGTACGGCGCGGGTCAGCGGTCCGTCGTGCCAGACGGTGTTGCCATCGCCGATCAGGTGTCGCCCGACCAGGTCGGCCGCGGTGAGGTCGTCGTGACAGGCCATCGTGTACAGCGGCAGACCGAGTCGTGCCGCCATGTGGGCCACGAAGCGGGTCTTGCCGACGCCGGTGGGGCCCTTGATGAGCAGGGGCAGGCGATTGCGCCAGGCGTGTTCGAAGACGGCGACTTCGTCACCCTCTGCTTCGTAGTAGGGCACCGCCACCGCAGCCGACTCGTTCATTGCGTTCATTCTTGACTCTCCCTCATGCGCCCGAGCGGGGCAGAAAGCACACTCCAATCACGACCAGCACCAGCGCCAGCCAGCCCAGCACGACCCAGGGCCAGGGCGCCCGGACGCCGCGCAGTCCCATGTAGTCGAGGATCACGAGCGAGCCCTTGGCGAGGGCGAGACCGAGCACCAGGAGCGTGACGTCGAACCCGCCGCGCCCCTCGCCCAGCCACCAGGCCACGCCGGTGGCCAGCAGCAGGAAGATCCAGATTTGGTCGATGCGTCGTGTCGTCATCGCTCAGTGCACCACGTAGATCAGCGGGAAGAGCACCAGCCAGACCAGGTCGACCATGTGCCAGTAGGCGGCCCCGCTCTCGAGACCCGACATCGCGCCCGGCCGGTACCGTCCGCGACGGACGCCGTGCCACAGCACCCCCAGGACCACCATGCCGAGGATCACGTGCATGAAATGGAAGAAGGTCAGTGACAGATAGAACATGTAGAAATTGTTGGTGGACAGGCTGATGCCGGCGGCGAACTTGGCCGCGTACTCGGACGCCTTGACCACCAGGAAGCCGGCGCCGCAGGCCAGGCCGCCCAGCAGCCAGCGAGCCGACTGGGTGGCGCGGCCACGCTCGACCGCCGCGACGGCGCGCGCGACGCACCAGCTGCTGGTCACCAGCAGGAGGGTGTTGGCGGCGCCCGCATTGCGGTCGAGGGTCCGCTGCATGGCGTCGAACAGCGCCACGTCATGGGTCCGGGCGACCGCATAGGAAATGAAGAACACCGCAAACACGAGCAGCTCGGCCACGATGAAGATCCATACGGCGAGATCCCCCGGGGGCGAACCGGGGCGATCGGTCGTGATGTCCCCCGAAGAAAGCGTGGCGGTGTCAGGGCTGGCGAGCATGGCGCAAGCCTAGCTGCCCGGGGCTGTGGCCCTCCTTGATGCGGGGCAAGAAAGGACAGACCCGGGGGCCGCGCCACGCCCTGCCACATGCCGCCGATGGACCGCGGACGAACCACCATTGTTAAGCATTGCGGCACGACACGAAGTGAATCGATTCTGCATTGCACCATGCGTCCGCCAACACTAACTTCGCGCCCCGGTTTTCATGAACTCGCAATGTTTGAAAGGGACATCAATGAAGTCAGTGTGTTTCGAGGGTGCGCGCCAGCGCGTTGCCCTGTGGGCGGCCTGCAGCTTCGCCGCGGTGCTGATGGCTGCGTGCGGTGGCGGCGGCGGCGGTGGCGACACCGCGAGTGAGGGCGGTGGCAACCTGCCCGGCACGATCACCGGGATCGTCGTCGATGCCGGGAGCCATACGGCCCTGGCCGGTGCCTCGGTTCGGGCCGGCGATGCGGTGACCACGACCGCCTCCGACGGGTCGTTCTCCCTGGCCGGCACGGGGGTCGGAGAGCGGGTGGTGGTCACGGCCTCGGCCAATGGCTATGCGATCAACTTCGAGGGGGTCGCCGTCGAGGCGGGCACCGCCTCGAGCATCGACATGGTGCTGGTGCCCCTGGGGCTGTCCGCCACGGTGTCCGCCGCCAGCGGCGGCACTTTCGACATTCCCGGCTCGCCGGCGCGCCTGACGATCCCGGCGAACGCCCTGGTGCGAAACGACGGAACCGCCTTTACAGGCACGGCCGAGCTTCAGATGGCGGCCATCGCGCCGGCCACCAACCTGGACTCGATGCCGGGTGCGTTGCTGGCACGGAACGGTGGCGGCGAAGGCCCCATCGAGAGCTTCGGGGCTCTGTCCGTTCGCGTCGTCGACAGCGCGGGCGAGGCGCTCGGCCTGGCCGGAGGGCGCATCGCGACCGTTCGCATCCCGGTGTCGTCGCGCACGACCGGCAGCGCCATCCCGACCAGCGTGCCGCTGTTCTACTTCGATGACGCCAGTGGCCTGTGGGTGCAGGAGGGCAGCGCCGCCCTCGACCCGACCGGCAGCTTTTTCGAAGGCACGGTGAGCCGCCTGGTGGCGTGGAATGCCGACCAGACCCTCGAGACCATCACCTACACCGGTTGCGCCGTCGATGGCAACGGACGTCGCCTGGCCGGCGCCAGGGTCCAGAGCGAGGGGATCGACTACTCGGGCCGAAGCACGGTGCAGACCAACGGCAGCGGGGTCTTCGTGGTACCGATGAAGCGCAACGGTCGCGCCACCATCGCGGCGGAAACGGGCGCGATGGTGTCGAACACGGTGTCGGCAGGGCCGTCGGCCGTGAGCATCGACGGATCGTCCAATTGCCTGGTCCTGACGGCCTCCGCCGATTCGCTGACCATCCGCCTGACCTGGGGCGAGCGCCCCTCGGATGTGGACAGCCATGTGTATTTCGCCAACGGGAGCCACGTCTATTACGTCAACCAGGGATCGCTGACCAGCGATCCCTACGCCGCCCTGGACGTGGACGACACATCCAGTTTCGGTCCCGAGGTGATCACGCTGCGGCGCATGATGGTGGGCACCCATCGCTACGCAGTTCACAATTACAGCGGCACCTCGAATCCGGGTCTGACCGCTTCGCCGGTTCGGGTCGAACTCAACTGGAATGGCACGACGCGGGTCTTCACGCCCCCGGCCGGCGAAACGGCCAGTACCGACTGGTGGGCGGTCTTCGATTTCACGGTAGCGGCCAACTGTTCTGTGACGGTGACCCCCCTCGGTACCTGGAGCAGTGGCAGCCCGGCGCCGGGATCTTCCGGCGGCACCACCTACTGCTCGCCCTGAGGCGGGCGGCGGGTCGAGGCCATCGCCTCGACCCGTGGAGACGCGTCCTGCAAACAGCCGGAGAGCCACATGGCCGAGCAGCAGTGGAATGCCGAGATCTATCGCCGCGACGGCGCCTTCGTGGCCAGGCTGGGGGCGTCGCTGGTCGATCTGCTGGCGGTCGTTCCGGACGAGCGGATACTGGACCTCGGCTGCGGCGATGGCACGCTGACCGCCACCCTCCGTGACCGTGGCGCCCGGGTGCTGGGCCTCGATGCCAGCGAGGCCATGGTCGCAGCCGCCCGCGGGCGGGGCCTGGAGGCCGTGTGCTGTCCGGCCGACTCGATGGATTTCGACGCGACCTTTGACGCCGTGTTCAGCAATGCGGCCTTGCACTGGATGCGCGACCCGGATGCCGTGGCGGCCCGCGTCTTTCAGGCCCTTCGCCCCGGCGGTCGATTCGTCGCGGAGTTCGGGGGCGAGGGCAACGTGGCATCGGTCCGTGGGGCCCTGGCAGACGCCTATGCGCGGCGCCCGGAACTGGGGCCCTATCCGGACCCCTGGTACTTTCCGTCCATGACCGGATACCGGGCCGTCCTCGAACGGGCCGGCTTCGCACTCCATTCGATCGAGCGGATCGAGCGCCCGACCCCGCTGCCCTCCGGTGTTGGCGACTGGCTACGCTTGTTCGCAGACCACGCCCTCCGGGAACTGCCGGTCCACATGGCCGGCGGCATCATCGCCGAGGTCGAAGAAGCGCTCGCGCCCCGCCTGCGCGGTGCGGATGGCATATGGACGATGGATTACGTGCGCCTGAGACTGGTCGCGACGCGCCCCGAAGCGCGTTCGTAAAATTGATGTAAATCAATACTTTGAGATCGTCCCGCCCCGCGCCGCCGGGGCCGTCTTTTTTTAACATGTGTGTCCCCTTGCCGCCCGTCCTGGGAGGCGGCACGCCCGTCGCGGCTCCGTGATTTTCGCACGGCGCCGACGTGCGCTAGTTCCTGCGACCCCAGGGCCGGGCGCCCTAGATTCGCCCCATCCGGCGCACGGATTGCGCCAGGCGAATTCAATCTGACGAGGTGGGCAGCATCATGAGCAAGGTCATCCAGTGGTCGGACTCTCTTGACATCGGCATTCCCGAGATCGACAGCCAGCACCAGGGGCTGGTCGACACCATCAACACCCTGTGGGAGGCCATCATCCACAAGGCCGACGCGGGTCGGGTGACGCAGATCCTCGATGAGCTGCAGCGCTACGTGGTGTCCCATTTCACCGCCGAAGAGGCCCTGATGCGAGTGCAGGGCTATCCGCGCTTCGAGGAGCACCGGGCCGAGCACCAGGTGTTCCGCCAGCGGATCCAGGCGGCGCGCCAGTGTGCCGAGTCGGGCGACCTCCCGCAACTCGAGCTCCTGCGTTACCTGACCGACTGGCTGGTCAGGCACATCCAGGGCGGTGACCGCGACTACGCCGACTACTTCGAATCCCGCCGTCGGCCGCGCTCGATGGTGTCCCGCTTCGTCTCCGCCCTGACCGGCTCCCGCGCCTGATCGCGCCGTCGAGGGCTGAGGCCGCGGGTCTGCCGACCGAGCGCCCGCTGCAATCGGGTTTACGGGCAGCGCGGGGGATGGCAGTCTGGGCAGAATAGGCCGGGTGGAAGTCCCGGCACCCTTGGGGCCCGCAACAGGGGCCTTCACCCGGACCGGCTACGACCCATGAAGCCCGCGACCCATCCGACCGCGCTGCGAATCCAGCAACGGCTCTCCGAGGCGGGGCTCGGGGGGCAGGTCGTGGAGTTCGAGGTGCCGACGCGCACCAGCGCCGAGGCGGCAGCGGCCATTGGCTGCCAGGTCGCTGAGATTGCCAAGTCGGTCGTCCTGCGCGGGTGCGACAGTGGGCGTGCGGTGGTCGTCGTGGCGCGGGGTGACAGTCGCGTCTGCGAACGGAAGGTCGGTGCCTTGCTCGGTGAGGCGGTGGGGCGCGCCGATGCACGTTTCGTACGGGCCGCAACCGGCTTCGTGATCGGGGGAGTCGCACCCTTCGGGTACCCGAACGCGGTTCACGTGCTGATGGACGAAGGGCTCCGGTTCTTCGGACGGGTGTGGGCGGCGGCGGGTACCCCCAACGCGGTGTTCCCGCTCTCGCCGGCCGAATTGCAGCGCCTGACAGGCGCCGACTGGTCCGACGTGCGGCTCGATCCGGACTGACCGGAGACTCGGTCGCCCGGAGGAGCAGGGCACGCCCTTGGTGCGATCCGGGCGGCATTGCACCAAACTGAGTGCGCCCGCCAGGACCGGGCGGCTGAATATAGGGCTTTCCGGCCGTTTTGTCGGTTTTGTCGGCGGGCATGCGATCTGCTTGGTTCCGCCTCCAGGAAATCGGCAAAAGTGTGCCCAGGAGCGCCATGAACCAACCGGTACTCGAGCGATCTGCAATGGATGAGGCTGTACGCGGCAGCCTGGAGGCTGTCTACCGGCGCGCCCTCGATATCCGGGCCGGGCAGGTGGCGGACTATATCCCCGAGCTGGCACGGGTCGAACCCGAAGGCTTCGGGATCGCCGTGGCCACCACCGAAGGGCGGCTCTGGACTTTTGGCGACGCCGAGGCGGCCTTTACGGTCCAGTCGGTTTCCAAGTGCGTGAGTTTCTGCCTCGCGCTCGAGTTGCTGGGGCGCGACCGGGTCTTCGAGGCGGTCGGCGTGGAGCCCAGTGGCGATGCGTTCAATGCAATCGTCTTCGATCCCCACACCCAGCGCCCCTTCAATCCGATGGTCAATGCCGGCGCCATCACGATCGCGGGCCTGCTGCGCGAAGCGCTCGGCGAGTCGGCGGAGGCGACGCTGCTGGATCGTTTCTCGCGGGCCGCGGGGCGGCCGTTGGGTATCTCGGACCCGGTGTACGTGTCGGAGCGGGACACCGGGCACCGCAACCGGGCGATCGCGCACCTGCTGCTGAATGTGGGCGCGCTCAAGGCGCCGGTCGAGCCGGCGCTCGACCTCTACTTCCGGCAGTGCTCGATCCTGGTCAATGCCATCGACCTGGCGCGGATCGGCGCCACCCTCGCCAACATCGGCAGGAATCCATTGAGCGGCGACTATGTGTTCGATCTCGCCGCCGTCCGGGACACGCTGGCCGTGATGTTTACCTGCGGCATGTACGACTACTCCGGGCACTGGGCGCTCGACGTCGGCATCCCGGCGAAGAGCGGGGTCGGCGGGGGTATTCTGGGCGTGGTCAACCGCCAGCTGGGGATCTGCACCTACTCTCCCCGCCTCGACCCGAAGGGCAACTCGATCCGGGGCCTGGAGGTGTTTCGGCGCCTGGCGGACGATTTCGGCCTGCACGCCTTCGAGTGTACGAACTATGGTTCAAGTTTCATGAAGGGAATGATCTGAACGCGGCGCAGGACGCACGCGCGATACGGGGGAGAGGATCCATGGGGCAGGTGATTACACGACTGGCGGAACAATTCGAGCCCTACGAGGCCGTGCCGCCGGTTTCGGAGGCCGCGGGGGACATGACGATTGTCCGGCGGGCCTCTTCGCTCTGGCACGCTGCGGACGAGCGCTGCTGGTATCTGGTGATGGTCGAAGGCACGGGGCCGGGGACCCGGATCCGGATCGGCGATCGGCCGATCGTCGTGGGGCGCATCGAGCCGGCCGACCTTGTCCTGCACGACACCGAGGTCTCCCGCCGCCACTGCACGCTCGAAGCGCATCCGCACACCGGCCTGGTGGTCACCGACCACGAGGCGACCAATGGCACCTACGTCAATGGCGAGCGCATCCAGGGCAGCTTCGTGCTGCCCGAGCACGCCATCCTCCAGGTGGGACGGCACGTGTTCCGCTGCGAGCAGATCTCGGCGGTCGAGGCCGCCCGCCTGGACAGCCACGCCGACGAGTTCCGGCGGGCCCGCGACTATGTCCAGGCGCTCCTCCCGGCGCCGATCGAGCACGGACCCCTGCGGGTCGACTGGGCCTTTGTGCCCTCGGCGGAGCTGGGGGGCGACGCCTTCGGCTACCACTGGCTGGACGAGCACCGTTTCGCGGTGTTCCTGATCGACGTCTCCGGGCATGGCCCAGGGGCCGCACTCCACAGCGCTTCGATCACCAACGTTCTGCGCAGCGGCAGCCTGCCGGGCGTGAACTTCGCGGTGCCGGTCGAGGTGGTGGGGGCGCTCAACGAAACCTTCGCCATGGAAGCCTATGGCGGCATGTGCTTCTCGATCTGGTACGGCGTCTATGACCGCCGCAGTGCCCAGTTCGACTACTGCTCCGCGGGGCATCCGCCGGCCTACCTGATCGACTGGGAAGGCGCCGGCGTCCTGTCCCTGCAGACCCGCAACCTACTGGTCGGTGCGCTGCCGGGCTACCGCTTCCGCTCCGAGTCGGTGACGATCCCGATGGGCAGCCGGGTCTATCTCTTCAGCGACGGTGCCTTCGAGATTCGCGACGAGCACGGTCGGGAAGGCCGCCTGGAGGATTTTCGCGCCCAGCTGCTGGTGCCGGGCACCACCCCGGAGTCCCGCCCGGCCTGGCTCCTCGAGCACGCCCGCAGGCGCTTGCCGGCACGGGCTTTCGAGGATGACTTTACGGTCGTCAGCATCGAGTTCTGCTGTGTCCCCTGAGCGGGATTGTGGCCAGGTTTGGCAAGGAGCGACGGCATGCACGATGCCATGGTGATTCAGGAAGTTGACGAGGGCACGATGCGGGTCGTGCTCAATGGCCGGCTGGATTCGAGCATGATCGACCGCATCGAGCCGGACCTGAAGGCGCGGATCGACGAAAGCCACCGGCACGTGGTGGTGGATCTCTACGAGGTCGGTTTCGCGGCCTCGCTGGCGATCCGCATGTTCGTCGCGATTGCGCGGCGACTGCACGGCACGGGGCGCCGGATCGTGCTGTTCGGCGCGCAGCCGCTGGTGCGCGAGGTCTTTGATCATGTGGCCCTCGACGACCTGATTCCGATAGTCCCCGAGGTCTCGGATGCCCTCGCGCTCGTCGATGCGGTGCGCCGCTGAAGCGCTGGCCGGGGGGGCGACCGAAGTGTTCGAGCTTCGGGCGTCCGACGGCCCCCTGGCAGCGGGGGCGCGCGGGCTGGAGGCCTTCCTTGATCGATTCGGCTGCGGCGAACGCGTGCGCTTCGTGTCAGCACTGATTGTGGAGGAGGCGCTCGGGAACCTGTTCCTGCGTGCTCCGAATCCGCCCGCTCATTGCCGGCTCACCTGCGCCATCGAGCCGGGCACCGGCAGTGTCCTGATCACGCTTGAAGACCCCGGCGATCCGTTCGACCCCTGTCAGTTCCCGGCGCCCGAGCCGGTAGCGGATATCGCCATGGCAGCCGACGGCGGGCGAGGCATTCTCCTCATGCGATCCATGAGTGACGAGATGTTCTACCAGCGGGTGAACGGGCTCAACCGCCTGACGTGCCGGGTCTGCGAAAGCCCGCAGGCTGACGTGCGCCGATCACGCCGGGCATGAACGGGTGCGGCGCGGGTGGATCCACCCGCGCCGCACCGCCGTCTACCGGCCGGGGGCCGTGGCAGGCTCGGAGGGCGGCTTCAGGGCGTCCATCAGGGCACGGTTCGGGTCGGCTTCCGAACCGCTGGCAGATTCCGGCGCGGATGTCGGCGGCGCCGCGTTCCCGTCCGCGGGGAGCGCGAACGGCGTGGGTGCGGCGTCGTCCATTGCCGAAGGCACCTCGATCTGGATCGATTGCAGGTCGACCGGCGCTTCTCGGCCGAGGGGGGCGGTCACCAGGGAGGGGAAAAAGGCCGTGATGGCGAGCGCAACCATCTGCAGCCCGATGAAGGGCAGCACGCCACGATAAATCTGTGTCGTGGCGACGCCATCCAGCATGCGGCCGGTCGCGGTGTCCTGGTAGCGCCTCACCGGTGCCACGCTGCGCAGGTAGAACAGTGCAAATCCAAACGGCGGTGTGAGAAAGGAACTCTGCATGTTCATGCCGACGAGGACCAAGAACCACACCATGTCGATACCCAGCTTCTGGGCCACCGGTGCGACCAGCGGAAGCAGGATGAAGGCGATCTCAAAGAAGTCGATGAAGCAGCCGAGCACGAACACCAACAGGCTCACGACGATCAGGAATCCGATCTGTCCGCCGGGAATGAGTCCGAACAGATGCTCCACCCACAGGTCGCCGTTCACCGCGCGGAAGGTCAGCGCGAAGACCGTCGAGCCGATCAGTATGAAGAGCACGAAGGTGGACAGCGTGGCGGTCGTGGACAGGGCTTCGCGCATGACCTTGTAGCTCATCCGTCGCCGCGCGGCAGCGAGCAGCAGGGCGCCCACGGCGCCCATGGCGCCGCCTTCGGTCGGCGTGGCCAGGCCGATGAAGATCGTGCCGAGGACCAGGAAGATCAGCACCAGCGGCGGTACCGTGGTGACCAGCAGACTGCGGAACAGGGCGGCGCCGCGCAAGGTGCGGGCCTCGGGCGGCAGGGCGGGCACGGCGTCGGGGCGGATGATCGACAGCACCAGGATGTAGCCGGCCAGCAGGGCCACCAGGATGAAGGACGGGATGAGTGCGCCCTTGTAGGCGTCACCCACCGAAACGCCGAGCACGTCGGCCAGCACGATCAGCACGAGCGAGGGCGGAATGATCTGGGCCAGCGTGCCCGAGGCGCAGATGACGCCGGAGGCAACTTCGCGGGAGTAGCCGTAGCGCAGCATGACCGGCAGCGAGATCAGGCCCATGGCGATGACCGAGGCCGCGACAACGCCGGTCGTCGCGGCCAGCAGGGCGCCGACGAAAATGACTGCGTAGGCGATGCCGCCGCGGACCGGACCGAACAGCTGCCCCGCCGATTCGAGCAGATCCTCGGCCATGCCGCTGCGCTCGAGGATGATTCCCATGAAGGTGAAGAACGGAATGGCCAGCAGCGTGTCATTGGCCATGATGCCGAGCACGCGCTCAGGCAGGGCCTGGAGCAGGGCGGGCGTGAGCAGTCCCAGCTCGATGCCGACAAAGCCGAAGAACAGGCCGTTGGCTGCCAGCGCAAACGCGACAGGAAAGCCCGACAGCAGGAACACCATCAGGGCGCCGAACATCAGGGGCGCCATGTTGTTGATCAGGAAGGCGGTCATTGCCCGGCCTCCTCATCGGCCGCCGACGCCAGCGGATTGGCGCCCTTGCCCATCAGGAAGGCGATGCGCTTGATGAGCTCAGAAATCGCCTGCAGGCCGAGCAGCGCGAATCCTGCGGGCAGCAGCAGTCGGACTGGCCAGCGGACCAATCCGCCGGCATTGGAGGACTGTTCGTTGTGCACCCACGACTCCACGAAGTGGGGCCAGGACATCCACACGATCATGGCGGCAACGGGGATGAGAAATAGGCTGAGGCCGACCACGTCGACCCAGTTGCGCCCCCGGTCGGTCAGGCGACTGGACAACAGGTCGATTCGAACGTGTTCATTGCGCAGCAGGGTGTAGCCGGAGCAAAACAGGAACACGGCCGAGAACAGGTACCACTGGATCTCGAGCAGCGCGTTGGAGCTGAGATTGAAGGCATAGCGGCTGGTCGCATTGGCCGCACTCACGAGGGTGACCACCAGCACCAACCAGATCGAAAAACGCCCGATACCGGCGTTGATTCGATCAATCAGGCGAGAAAACTGCAAGAGGCGATTCATGGGCGCTCCGATAGGGGGCGGGCGTTGCCGCCGGGCGTCGTCTGCACCGTCAGGCCCGGCTACTCCACCTGAAGCGCCGGAGCCAAATGGTCGGTGCGGCGCCATTCTGTGGCGTCAATCTACCGGCCGCCATCGGGGGAAATCCCAACGAATTGTGATTGCAAATATTTGATTAAAAACGATTTGTACGGATTGATTCGCTGCGGGTGAGCGAAGTTTCGATGCTCTGGTGCGCCCCCCAAAAAAAAGGGCCCGCCTTGCGGCGGGCCCTGACAGGGGGTGACTCGGACCCTGTCGTCAGGCGGCGGCTGCAGCCTCTTCACCCTTCACGAAGAAGCTCAGGATGTAGATGACCAGGCCGATCAGGAACACCACGCCGGTCCACTCGCGCAGCCAGTAGAACAGGCTGACCTGATCCTGCACCTGCATGAAGGGCAGCGGCGTCGTGTTGAAGCGCTGCAGCCAGACCTGCAGGATGCCGGCCGCGGTCAGGAACAGGGTGATGAACACCATCGAGATGGTCATCAGCCAGAAGCTCCACATCTCCAGCACCTGCGACTTGTTGGAGTTGGCGGCGCGGCCGCGCAGCACCGGCATGGCATAGCTGATCATGCACAGCACGACCATCGCGTAGGCACCGTAGAAGGCCATGTGGCCGTGGGCGGCGGTGATCTGCGTGCCGTGGGTGTAGTAGTTGACCGGGGCGAGGGTGTGCAGGAAGCCCCACACGCCGGCACCGAGGAA
>JAGRFX010000159.1 GCA_020445805.1 Rhodocyclaceae bacterium
TCCTTCGGAAGCTGTCTGGCGTCGTTCTTTCGCATGCCAGAATTATAGCGTCAACTAATTAGTTGCCGGGTTAATAAAATCGCGAGATTAAGGCGTCAATCGCCAAACGAATGAAGCCCCCGCAGCCTTGCCCGCCACGGCACCGATCGAAAAGGCCGTGCATCAGGCAGGGCGTCGCAGCGGCCGCGACGAGGCGTCTAGGCATCGCTCATCCGGCCGCGCTGTGCGCCGCGTATCGGCGTGCGCGTGGGGCGGAATGACGGGGATGACCTGTGGCCTGGCGGGCGCTCGACTGGCGAGCGGTCAGTCGGCACCGCGTGCCCGGGCCGCGATGGGTTTGATGCAAAGTCTCGAGATTTTTGCAGAATCTGCGTTCGGTGCGCATAATGATCGGCATGACCGTCGACCTGAAGTCAATCCTCGCCCATGAAGATCCCCGTCAATCCCTTCAAGCAGCGCCTGCTCGCCGGCGAAAAGCAATACGGCCTCTGGCTGGGCCTGGCCCAGACCATCAGCACCGAGATCTGTGCCGGTGCCGGCTTCGACTGGTTGCTCGTGGATGCGGAGCATGGCCCCAATGATCTGCGCTCCATCCTCGCCCAGCTCCAGGTGATCGAGGCCTATCCCTCCCACCCGGTGGTGCGTCCGCCCCATGGCGACCATGTTCTGATCAAGCAGCTGCTCGAGACCGGCGTGCAGACCCTGATGATCCCCATGGTGGAGTCCGCCGACCAGGCCGAGCAGCTGGTGCGCGCCATGCGTTACCCGCCCCACGGCATTCGCGGCGTCGGCAGCGCCCTGGCGCGGGCCTCGCGATGGGGCCGGATCGGCGACTACATGCACACGGCCAATGACCAGATGTGCCTGATCGTGCAGGTGGAGACCCGCACCGGCCTCGACAACCTGGCCGCCATCCAGGCGGTCGAAGGCGTGGACGGGGTGTTCTTCGGCGCCGCCGACCTGGCCGCCTCCGTCGGCTTCCTTGGCGAGGCCGACCACCCGGACGTGGTGCGCCTGATCGAGGAGGGGCTTCGCCAGGTCAGCACCCACGGCAAGTGGGGTGGTGTGCTGTGCGGCGACAAGTCCCTGATACGCCGCTACGAAGACGCCGGTGCCCGCTTCGTGGCGGTGGGGGTCGACTCGATGATTCTCTCGGGCGCTACCTCGGCCCTGTGCGACGAATTCATTCCCCGGCCAGTGCGGGGGGGCGTATCCGGGAGCTACTGAACCCCAGCCGGGCGAACAACGCCGAGCGGTTCCCGGCGAGGGCGGCGGATCTTCAAACGGTCAGCGATGAACCACGACGGCACGCTTGGGGCGGCAGACCGGTGCGCCGTGCCCATCTCTCGAGAATCCCCTGCGAACGACCTCACCTGAAGGCATCCCCATGCATCCCTCCGCCGCACACCCCGACCCCCTCGTCTGGGGCCACGGCCCGAAGATTCTCGAGGTCTTCCTCGAGCCCACCTGCCCGTTTTCCGGACGCGCCTTTGGCAAGTTCGAGGCCCTGCTGACCGCCGCCGGCGAGGACCGCCTGAGCCTCAAGCTCCGACTGCTGTCCCAGCCCTGGCACATGTTCTCGGCGCCGGTCATCCGCGCCATCCTCGCCGCCGCCAGCCTGCCCGAGGGCAAGGCTGCCGCCTGGCGGGTGATGGAAGCCGTGTTCGCCCATCGGGAGGCATTCATCCTGACCGACCACGCCAGCGGCCCCAACCTGGACCTCTCGCCGCGGGGCGTGCTGGCCCGCATCGAGGCCCTCAGCGGCCTCGCGCTCTCCGCCGCCTTCGAGCAGCCCGAGCTGCAGGTGGCCGTGAAATGGCACGCCCGCTACGCCCGCCAGAACGGCATCCATGTCACCCCCACCTTCATGGTGGATGGACTGGTCGAGAACGGCATGGGCAGCGGCGACGAGGTGTCCGTCTGGCTGGAACGGCTGGGCATTGCGCCATGAAGCCTGCGCTGCCCGAGCGAGGGGGAAGCACCCGGGCCACCGCGGCGGCCACCGATCGTCCGCCCGTCCTGCTGCTGCACGGCTGGGGCGGGTCCTTTCGCCACACCTGGCAGCGACTCGGCTGGGTCGAGCGCCTTGCCGCTGCGGGCTACCCCGTCATCGGCCCGGACCTGCCGGGCCACGGGGTCGCTCAGGCCGCCCACGACCCGCTCGCCTATGCGGACATCGCCCATGAGGTGGACCGGCTCGTCGGTCACCACCGGGGCGTGATCGGCATTGGCTATTCCCTCGGAGCCAAGTTGCTGCTGACCCTGGCCACGCGCCACCCCGATCTCTTTCGCCAGCTCGTGCTGATCGGCATTGGCGACAACGCCTTCAAGCCCCTCGGCGCCAGCGAGGCCCTGGCCCGGGCCCTGCGCGAGGGCCTGCCCTCGGATACCCCACCGGCGCTGGCCAGACTGATTGCCGACGTCCGGGCCTCGGGCAACGACCCGGAAGCCATGGCCGCCTGCATCACCCGCCCGCAGGAATCTCCGCTCACGGAAGCCCAGCTGGCCCCGCTGACGGTCCCGACCCTGATCGCCAACGGCACCGAAGATCGCTTCGTCCTGCCCCAGGAGCGCCTGCTCGCGGCGCTGCCGAGCGCCGAGACCGTAATGTTCGACGGTTTCGATCACATGGATGTGGTCGGGCGGCCGGAGGTGATGGATGCGGTTTTGGCGCGCCTGAACCGCGAGCTTGCCAGGAGCGATCAAACTTGAGAGAGCGGTGATCACGACCGGAATCACGTCTTGCCGTGCCGACTTGGTGCGCAACTTGCAACACGGGGAAAAACCGCATCCGAAGAGGCGTTTTTGTCATGTTTGCGCCAATCCACACCGTCAAAGTGATGCCCTGGCGTTCCGCTGCCGGACAGTCCTTCGTGCTGCGAGAGGTTGTCCATGGATGAGCGATTCGAGCCCACGGGCGACGAGGACTGGGTCATCTGGAATGGTGGCCACGGACTGGTCACGACCGCTGCACTCGGTGAAGTCGAGACCGGCCCGAACGGCCAGCGCATGGCCTGGCTGGATGAGCCCTTCGACATGGTTGGCCCCTTCGATCTGGACGAACTCGAGCGCTGTGGGCGCATGGCCTTCGCCGCCTGCGTCGTCATGTCCCGCCGGCGCTGGCAGGCGGATCAGGCCGCCCTGCGGCAGGAATCCATACACCTCAAGCGAGAGACGCAACGGCGCATGGAAGACGCCTTTGCGCGTTTCTCGAGCCGCCAGCAGCGACCGGCGTACGGCCCGACGGTCGATGACCGGCCCCACCGCGAAGCCCTGGCCTTGCCCTTGTCCGGCAGCCTTGAGCGCGGCCAGATCAACGCCGCCTTCAGGCGCCTGGCCCAGCGGGCACACCCGGATGCCGGAGGCGATCATGAGCAGTTCGTCCGCCTGAGCAAGGCCCGCGAAGTCTTGCTGGCCGCCGCAGCATAGGGCCGGCCCTGCGTCACGAACCCGACCCACAGCCGAGCGCCGCCATGTCCCAGATCATCCAGTTCCCGCTCCCGGACCATACCGGCCATGACTACGATGGCGACGCCGACGCCATCCTCGCCGCGGTGCCCCCCAAGGCCCGGGAAAAGCTGCGCTTCGAGCTGATCAAGACCATCGACAGCTACGGGGCCAACTTCACCCAATGGAAGCTCGACTTTCCACCGGACTGCGATGAGACGCTCCGGAAGCAGATCTATGACATTGCGCACGAAGAGCATCGGCGCAAGGTGCACATGCTCAAGGACATCATGCTGCTCAAGGCGCGCGTTCTGGTGGCGGAGTACTTCGGCCGGCGCTGAACGTAAGGGCAGGGATCGACCCGGTGCGGCCTCGCAATGGCATGGTGCCAAGAAGGCCGCTCGAACCAATCGGGCGACAGAGACATGGTAGGGCGCAATAACCGAGGGGCATTGCGCCACAACGGCCGCGCTCCCGTTCCGCGGGAAGAAAAAAAGGCTGGGCGTGAGGGATGCTCGAGCGACCAGGGAGCATGAGCGGCGATGGTGCAATGCCCTCCGGTTATTGCACCCTACGCGGGTTCATCCAGCCTGCTCTGTTCGGACGACCGCTTCGTTCGTGGCGTCAGACCGGGCCGCCCTGAAGTTTTGGAGGAGGCCGAACGTATCGCGCAGAGCGGTGCGAGAATGGCGAGGGCCGATGTGCCGCGTGTCGGCCAGCAATTCACCCTCGCGGCCCGTGTCTGGAGTTAGCCCCCTATGCACATTGCCATCCTGACCTTTCAGGGCTTCAACGAGATCGACTCCCTGGTCGCGCTCGGCGTGCTCAATCGGATCAAGCGGCCCGACTGGCGGGTGACGCTGTGCTGTCCGGAAGCCGAGGTCACCTCCATGAACGGGGTCACCGTTCGAGCCCAGTCCCGGCTGGAAGAGGCGGGCAGCGCGGACGCGGTAATCGTGGGCAGTGGCATTCGAACCCGCGAGGTGGTCGCCGATCCGGCGCTGATGCGCCGGATGCAGCTGGACCCGTCGCGGCAGCTGGTGGCTGCCCAGTGCTCGGGGACGCTGGTGCTGGCGAAGCTCGGCCTGCTGGACTCGGTGCCGGCCTGCACGGACCTGACCACCAAGCCGTGGGTCCAGGAGGCCGGGGTCGAGGTGCTCGACCAGGCCTTCGTCGCCCACGGCAACGTGGCGACAGCGGGCGGCTGCCTGGCATCGCCCTACCTGGCCGCCTGGGTGATCGCGCGGACCGAGGGCATGGAAGCTGCGGCGTCCGCGCTGCACTATGTGGCGCCCGTGGGCGAGAAGGCGCAGTTCGTTGCCAACGCGCTGGGGTATATCACGCCCTGTCTGCCCCAGTGAGGCGAGCGCCCACGGGGGAGCCGGTGCGTGCCGGTGGTCCACTTTCGACCCGTGGGCACTTGAACGAGAGGATTCGAACGGCATGAAGGGCCCCGCGCGATTCGGCGCCGTTGTCTATGCGAGAGACCTCCAGGGCCTGGCGGACTTCTACCGCCGGTTCTTCGACATGACGGTGCTTCGGGCGACGCCCGAACTCGTGAGTCTGGAGAAGGAGGGGTTCAACGTCGTCATCCACGTCTCACCAGTCGCAATGCCGGAGGGGCACTTCAATGCGGTCAAGCTGTTCATGACGGTCGATAGCCTTGCGGCGGCGCGCGAGGCCGTCGTGCGGCATGGCGGTTCGGTCATGGCAGGTGAGTGGCGCAATCCGCTCTTCAGCCTGTGCAATATCGTGGATCCGGAGGGCAATCCCATCCAGATCCGCGAGTTTTCGCGATAGCGCTCCATACGGGGCCGGGATCCTGCATGCCCTTCCCTGTGGATGAACGACGGGCGCTGCTGGGCGTCCGGGGTGTCGGCCCGACGGTGGTTGCCCGCCTGGAACAGATGGGCATCGAGTCGCTGGCCCAGTTGAGCCGTGCCAGCGCCCTGGACATCGTGTCCCGGGCCGCGGGGATCGTCGGTGGCTCGTGCTGGAAGAACAGCCCGCAGGCGCGCGCGGCCATCGAGGACGCCATCGCCATGGCCAGGGCGCGCCAGGACTAGGCGGGCCGTTGGCGCGCTACCGGACGAGCTCGACGAAGAGCCCGCGATGGTCCGATGCCATGGGCGGAGCACGCGTCGCACGCTGCTGCGGCCAGTCCCTGCCCACCAGTACGTGGTCGATCGGCAGCACGCCGTGCCAGGTGGGCAGGCCGCGGCTGGCGATGCGCAGGCCCTGCACGCCCGCGAAGGCCGAGGACCACGGGCTGGCATTGAGATCTCCGGCGATGACGAGGGCTGGGCTTGCCTCGGCGAGGCGGTCCAGCTGCCGGATCGTGTCGGCCCGATTCCGGTGGGCCTCGGCGGAGAGCGGGGGGAACGGGTGCGCGACGATGACCGGCACGGCGCCGCCGGGCGCGTCGACGGTGGCGAGCAGCATCGGAATGCGGCCGGGCCCGGCATCGATGCGGACCTCGCGCAGGGGGTGCCGGGAGAGCAGGCCGAGGCCGAAGGGGTCGTCGCGCGGCGCCAGGTGGCGGAACGGGTAGTCGCCGGCCAGGGTGTCGAGCGCCTGGGCATAGGCGGGGCTGATTTCCTGCAGCATCAGCACGTCGACCTGCTGTGAGCGCGCCCAGGTGAGCAGCGCGCGGGGATCCGTGGTGTCCAGATGGACGTTGGCGGTGAGCAGCCGGAGGCGTTGACTGCCCGGTGTATCCGCAGTCGGCGCCAGGGGCGGCATCAGCCACCACAGACCCGCCAGCGCCGGCGCCAGCGCGGCGATGGCGGCGAGGCGGGCGAGGCCGCGCCAGGCGAGACCCGCAGCCAGCATGGCTAGCGTCACGAACACGAACTGCCAATGGGTGACCAGGTCCGCGAGCCAGGCGAGCGTCGGGCTCGCCTCCGCGGCGCGGCTCAGCCACGGCGATGCGATGCCCAGCAGGGCCAGGCCATAGAGCAGGCGAAGGCGGGTGCGCAGCGCGGCGATGAACGGGGTCGGACTCAACGCCGAATCCGGAACGGGAGGCGAAAGGCGCACACGGATTGCTCCGACACGCCGCCTTGTCGCTGCGCTGGGGCGACGGCCACCGACCGCGGATTCACTGGTAATCGACGAGGGTGCGGGCGGCCGTGAAGCGCCGCGCGAAGTAGCGGTTGTCCATGCGCTCGACGCGCACCTTGCCGCGGCTGCTGGGGGCGTGGATGAATCGCTCGTCGCCCACGTAGATGCCCATGTGGGAGTAGGGCTTGCCGTTGGTGTTGAAGAACACCAGGTCGCCGGCCTGGAGGGCGTCGCGATCGATGGGGCGGGTGATGCGGGCGATGCGGGCGGCGTTGTGGGGCAGGCGCTGCCCCGACACCACCTCCACCAGATAGCTCACCATGCCGCTGCAGTCGAGGCCGGCCTCGGGGTTCTTGCCGCCGAAGCGGTAGCCGGTGCCCAGCAGGTTGTAGGAGGCGATGACCAGCTGTTCGCGATGCTCGGGTTCGACCAGCGAAAAATAGGCGCGCCCGTCGCGGATGTCCGGCGGGCGCGGGATCGTGCGCTGGGGCTGCGCCGGCTCGGTGTCCGGGGCCGGCGCGGGTTCGGACTCGGGCTGCGGCGGCGCGCTGCTGCAGGCGGCGAGGAGGGCGGCGATGAGGACCAGGGCGAGCCGCTTCATCAGGCCTCCAGCCGGAAGGTGACCGGTCCGTGGTTGGTAAGCGAGACATGCATCTCGGCGCCGAAGCGGCCGCTGGCCACGTCCGGATGGGCGGCCCGCGCCAGGCCGAGCAGGTGATCGAACAGCTGACGGGCCCGCGCAGGCTCGGCCGCTGTGGAGAAGCCCGGCCGGGTGCCCTTTCGGGTGTCGGCCGCCAGGGTGAACTGCGGCACCAGCAGCAGTCCGCCGGCCACGTCGCGCACCGAGCGGTTCATGCGGTCGTCCTCGTCCTGGAACACCCGGTAGCCCAGCAGGCGCTCGACCATGCGGACGGCGTTGGCTTCGGCGTCTTCGCGCTCGACGCCGATCAGGGCCAGCAGGCCGGGCCCGATGGCGCCGACCGTCTCGCCGGCCACCTCGACCCGGGCATGGGTGACGCGCTGGATCAGCGCGATCATGACTCTGGCGTAGGTGCGGGGATCATGGGGCCCAAGCCTAAACGAGGCCCGTCAGTCGATCAATTCGACGCGGCCGCTGACCTGGACCGAGATCTGGGTATGGCCGGCCTCGACCGGGGCCGGCGCGGCATCCGAGCGCATGGCCGCCGCGCGGACCATGGGCTGGGGCTGGAAATAGCTGCCGGTGTCGATCCGCAGGTCGAGGATGCGGTGCTTTCGTCCCAGTGTGCGGGTGGCCAGCTCGGCCCGGGCCTCGAAGTTCTTGAGGGCGGCCACCAGCGCCTCGTCCTCCGCCTTGCGGCGGGTCTCGGGCGAGGGGGCGAGGTCGAGGTTCGCCACCGCCAGCGTGGTCTGCAGCTTGCCGACCAGGGCGGAGAGGGCCGGCAGATCGCCGGACTCCAGCGCCAGCGTCGAGCGCAGGCGCCAGCCCTCGATGCCGTCGGCGCCGGGCAGCGACTTGCTCTTGCCGTAGATCGGCCAGGTCTGGGTGCCGGCGCTGCGCGCGCGTACCTGCGGATAGGCCCTGGTGGTCTCGAGGGCCCTGGCGATGACGGCGTTGGCCTGGCGGGCCAGCTCGGCCGGGTCGGCGCCCGTCAGTTCCACATAGGCGCTGGCCGAGGCCAGGTCGTTGGCGGCCGGTACCGAGGCATCGGCCGACAGCGCGACGAAGGGCAGCTCCGGATCCTGGCCGGCATCGCGAGCGGCAGCTGGAGCCGCCAGGCAGATCGAGAGAAGGGCGGCGGGGATCAGGCGGATCATCGCAGTCTCCGTGCAGGGCAATTCCGCTAGGTTATCGCGTCCGCGAAAAGCGCGCGTTGACCGCGCGGGGCGCGGCCGGGGAAGATACGCGCCCCGTGCCCCCGAGGGATCCCATGTCGCCCGAACGCCTGCGTGGCGCGCTCTGTATCGCCGTCTCGGCCAGCGCCTTCGGCGCCATGGCGATCTTCGCGCGGATGGCAGCGGCGGAGGGGGTCGGGGTGGGCGCGGTGCTGTTCCTGCGTTTCACGCTCGCCGGCCTGCTGCTGGCGGGCTACATGGCGCTGTCGGGCCGAACCTGGCCCCGGGGTCGGCCGCTGGCGATCCTGTGCGGCATGGGCGGCATCGGCTACGCCAGCCAGTCGTTCTGCTTCTTCTCAGCGCTGGGCTACGCCTCGGCCGGCATGGTGGCGCTGCTGCTCTACCTGCACCCCTTCATGGTCACCCTGGCCGCGGCGGCCCTGTTCGGCCATCGACTGGGGCCGGTGCGGCTGCTCTGCGTCGTGATGGCCGTGGGCGGCACGGCGCTGACCATCGGCGGCGATCTCCACAGCGAACCCCTGGGGCTGGTGCTGGGGGTGGCCTCGGCGGTGATCTATTCGGCCTACATCCTGGTGGGGAGCCGGGTGCTGGAGTCCCAGGAGCCCCTCGCCGCGGCGGCCGTGGTGATGCTGAGCGCCAGTGTCTCGCTGGGGCTGGCGGCCCTGGCCACGGGGCCGGCCTTTCCGGTCACGCTGGCCGGCTGGCTGTGGGTGGCGCTGATTGCGCTGCTGTCCACGGTGGTGGCGATGGTCTTCCTGTTCGCCGGCATGCGCCGGCTCGGCCCGGCCGATGCGGTCACGCTGTCCACGCTCGAGCCGGTGGTGACCTTTGCGCTGGCGGCGCTCTTCCTGGGCGAGTCGATCAGCGGCCGCCAGTTGCTGGGCGGCGCGGTGGTGATCGCCGCGGTGATCTGGCTGGCCCAGGCCGGCGGGCGCGAGGCCCCGGCGGGGCCCTGACAACGCCTCAGGTGTCGATGCGCTCCAGGTCGCGCATGTATTCGCGGGCGTGGGCCACGTAGCCGCTGGCGCTTTCCATCAGGCGCTGGAGGTCTTCGTCGGAGAGCTGTCGGATGATGCGGCCCGGCGAGCCCACCACCAGCGACCGGTCGGGGATCACCTTGCCCTCGGGGATCAGCGCGTTGGCGCCGATGATGCAGTGCTTGCCGATCACGGCGCGGTTCAGCACCACGGCGTTGATGCCGATCAGGGAGCCATCGCCGATCTTGCAGCCGTGCAGCATGACCATGTGGCCGATGGTCACGTTGGCGCCGATCTCGAGCGGCACGCCGACGTCGGTGTGCAGCACGCTGCCATCCTGGATGTTGGTGTTGGCGCCGATCGTGATGGGGTCGTTGTCGCCGCGCAGCACGGCGCTGAACCACACGTTCACATTGTCGCCCAGCACGACCGAGCCAATGACCGATGCGTTGTCTGCAACCCAGCAGTCCTTGCCGACCTCGGGCACGCGATCACCGAGCTTGTAGATCGCCATGGCCACTCCCTCTGATTGGTATCGAAAGTCCCGTCTTCGCGGGCCGGCCATGATAGCAGCGCTGTGCTGCACTGCAAATAGCCGTTCGACGGCAAATGCATGATTCCATGGGCATTTCGAAGGCGCCTGCGGGTTCGGCCTGGCGGGCCCTCAGAAGACCTTGCCCGGATTGAGGATGCCGCGCGGATCGAGCGCCCGCTTGAGGGTCTTCATGGTCGCGATTTCCTCGGGGCTGCGCGAGAAGTGCAGGAAGGGCTTCTTGATGGTGCCGATGCCGTGTTCCGCCGAGATCGAGCCGTGGTAGTCGCGCACGACCTCGTACACCTCCTGCTCCACGGCCAGCTCGGTGGCGTGGGAGTCGTCCGGCAGGGCGAAGATGAAGTGCAGGTTGCTGTCGCCGATGTGGCCGAAGAACATCGCCGCGCGGCCTGGCCAGCGGCGGGTGACGCGCTCGCGCAGGACCTCGAC
>JAGRFX010000160.1:0-6654 GCA_020445805.1 Rhodocyclaceae bacterium
ACACGCTCACGTGTCCCTTCAATCGAAATTCTCTTAACAGCCTTCCGTCCAAACGGAGAATTCAGCATCGAGGCCAAGTACAAAGACTCGACGTTCGCCGTAGGGCGAATGCGTATTACATCTTGCGTCACAACCGCGCGCTGTTCTTGTTCGTAAACACACGAATCACATGGCGGGTCTCCAACTTTTGCCACGAGCACGTCTCCTCGTCGAACATTGCAGAAAGCCAATTCGTTGGCTTTCTGATCAGCGACATGCGCTCTGGAAATTCGGCTGAACAGGCCCGGTTTAATGTCCTGAACGTAGAGAACGGGAACGCCTTCGGTCTTAAGCTCGCTAGTCAACAAATCACTGCCGAATGGGCCGTTAATGATATTCCCAGAACCAACAAGATCACGCAAAGAGACCGGCTGCCAATCTTTGGAAATCCACCCAACTTCCGTCTCGTGATACAGCTCTGGGGCCTGTTCGCGCGGTGGGCGCAGTTGGCCGTTGGGCAGCACGCCACGGGTGAACAGGTCGTGCATCAGGCCGACCTTGATCTGCTGGTATTTGGCGATCAGGGCTTCGGTTTTCTCGATCGCGGTGTCGACGCCGGTGAGGATGGTGGCGATTTTTTGTTGTTCGCGTTTGTCCTTCGGATATGAGATCGGAAGCTTTCTAACGGAGCCTGCATTTAGGTTCGACTGCGTGGTCTGTGCCGTGTACTTGTACACGTTGGGGCGAATGAAAAGCAGTTGATAGTACAAAAACGACTGCTCAATTTCCGATGATTCTTTCAGGGCAATGATGGCTTGGTTTGTCGCGCAGGCAATTCTATTAATGATCGGTTTACCAACCGTGGCGTACATCGAATAAAGAATGTGCGGCTCTTTGATCAACCACGCCGCGCTGATAGCCAAGCCTGCCTCGGAAAGGCTTTTTTCTGTGCGATCAAGAAATCGGGTGCCGTTCGTAATGTCCTCGATCGTCACGAACGGGATGTCCCCACCATAGAAAGAGTCGGTTGTAGCGGTTGGCGTGCCACCAGCGCGCTGATACAGCGTTACTGCGCCAATTGTGGAGTCAACCCACTCACTCATACCCCAACTCCACGAGGAAGTCTCGCAGTGCCTTGGCCGCCTCATACCGCCTAGTCTCAATCTGCTTCGCCGTGACGGCGTACTTGCCCCACAGGTTTTCGATAGCCGCGATGCATGCGCGCTGATCCGCCCGCAGGTATTGGCGGTAGCTCGCGAACAGCAATTTGCCCAGGCGTTCGACGATGACTTGCCGGGCTTCGTCGTCGCTGATCCTGAGCCGCGCCTGCTCGACCAGCTCGTCTTTTTTGGCGCCGGTGGATTTGATCGCCGCTTTGAGCGCTTTCGCTTCGTCTTCCAAGGCCTTGTGGGCGGCGAGTCTGGCTTCGATACGTTCGGCGGCCGACTTGGCTCGCTGGCCTGCGGCCATGGCGGATGCGATCACGGTGGTGAAGGTCGAGGCATGCCCGACCGAAGCGGCGAGATCGAGCACGCGCTGACCGTTGGCGAACTGTGCGGCCTTGGCCGTGAGCCCGTCGCTGCAGTGGTGGGCCTTGTCGGTGCCTCTGGGGAGTCGCCCGGCCACCTTGATTTCGGTGAACAGGTCACCCACCGCACCCTTGAGCGTCTTCAACTGGGCCTTCCACTCGGCGTTGGCTTCCTTGAGTTCGTCCTTGAGGGTTTTGACCTCATCGGAAGGGAGCACGCCAGTGTCGTCGGTGTCTTCGAAATCCTCTTCGCTCGCGGCGGCGAACAGGGCTTGCAACTCGGCCAGGCGCGCGTGTTGGGCTTCGAGTTCGGCCAGCACCTCGGGGAACTGGCTTTGCAGGATGTCTTCGTCCGGGATCAGCTCCGGGCCCCAGCCGCTGGCGGCGATGGACTTGAAGTCAGACGCCAGCCCTTTGTAGTAGTTGGCAAATGCACCACGGACTTGATACCGGTTGAGCAAGTGTTGGCTGGCAAACATACGCTCGATGCTGTCGAGCAGCGTCGCGCGAACGGCATAGACGTTGCGGGCGGTGGCGTGCTGGTTCTCGGCATCTGGCGCGAGTGCTTCGATGATGGGCAGGTGCTGCTGCCACCAGTCAGCCAGCTCGGTCATGAACTGGTCGTGTCGCTCGGTGACGCTGAAGTGGCTGTTGATGTGGGCGGCAATGTCGCGCTTGTCGACGAGGTGGCTCGAAAAGTCGGCGTACCAGGTGCCGTGTGTTGCCGTGGCACGGGGCACGAATAGGCTTTCACGCAGGCCCGTGTAGTTTTGCCAGAAGTGTTCCAGCGTATCGATCTCACTGCGCGGCACGCCGCCCTGCAGGTGAGCACGCACGTCGTGCGGCTCGGGGGGTGGTGCGTTGTCCACATAGCGGCGAATGTTGCAGTTGTAGTCTTCCGCCTTGATGTCAGTCACCGGCACACGCCTGGCGTAGCCGTCGATGTTCTGGCCGGCGCGGTAGGCATTGACGATCTTGTCGATGTCTTCCGGTCGCAGGTGGTTCTGCGCCTTGCCTTCGCGGTATTCGCGGTCGGCATTGATGAACAGCACATGGTCACGTTTGAGGGTGCCGTCGTTGTTCCGGGCGCCATCTTTGTTCAGCACAAGGATGCACGCGGGGATGCCGGTGCCGTAGAACAGGTTACTGGGCAGGCCGATCACGGCTTCGAGATAACCACGGTCGATGAAGTACTGCCGCGCTTCGCGCTCTTCGCCGCCGCGGAACAGCACACCGTGGGGCATGACGGTGGCCATGCGCCCGTTGTTTTTGAGCACCGCCAGCATGTGCTGCACGAACATCAGGTCGGCCTTTTTGCCTTTTTCGGGCATCCACACGTGGAAGCGGCCGGGGTAGGCGATGGGCTCTTTCTTCTTGGCGCCGCTGCCGTCGTCCTTGGATTTGGTCTTGGCGTAGTTCTGGCTGAAGGGGGGATTGGCGAGCACCCGGTCGAAGCGGAGTAGCTCGTTGCATTCATCCTTATGTTGCGGGTCAGCCAGGGTGTCGGCGTTACGGATGTCAGCGTGCGAGATGCCGTGCAGCAGCATGTTCATCTTGCAGATGGACCAGGTGGTGCCCATTTTTTCCTGGCCGTTCAGAGACAGTTCGCTGGGGGCGCCGCCGCATTCACGCAGATAGTCCCGGGCCTGGATCAGCATGCCCCCCGACCCCACGGTAGGGTCGTACACGCTCATGCCTTCCTGCGGGTCGCAGATTTCGACACAGACGCGCACCACCTCGGTCGGGGTGTAGAACTCCCCGGCTTTCTTGCCTGCGGAATCCGCGAAGTGCTTGATCAGCCATTCATAGGCGGCGCCGAGCAGATCGGGGAATTCGAAGTCTTCGTCGCGCAGCGGGATCTTTTCGAAGTTCTGGATGAAGTCGACGAGCGTGTCGTCGTCCAGCGTGTTCTGACCGATCTTGCGGTTGAAGTTGATGGTGCCTTTGAGCACGTCCTGTAGGGCATCGGCGTTCTCTTCTTCAAGGGCTTCCAGCGCCTTGTTGAGCATGGAGCCGACGTTTTCCTTGATGTGCTTCAGTGCGGGGAAAGCATTACCCGCGGTGTCCTCCCAAGGCTCATTCCAGCGGGCGCGTGGCGGCACGAAGAAGTACTTGCCGGAGTACTGATCGGGATCTTCAAGGTTGAACGCAATGTCGGCTTCGGACAGCCCTGCCGCTTTGCCTTCCTTCCGGATTTCTTCGCGGCGCTCATCAAAGAGATCACTGGCACGCTTTAGGAACAGCATGCCAAAGATGTACTCCTTGTACTCACTGGCGTCCATGTTGCCGCGCAGATCGTCGCACGCGGTGAGCAGCAGGCTTTCCAGGCGGCCGAGCGTGAGTTTGGCGGATGTCATCGGTCGGTCAGGTCCTCAACACTTGCTCATTTCGACGCGTCGATGTTGCGAAAACAAAGACACGGAGCCCTGCGGGGTTCACATCGCCGAGCGCGTCGCGCCTCTACCTCTCTTGAGAGGTCTGCCATCCATCTTCTGCTGGCCTCGAATTGGCTACCGCGCTACGCCCGATCTATTTCTTCACAACTTCAATCTGAACGAATACCGAAATTACGTTCATCCGGGGGCCAATTGCAATCGCTAAGCAAGCCGATTCCGGACGCAAAAAAGCCGGGAACCCTCTGACGCTGCGGGGTTTCCCGGCCTTGCCCGGATCGCTCCGGAAGTGTTGGTGGTGGACCGAAGGAGGATCGAACTCCCGACCTCTGCATTGCGAACGCAGCGCTCTCCCAGCTGAGCTATCGGCCCTGAGGGCGCGAATTATAGCGCCCGGTCGGCGGGGAGGAAAGCCCTCGCCGCTCAGGTCTCGTCGTGCCCGGCGGCGCCGCGGGCGGCGCGCCCGAGGCGGTCGCGGATGGCGCGCCAGTCCGGGTCGGGGGGCGGCGCCTCGACCAGGATGCGCTCGCAGCCGGCAGCGTCGAGGGCCCGCAGGTCGGCATAGAGGGCGCGGGCATAGGCGTCGGCACTATGCGGGGCGCGCTTCCAGATGCCCGCGAAGCCGTCGGCCATGGGTTCGCGGGAGAGCACGGCGGTGCGGCAGTCGGGTGCCTCGTCGATGGCCGCCATCAGCGCGGCGTGGTCGAGCAGGCGCATGGCCGTGGCGGGCGCGTAGTGGGCCGGCAGTGCGCCCGAGACGCGCGGCGTGTCCACCTCGGCGGCGAGTTCCTCGCGGTGCAGCGGGCGACGCCCGATGACGGCAGCGATGGCCTCGGCGTCGATGGCGCCCGGGCGCAGGATGGCCGGGGTCGGTCCGGTGAGATCGAGGATGGTCGATTCGATGCCGACCTGGCAGTCGCCGCCATCCAGCACCAGGGCCACGGCTTCGCCCAGTTCCGATGCCACATGGGCGGCGGTGGTGGGGCTGATGCGACCGAATCGGTTGGCCGACGGGGCCGCGATGCCGCCGCCGAACTGGCGCAGCAGGGCCAGGGCCACCGGGTGGTCGGGCATGCGCAGGCCCACGGTCGGCTGGCCGCCGGTGACCAGGTCGGAGACGTCGTCGGCCTTCTCGAGGATCATGGTCAGCGGGCCGGGCCAGAAGGCGCGGGCCAGGGCGATGGCCTCCCTGGGCACCCGGGCGGCCCAGGTGGTGAGGGCTTCGGCATCGCCGATATGCACGATCAGCGGATGATCGGCCGGGCGGCCCTTGGCGCGGAAGATCTCGGCCACCGCGGCCTCGTTGGCGGCATCGGCGCCCAGGCCATAGACGGTTTCGGTGGGCAGGCCGACGAGGCGGCCGGCGCGCAGCAGCTCGGCCGCGCGGGCAACGGCCTCGGCGCTGGCCTCAGTGATCGTCATCGACGATGCCGACGGCGGCGCGGGCCCGCAGGGCGATCTCGAGCACCGTGTCGGCGTGCGCGCCGATCACGGTGAAGTGGCCCATCTTGCGCCCCTGCCGGGCGTGATGCTTGCCGTACAGGTGCAGGCGCGCGCCGGGCTCCCGGTGCAGCACCGACCAGTCCGGCTCGCGCTGCAGGGTGTGGTGGTCGCCCCCCTCGAACCACAGCTCGCCGAGCAGGTTCACCATCACGGCCGGGCTGTGCATGCGCGGCTCGCCCAGGGGCAGGTCGGCCAGTGCCCGCACCTGCTGCTCGTACTGGCTGGTGACGCAGGCGTCGATGGTGTGGTGGCCGCTGTTGTGGGGCCGCGGTGCCATCTCGTTCACCACCAGGGCACCCTCGCTGACGAAGAACTCGACGCCCAGGGTGCCCACGTAGCCGAGCGCGACGGCGATGCGCTCGGCGGCCTCGCCGGCCTGGCGGCGCAGGGCCTCGCTGACCCGGGCCGGCGCGATGGTGACGTCGAGGATGCCCTTGCGGTGGCGGTTCTCGCCCGGCTCGAAGGCCCGGATCTGGCCGGCGGCATCGCGCGCCAGAACCACCGACAGTTCGCAGTCGAGGGACAGCATTTTCTCGAGCACGCAGGGTTCGCTGTGGAAACCATGGAAGGCGTGGAGGGCCTCCTCGCGGCTGGCGACCCGGGCCTGGCCCTTGCCGTCGTAGCCGAAGCGGGCCACCTTGAGGACGGCGGGAAACAGCGTGTCCTCAGCGGCCGCGATGTCCTCGTCGCCGCGGACCACGGCGAAGGGGCCGTGGGGGATCCCGTTTTCGCGCAGGAAGGTCTTCTCGGCGATGCGGTTCTGGCACACGGCCACGGCCTTGGCCGAGGGGCGCACCGGAACGAACTTGGCCAGGTACTCGAGCGTCTCGGCCGGCACGTTCTCGAACTCGGTGGTGACCGCCGCGCACTGGGCGGCCATGCGGTCCAGCGCCACATAGTCGTCATAGGCGGCCACCAGGTGCTCGTCGGCGATGCGGCCGGCGGGGCTGTTCGGATCCGGATCGAGCACCCACACGGCGTAGCCCATCTCGTGGGCCGCCGAGACGAAGAAGCGGCCGAGCTGGCCGCCGCCGAGCATGCCCAGGGTCGCGGGAGGCAGGATCATCGTCGGGCTCAGTCCAGGGTCATGTTGAGCACGGCCTCGGTCTGGCGGGCGCGGAAGTCCGCCAGCTTGCCGGCCAGCACGGCATCCTCGTTGGCCAGCAGCGAGACCGCGAAGAGCGCCGCATTGGCGGCGCCGGCCTCGCCGATGGCGAAGGTGGCGACCGGCACGCCCTTGGGCATCTGCAC
>JAGRFX010000160.1:6664-10187 GCA_020445805.1 Rhodocyclaceae bacterium
ATGGAGAGCAGGGAATCCTTGCCCGACAGGGCGCGGGACTGGACCGGCACGCCGAGCACCGGCAGGGTGGTCTTGGCGGCCACCATGCCCGGCAGGTGGGCGGCGCCGCCGGCTCCGGCGATGATGGCCTTGAGGCCTCGGCCGCGGGCCTGTTCGGCGTACTCGAACATCAGGTCCGGGGTGCGATGGGCAGAGACCACGCGGGCCTCGAAGGGCACGCCGAACTCCTCGAGGATGGTGGCGGCCGCCTTCATGGTGGGCCAGTCGGAGTTGGAGCCCATGATGATGCCGACGACGACGGGTGCACTCATCTCAGCGCCCTCCCGCTTCGGCCGCGCGGCGGGCCGACTCGACGGTGTTGGCCAGCAGCATGGTGATGGTCATGGGGCCGACGCCGCCGGGCACCGGGGTGATCGCGCCGGCCACGGCCTTGGCGCCCTCGAAGTCCACGTCGCCACAGAGCTTGCCTTCGTTGGGATGGCCGGCCGGGAAGCGGTTCATGCCCACGTCGATGACGGTGGCGCCGGGCTTGATCATGTCGGCGGTCACTTCCAGGGCCCGGCCGATGGCCACCACCAGGATGTCGGCGCGGCGGGTATGCGAGGCGAGGTCGCGGGTCCTGGAGTGGCAGACGGTGACGGTGGCGCCGGCCTGGGTCAGCAGCATGGCCATCGGCTTGCCGACGATGTTGGAGCGGCCGATCACCACCGCGTCGGCGCCGGACACCGGGATGTCGCCATACTCGAGGATCTTCATGACCCCGTGCGGGGTGCAGGGGAAGAAGGCCGGCTGGCCCTGGGACAGGCGCCCCACGTTCTCGGCGTGGAAGCCATCCACGTCCTTGCCCACGGCGATGGCCTCGAGCACGGCCTTTTCGTCGAACCGGGGCGGCAGCGGCAGCTGGACCAGGATGCCATGCACGCTGGCGTCGGCGTTGAGCTCGGCGATCTTCGCCAGCACCACGGCCGGGTCGGCGTCCTGTGGGTAATCGAACTTGAGCGAGCGGATGCCGGCCTTTTCGCAGGCCGACACCTTGTTGCGCACATACACGGCCGAAGCCGGGTTGTCGCCCACCAGGATCACCGCCAGACTGGGTTGCACGCCGCGTTGCGTCAGCGCCGCCGCCTGTTCGGCGAGTTCGCCGCGCACCTGGGCCGAGAGGGCATTGCCATCGAGAATTCGAGCCGTCATCCAACTGGCCTCATCGAGCAAAACCCGGAATTTTATCAGAGCCTGGAGGCTTTCCGGGTGGCCGCCGGGCGGAGCGCGGGACCGCCGCCCGGATGGGTCAGCCCCACCGAGGTGATCCGCCCCTGGGCGTCCAGTTCGCGCACGGTCAGCAGCACCGGGCCGACCGGCACCCGGTCGCCCACCACCTGGGCACCACCGAGCCGCGCCGCCAGCAGGGCGTCGATGCGCAGGGTGGCCTCGTGGGGTGGCAGCGGGAAGCCATAGGCCTCGGCGAGGGCCGCGGCGGGCGCATCCGGATCGATATGGAAGGGGCCGAAATAGCGGCGGGTGCCCTCGGTCTGGCCGTCCAGCCCCTCGCCGAAGAGCGCCGCCAGCCCGCTGCCCTGGGCGGCATCGGCGGCGATCCAGGCGATGTCGCCGGCCGCGAGGCGGGTGTCGTCGTCGACGGCGACCCGCTGGCCTTCGCGCACCAGGGCCAGGCAGCGCGCGTCGCGGTAGCCCTGCTCCGCCAGCACGGTGCCGGGGTGCCGCTCCAGGACCGCGGAGCGCGCATCGGTGCGGACCCCGATCAGGTCGATGCTGGCCCGCTCGCCGAGCCACAGGGCGTACTGGTCCACGGGTTCGGCCCGCTTCGGCAATTCGACCCCGAAGAGCCGCGCCGCGATCGGCACCGTGGTGCCCTGCACCAGCAGCGACACCAGCACCACGGTGAAGGTGATGTCGAACAGCAGGCGCGACTCCGGCACCCCCATCATCACCGGCAGGATGGCGAGCACGATGGGCACGGCCCCGCGCAGCCCCACCCACGAGATGAAGGCGATGTCCCGCGCCCGGTAGCGGAAGGGCAGCAGGCCGGTGGCCACCGCCAGCGGCCGCGCGACCAGCATCAGGAAGAGCGCGATCACCCCGCCCTCGGCCAGCCACTCGACCAGGTGCGAGGGCGTCACGAGCAGGCCGAGGACCAAGAACAGGGTGGCCTGGGACAGCCAGGCCAGACCGTCCATGACCCGCAGCACGTGCTCGGTGGCGCGGCAGCGGCGGTTGCCCACCAGCAGCCCGGCCAGGTACACGGCGAGGAATCCGCTGCCCTCGAGCAGGTTGGCGGCGGCGAACACCACCAGCCCGCCGGAGACGATCAGCAGCGCGTACAGCCCCTCCGGCAGCCGCATGCGCTCCACCAGCCGACCCAGCACCCAGCCGCCGGCCAGTCCCGCCACCGCGCCCACCAGCATCTGGGCGGCGAGCAGCGTGGCGAGCCGGCCGGGGCCGACGCCGCCGGGCATCAGGATGGCCTCGACCAGCACCGTGACCAGCAGGATCGCCATGGGGTCGTTGGCGCCGGATTCAATCTCCAGCGTCGCCCGCACCCGCTCGTGCAGGCGCACCCCGCTGTTGCGCAGCAAAGAGAACACGGCGGCGGCGTCGGTGGACCCCACCGCGGCGGCGAAGAGCATGCCGTAGCGCCAGTCCAGGTCCAGCAGCCAGGTGGCGAACACCCCCAGCAGGCCGACCGTGGCGATGACCCCCCAGCTGGCCAGCACGGCGGCCGGCCAGAGGGCCACGCGGAAGGTGGAGACGCGGGTACGCAGCCCACCGTCCAGCAGGATCACTGCCAGCGCCAGGTGGCCGACGAAGCTCGCAACGAGGAAGTCATCGAAGCGGATGCCGCCCGGTCCATCCTCCCCGGCCAGCATCCCGACCAGCAGGAACAGCAGCAGCAGGGGCAGGCCGAGCCGCGCCGAGACGGTGTTGGCCAGCACGCTGACGAACAGCAGCAGGCCGGCCAGCAGGAAGAAGATGTAGACCGAGGTCACGGGGCGGGGCCGTCATGGGCACGCGCCCGATGCGCACGCCATCCGCGCTTAAGGCCCCCCGCCGTGCCGAAAGGTTCAACGCACCCCGCCGGGCTCCCGCGTCACCACGTTCTGCACCAGCTCGGCCAGCGACTGGACGCCCATCTTCTCCATCACCCGGGCCCGGTGGACCTCGACGGTCTTGATGCTGATGCCCAGGGTGTCGGCGATCTGCTTGTTGAGCTTGCCGGTGATGATCAGCTCCAGCACCTCGCGTTCGCGCTGGGTCAGCTGGTCGAGGCGGCGCGCCACGTCCGCATCCTGGCGGCGGCGGCTTCGGTGCTCGCGCTCGTTGGCGAGGCACTGGGCCACCAGGCGCAGCATGGCCTCGTCGTTGAAGGGCTTCTCGATGAAGTCGGCCGCGCCGCGCTTGAGCGCCGCGACGGCCATCGGCACGTCGCCGTGGCCGGTAATGAAGACCACCGGCAGCGTGGCGTGCAGCTCGCGCAAGCGCTCGTAGAGTTCGAGCCCGCTCATGC
>JAGRFX010000161.1 GCA_020445805.1 Rhodocyclaceae bacterium
GAGGTCACCTTTATCGGCGAGATCCTGAAGGGCGGCGAGTACCAGTTCACCCTCAAGGTCCTGGTGCCCGCCACCAGCCTGTGCCCCTGCTCCAAGAAGATCTCCGACTACGGCGCCCACAACCAGCGCTCCCACGTCACGGTCACCGCCCGGCTCGACGGTCACCTGTGGATCGAGGAACTGGTCGAGATGGTCGAGGGCCAGGCCTCCTGCGAACTGTTCGGCCTGCTGAAGCGCCCCGACGAGAAGTACGTGACCGAGCGCGCCTACGACAATCCGAAGTTTGTCGAGGACCTGGTGCGGGACGTGGCGGGCGTCCTCAATGCCGAGCCTAGGATCGTCTCCTATGTCGCCGAGGCCGAGAACTTCGAGTCGATCCACAATCACTCGGCCTACGCGCTGATCGAATCGGCGCGCGCCACGGGCTGAGCCTGTCGGTCGCGGTCGCAGGTGCACGGCACTGCAACATCTCCCGGAGTCGCCGGCGCTCTGACCGAAGCCGCGGGCCTGAGGAATGCCGACAGCTACACCTGCCCCTCTTCAAACCGCCGAACCGCGCGACTCACGGTCGAGTAATGCACGCCAAAGAACTCGGCCAGCGCAGGCATCGTGTAGTCGCCCGAGAGGAACGCCCGCGCCATCGCCTCGCGCGGGTCTGCAAATGCCTGCCTATACTCTTCGAGCGGCCTGGCCAGCATCTGCCGCTGGGCTCGCGGCACCTCACGCAATGGCCCGGCCGGCAACGCGGACTCGGCACAGCGCTTGACGAACGCCTCGCCCCCAAGCGCCACCTGGTGACGCAAGGCATGCCAGAAGCTGGGCAAGCCCACCCCTGCCCTCACGAAGTCTATGTAGGCGCGCACCGCAGCTGTCCGTGTCGGGCCAAACTGTGCGAGTAGCCTATCGGTCTCCAGCCACCCGGGCACGCCTGCCCTGCCCACCATTGCACCGTAGCTGCTCCAGGACCAATCGCCCGCGTCCGCCACCATGCCGGCCCGCACCGGATTCAGCACCACATAACGACTCAGTTCGAGCAGGTAGGCATCCCGCTCCACCAGAATTCCCTTGAAGCAGCCCTGGAACAGATGCCCGACCACACCGTGTCGGCGATTGAATCGCTGGGTGTAAACCCCGTTCAACTTCCGCATCCCGCGCGAGAGGTTCATGTCTGTCGTCTCGACCACCAGGTGATAGTGGTTGCTCATCAGGCAGTAGGCATGGCAGCGCCAGTTGAAGCGCGCGCACACATCGCCGAACACGGCAAGCCACGTCTCGCGATCCTGGCCCTCCCGATAGATGTCCTCGCGACGATCGCCGCGAGACGTCAGGTGAAACAAGCCACCGGCCAGTTCAATTCGTAGGGGACGCGCCATGGGGCGGGAGGGTGCTTGAATGCAAGACTTGACCCCACGTGCCCTTCCTTCTACGCCCTTCTATACAAGCACGACCGATTCACTGTAGCGCGCGACAGTTGCGTCACGGGTCAGCAGCCTCATCGGCTCGATCAGCGCCTGCGCCACCAGCAAGCGATCAAACGGATCCTGGTGAATCGGCGGCAAATCACCAACACCTGCTGCATGCTCGGGCTCGATCGTCAGCAGCCGATATCCGGCCTGTCGGAAATAACCTAAGGCAACATGGCCCGAGCAAGGCATGTCACCTCGTCCCAAGCCGTGTTTGATCGAAATCTCCCACACACTCGCCGCACTCACCCAGAGCGTGCTTCGGGGCAAGAGCAGCAGTTCCCGCGCCTTCGCCGACAATCTCCGGTCGTCGGTAATCGCCCACAGCGCCACGTGAGTATCGAGGAGGAGATTCAAGCGGCATCTCCGCCGCGAAACAAGCGGCCGACTTCATCGTTGTGCGCGTCGATATCGTCAGGCACCTCGAAAACGCCCTTTGCGACGCCCAGACGCTGATCCGGCGCCGACGCCTCGAGCGGCATCAATCGCGCCACCGGCCGTCCGTTGCGGGCAATCACGATTTCGCGCTCCCTTCCGCTCTCGAGCGCTTCAACCAGCTTTGACAGGGTCGACTTTGCTTCCAGCATGTTAACGGTGCTCAAGGCGATCTCCATTTTTCCAGTCGCAAAGCTCAAGCTTTCTTAGTCTAGTCTAGCTAATTTTGTCCACCAAGGCTTATGGGACTTGATGCAAGCCACCAGCCAGTTCGATTCGTAGAGGACGCGCCATGGGGCGGAACTGTGGCGCCGAAGAGTGTGCTTGTTTGCAGGACTTGACCCCATGCTTCCTTCCTTGATTGCAAGACTTGACCCCCAATCTCCCCAAGCATCACCGCGGGCACTGTCGGAAAACATTACACAGCCCAGCTTTCTCCGCCGAAGAGATGTCCTTATCGATTGTTTTTAAACGGCTTTTATAAGTGGCACGGCGTATGCTTGATATGCAACCGAGAGCCTAGACTCTTGAATTCAACTTGGAGAGACTTATGAAACTGACCAAAACTGCTGCGGCGCTGGCAACCTGCGGTCTGCTCGGGGTCGGCAACGCGCATGCCTTCCTGCTCAACTGGGCCCTGGACGTTGACGGCGCAGGCGGTAACGCCGCTGTTGAAGTGCTGGAGCTGGTGGATCTGGTAGGCACATCCTTTATCAAGAACTCTTTCAACGGCCCGATTGCTCCCGGAACGACATTCTCGTTTGAAGAGGCTGGCTTGTTTGGGGTGTCGACCGCGGATGGCGGCGCGATTGCCGGCGGATCCGACTTGCCTGGGACGCTTCGCGCAGAATTTGTTGGTACTGGTTCAGGCACGATCGGTTCGAACATTTCTTTCAACGCCTACGCTGACAGCCTCCGGCTGTTCTCCGGAGCCACCGAAATTGCAACCTTCGACATGGTAACGGGCAGTGGCGATCTGCAAGGAACCAGTCTGCTTCCGAATGGCCAAGTTTCGATCACGTTCCGTGCAACTAACATCGCCGCGGGCTACTTCTTCCGCGATATTTCATTGGCTGACGACCTGTTCGATAACGTGGCGGATGGGCTCTTCTTTGGCTTCGCTACGGTCAATGCTTCGGCTCGTGCCAATGGGTTCAGCTCTGCACCGGTGAGCGCCTTGTACTCTTCCGAGTTTGGCGGCGCCACTGGACTTAACGATCAGCTGGGCAACCTCTGGATCGGCAACAACGGCCAGTTCCGGATTGATGTGCCGGAACCCGCGTCCTTGGCCTTGCTCGGTCTTGGCCTCGCCGGCCTCGGCTTCTCGCGTCGCAAGGTGTCCTGATAGCCGGGAATCAGCGGCTGAAAGGCCACTGCGAAAGGGCCGCCCACTGGGCGGCCCTTTTGTTTGCGCTTCAGGGTTGGGGCGACAGCTCCGGCTCCAGAAGCAATTCCCCGACCGACTTCCTCACGGACCGCGCATCGGGTCTGCTGCTGGCACCCACGCGGCAGAAGAAGCCGATGGGCGTCGAATCATCTACGCCTGCGAGCGCTTCGAACTCGTCGGCAAGGTGGGCAGCAGCCTTCGCTAGGTCCGCTCGGCTAGAGAAGCTAATAGCCTCCCGGGCATACCAGCGAAAAATGACTGGGGTCATCTCGGGCTGCAAGTACAGATACTCTGCAGCGACGGTCAGCCAGATGCGCTGCATTGCCCCGCCTAAACGGACATAGTCGGTCAATTCCTTTGGCTCTCGCACCGGCCGCAACATAACATGTGCTGCACAAGCGATCGCAGGGATCAGATCGAGTTGAATTCGTGGAGCGATGGTTCCCATCAGGAAGCGGTTCATGAACTGGATTCGTCCCCAGTCCCCCATCACCCAGCGCATCAGCCGCGCAGTCAAAGGGGTCAGGTCATGGGGTCGAGTCTTGCAATCATGCAAGCCTCAAGAGCCAGAACCCAAGCCCTTCCCCCCCACCATCAATCCATCAACCCCCAACCGCGTCGACCTCCCCTCAACACCCCCCGACACCCCGACCCGGCAGAAAAAGCCGAACTCATCCCCCTGCCCGGCCCCGGCCACTGCCTCGAACGCCGCCGCCAGTTCCCCGGCCCGCAACGCCAGCTGATCGCTCGCAGAGAACCTCTGCCCCGCCCGTGCGTACCAGCGAAAGATCACCGGCGTCATCTCCGGCTGCAGATGTAGCCCTTCCGCCGCCGCGGTCAGCCACACCCGTTGCATCGCCGCGCCGAGCCGCAAATGGGCCTCCAGCCCCTCCAACGCCTGCTTGGGCCGCAGCAGTAAATGCGCCGCGCAGGCCATCGCCGGGATCAGATCAAGCTGGACACGGGGAGCGACCGTGCCCATCAGGTACTGATTGAAGAACTGGACCCGGCCCCAGTTGCCCATCACCCAGCGCATCAGCCGCGCTGTCAGCCAGTCCACGCCGACCGCCCGCTCCGGGATTCGGTCCGCGCTGAAGCGGGCGCCCCACTCGATAATTTCCTTGTGCACTTCATACGCCTCGGGGCAGGTGAGGCGGATGTGGGCGTTCCGCCACAGCAGCTTGGCGACCGCCCAGCGGGCTTCCCAGGTCTCGAAAAGCTGCACCTGGAAGTCGTCGCCGGCGGCCTCGCTCAGGGCGCGACGCTGGGTGGCGTTGAGCGGGGTGAGTCGCATCGGGCGGCGCTGAACGGTGCGGGATTCGATCACCGACTCGAGCGGATCTCGCTCGACCGTTGAAGCGGCCTCGAGCGTCACGTCGTAGATGGGATGGTCGTCCGGCGTGCCCTCGCGCCAGCGCCATGTCGCCCGCAGTCCATGGACCGTGGCGGCGATGCGGAGCGTCTCGAGCAGTGCGCCATGCGCCATGTGGCTGGCGTGGCCCTGGAAGTCGTAGAGGCACCAGTCCCGCGTGTCGTGGCCGTGGATGGCGATGTGCTTGTCGGAGACGATCTCGAAGCGCCAGGGCTGGGTGTTGTCGCCGCTGGGCGCCCATCGCGCTCGATCCAGCAGGCCCATGAGCAATTCGCGGTTCGACATGCTAGCGCCCCCCCATCGCGGCCAGCTGCCGCCTGGCGATCGCCAGCGCGATCCGCTGCAACGGGTTGCGGTGGCCGCCCGGGCGCCAGGTCTTGACCATGCAGCTGCGGTAGGCGTCGAACTGGTAGCCGTGCGGTGCCGCGGCAAGGGTGCCCCGCCCCAGCAGCAGCTTGAGTGCCTCGGCGGCGATCACGCCAGCGCACAGTTGGCAGGCCGCGATGGTCGAGGGCCCCTTGTGCGCGGCGAGGTCGACGCGGCTTGGGTCGGCAAGGTAGCCCCTTTGCAGCATGCGGGGCGAGAGGCCCAGCAGAAAGCGGACCGCCATCTCCTGCTCGTCACAGGCCTCCAGACCGAAATAGTCGTCGAAACTCATGCCCTGTGGATCGAAGTAGAGGAATGCAACGCCGATGCCGAGTGGCGCAGCGGTAATGGCCGGGATGCCAAGCCGTCGGCAGGTCGCGAAGGTGGTGCGCCGGGCTTCGAAGGCGAAGAAATCGAGACCGTCCACGTATAGGTCTGCCCCCTCGAGAAAGGCTTCGACATTCTGGGCGCTAACGCCTTCATCGAAGCGCCGTACGGAGGCCGTGGGGTTGATGTCGAGCAGCAGTTCCGACAGCACTTCAGATTTGCTGCGACCCAGGCTGGAAACCGTGGCCCCCACCTGCCGGTTGAAGTTCACGATGTCGAAGGTATCGAAATCCGAGATCGAAAATCTGCCGATGCCCAACCGGGCCAGCGCGAGGAGGTGAATCCCGCCGACGCCGCCCATGCCGGCGATCGCCACGCGGCTGCCCCTCAATCGCTGCTGCTCCGCTTCGGTGACCCAGCCGATATTTCGTGAAAACGCAGCGTCATAATCGAACTCGGCATCACTCATGTCGCACACCGACCCCTGTCATCTTGTAACACCCGGTATCATAGGGGACCGGCGCCACCTTGTGACCACTATCCGCCTTGATTCAGCCCATCTTCGACACCTTGCGGCTAGCCGTCCGCAACCTCGTCCGACAGACACGGAGGACGCTGCTCGGCCTCGCGATCATTGCGGGTGGTGTGGTCGCATTGATGCTCGCCAACGGTTTCGTGCAATGGATCTTCCATGACATGCGCGAATCGACCATTCATTCACGTCTCGGCCACATCCAGATCACGCGTCCGGGCTATCTTCGCGAAGGTTTGGGCGATCCCTATGCCTACCTGCTCCCGGAGTCGACCGATCTGGGCAAGCGCATCGCCGGCATCGAAACCGTGACACCCCGGCTCGCATTCAGTGGCCTGGTGAGCCTTCACGATGAGACGATCTCCTTTGTCGGCGAGGCCGTCGATCCGATCCGCGAGGCGCCGATCTCCCGCGCGCTGACGATCGTTTCGGGCAAGCCTTTGTCCGGGCCCGAGGCCCAGGAGGTGCTGCTCGGCGAGGGGCTAGCAGCCAACCTCGGGGCACAAGCCGGGGATACCGTGGTGCTGCTGGTCACGACGGCCGAAGGCGGCCTCAATGCAGTAGAGGTGACGATCGCGGGCCTGTTCGCGACCATCACCAAGGCCTACGACGACTCGGTGCTGCGGGCGCCCATCGAGCTGGCCCGCTCCCTGATGCGGGTGGAGGGCGCCAACACCTGGGTCGCCCTGCTCGACAAGACCGAGCACACCGAACGGGCCATCGCCGACCTGCGACGGACGCTCCCCGCGGCCGACTACGAGATCATCCCCTGGTACGACCTCGCGGATTTCTACAATAAGACAGTGGATCTTTTCACGCGTCAGGTGGCCGTCGTGCGGGCAGTGATCGCGCTGATCGTGATCCTCAGCATCTCGAACACGCTGTCCATGTCCGTCATCGAACGCACCAGCGAGATCGGTACCATGATGGCCTTGGGTATCCGGCGCCGCGGGGTGCTAAACCTCTTCATTGCCGAGGGGGTTGTGCTGGGCATCGCCGGTGGTCTCGCCGGCGTCTGTGTCGGTGCGGCCCTGGCCATGGTGATTTCGGCCATCGGAATCCCAATGCCTCCCCCGCCCGGCATGGCACGAGGCTACATCGGACAGATCGCCCTGACCCCGGGCCTGATTTTCGATGGGCTCGCCCTCGCCTTCGGGACCACAGTGCTCGCGAGCATCGCTCCGGCATGGAAGGCATCGCGAATGACCATTGTCGATGCACTGAGGCACGCGCGATGAGCGACATGCTGTTCCGTCTCGCGCTGCGCAACATCTTTCGGCAACGGGTGCGCACGGCGATCACCTTGAGCGCCATCGTCTTCGGCGTCGTCGGCCTGATCCTCTCCAGTGGGTTCATCCAGGACATCTTTGTCCAACTGGGTGAGGCGATCATCCACTCGCAGACCGGCCATGTGCAGGTGTTCCGGAAAGATTTTCTCCAGAAAGGCAGTCGCAAGCCCGAACAGTTCCTCATCGAAAATGTAGGCGATCGCATTAAATCAATGCAGGACCTTCCGGAGGTCACCGAGGTCACCGCGCGGCTGAACTTCGCGGGTCTGCTGAACAACGGCCGCCGGGACATTGCGATCATCGGCGAGGGTGTAGAGCCGGACAAGGAGGCCCGCTTGGGCAGTTACCTGATGATTACGTCAGGGCGACAACTGACCGATCGGGACACTTTCGGGATACTGCTAGGGCAGGGCGTCGCTGCCGGGCTGGGCCTGTCCCCTGGCGACCCGGTGACCGTGCTGACCAATACGGGCGACGGCACGCTTAATTCGCTCGAATTCGAGGTGATCGGCGTGTTCCAGAGCTTTTCGAAAGACTACGATGCGCGCGCCATTCGAATTCCTCTCGCAGCGGCCCAGGAACTGCTGGTCTCAGAGGGGGCAAACCTTCTTGTCGTCACTTTGTCGGACACCCGGCTGACTCAGGCGGGCAAGATGGCCATAGACGCCACCCTTTCCGGTTCAGACCTCGAAAGCAAGAGCTGGCGAGAATTGTCGGACTTCTATGACAAGACCGTACAGTTGTACGACAGGCAGTTCGGCATTCTTCAGTTCATCATCCTGGTCATGGTTCTACTGTCTGTTGTGAATAGCGTGAACATGAGTGCCTTCGAGCGCCAGGGCGAATTCGGAACCCTGCTCGCCCTCGGAAACCGTCCTCGAGATGTGTTCACGATCCTCCTGGCCGAAAATCTGATTCTTGGTGCCCTCGGCGCGACGATAGGTTTCGCGTTGGGCGTCGTGCTAGGTACCATCATTTCGGCCGTCGGCATCCCGATGCCGCCACCGCCCAACGCCAATGTGGGTTACACGGCGCAGATTCGCTTGGTCCCTGTATCACTGATCACAGCCTGGGCAATCGGCTTCATCGCGACGGTTTGTGCAGTCCTGTTTCCTGCGCGACGGATCGCGCGGACGCCCATCGTGGACGCATTACGGCAGGCCACATGAACCCGCAAATCCACTTCACTCACTGACGATGGCACTTTTCGACCAGTTCAACCTCGGCCATGGATTCCGCCGCTATTTTTCGATCAGTCCAGCGGTGTCCACGCCCGTCCGGCATCAGGTCTTCGGTATTCGCCACGAGGTCTATTGCGAGGAGCTTGGGTTCGAGCCCGTCCGGCCGGATCGGATGGAGACGGATGACTACGATAGCCACAGCCTCCACTGTCTGATGCGCACCTCGGACGAGAACGCCAATCTGGTCGGCTGCAATCGAATCGTCCTCGCTCGGCCGGGCGCGCCGGACTATCCCCTGCCCTTCGAGCGCACCTGCGAGGCGACCCTGGATCGCAGCGTGATCGACCCCGCCAAGCTTCCACGCGAGAGCATCGCGGAAGTTTCGCGCCTGGCAGTCCGGGCACATTTCCGGCGGCGTCGCGGCGACCAGAAGACCGAACTTGCGATCAGCCGCGAGGACTTCGGCACCAAGGACCAACCCCGCTTTCCCTACATTCCGGTGGGGCTGTACCTGGGCGCCGTCTACATGGCGCAGCGCCAGGGGGTCGAGACGCTGTTCGTGCTGACGGAACCGCGCCTCGCGGCGCATTTCGGCAAGCTGGGCGTGCGTATCCACCAGATCGGCGGCCCCGTGGAGCATCGCGGCATCCGCGTGCCGTCGATGATGGATGTGCAATCCATCATCAAGGGCCTTCGCTGGCTGGTGAAGCCGATCTGGAACACGGTCTGCGAGGAGATGGAAAAGGGCTACGTGGAGCAGTCGGGCACGCCCTGAGCGTCGCGCACTCGGCCGGATTCGCGTCGGAAAAAGAAAACGGCCCGCATCGCGGGCCGTTTTGTCGTTGATACCGACGCTTGAGGCGATTACTTCTTCAGGGCCGCGCGGATCTGCTCCAGCGTGCTCGGATCGTCGATCGTGGTCAGGTCACCCGGATCACGGCCTTCGGCGAGCGCCTGGATCGAGCGGCGCAGCATCTTGCCGGAGCGCGTCTTCGGCAGGCCGGAGATGAAGTGCACGCGCGCAGGCCGGGCAATTGCGCCCAGCGTGCCGTCCACCTTCTTCATGACTTCCTTCTCGAGGGCCGCGACCTTCTCCGGCGTATCGATGGAGTCGGCGCTCTTGACGACCGCGAAGGCCATCGGCATCTGCCCCTTGAGCTGATCCGCGACACCGACGACCGCGACTTCGGCAATGGCCGGGTGGGTCTGAACCGCCTCTTCGATCTCACGGGTTCCGAGACGATGGCCGGCCACGTTGATCACGTCGTCCATGCGGCCGAGGATGGTGTAGTAGCCGTTCTCGTCGTGGATGCCCCAGTCGGAGGAGGAGTAGATCACCGGGTCCTGGAAGGTGCTGAAGTAGGTCGAGACGAAGCGCTCGTCCTGCCCCCAGACCGTGGACAGGCAACCCGGCGGCAGCGGCGGCACGATGCCGACGATGCCCTTCTCGTTGGCGCCGGCCTCGGTGCCGTCCTCGCGGAACAGGCGCAGGTCGTAGCCGTAGACCGGGAAGGCAGGCGAACCGAGCTTGATCTTGCTGTCCTCGACGCCACGGCAGATGGCGAGGATCGGCCAGCCGGTTTCGGTCTGCCAGTAGTTGTCGATGACCGGGATGCCCAGTTCGCTCATGATCCACTCGTG
>JAGRFX010000162.1 GCA_020445805.1 Rhodocyclaceae bacterium
GTGCACGTGGCCGGGCACGAACTGGGTGAAGCTGTTGACGACCGCGATGATGGGTTTCTCGAAGTCACCGTCCTTCATGCCGGTGGCGCGCCACAGCGCGCGGGCGCCGGCCATGTTGCGACCGGCGGTGGAAGTACGGGAGCGGTATTGCGGCATGGCGGTCTCCGGAAATCGCAGCAGCAGACAAGTCAGTCCGCTAGTTTAGCGCCACCGCCCGCGGAACGGGAGTTGGCCGAGCCACTGCCCGGGGCCCCGGGGATGGACGCCGGCTGGGCTATCATGGCGCCTTCCCCGAGCGGAGGACAGGCATGGACCAGGACAACGCACCCCGCGACAGCGACGACGGATTCGACCTCGACCCGATCGAGGCCCGGGTGCTTGCAGTGCTGATCGAGAAGGCATTCGTCACGCCCGACAACTACCCCATGTCGATCAACGCGATCACCACCGGCTGCAACCAGCTGACCGGGCGCGACCCGGTCATGGAGCTGACCGACGAGACGGTCCAGGATGCCATCGACAGCCTCATGGGCCGACGCCTGGTCAGTCGTCGCGACTCCGCCAGCGCGCGGGTACCCAAGTACGAGCACCTGGTGCGCCTGCGCCACTCGCTCCCGCCCGCCGAACAGGCCGTGCTGGCGGTGCTGATGCTGCGCGGCCCCCAGACCGTGGGCGAAATCCGCAGCCGCTGCGAGCGCATGCATCATTTCGGCGATGTGAGCGAAGTGGAGGCCGTCCTCGAACACCTCGCCGACAAGTACCCGCCGATGGCATGCACGCTGCCGCTCGCGCCCGGCACCAAGGAAGCCCGCCACATGCACCTTATGTCCGGCGACGAATTCGCCACCCAGGCGGCAGAGGGCGTCGGCGGCCCCGCCTCGGCTTCGCGAGGCGGCCGCGTGGCCGAGCTCGAGGAAGAGGTCCGGCGGCTGCGCCAGCAGGTCGAGTGGCTGACCAGCGAGTTCGAAAGCTTCCGCAAGCAGTTCGAGTAGCGCCCGGCGCCCAGGCCATGCTGATCCACCCCCAGTTCGATCCGGTCGCGCTGTCCGTCGGCCCCCTGTCGGTCCGCTGGTACGGGCTGATGTACCTGGCGGCCTTCGTGCTCTTCGTGGTACTCGGGCGGCGCCATGCCGCGCGGCGCCCGGAGCTGGGCTGGGACGCCCGCCAGATCGACGATCTGCTGTTCTACGGCGTGCTCGGCGTGATCATCGGCGGGCGCCTGGGGGAGGTCCTGTTCTACCAGCCCGGCTACTACTTCTCGCACCCGGCCGAGATCATCGCGATCTGGAAGGGGGGCATGAGCTTTCACGGCGGTTTCCTGGGCGTGCTGGTCGCCATGGCGTTCTACGGGTGGAAAACCGGACGCGGCTTCTGGCAGGTCACCGATTTCATTGCCCCCCTGGTACCCACCGGCCTCGCCACGGGCCGGATCGGCAACTTCATCAATGGCGAGCTGTGGGGTCGGCCGGCCCCGACCGACCTGCCGTGGGCGATGATCTTCCCGCACGTGGACGCGGTGCCGCGGCATCCCTCCCAGATCTACCAGGCCCTGGGCGAAGGGCTGGTCCTGTTTGCCCTCCTGTGGGTCTATTCGGCCAGCCCGCGCCCGGTGAGGGCGGTCTCGGCCGTGTTCCTGATCGGGTACGGGGTCCTGCGCTTCCTGGCCGAATTCTTCCGCACACCGGACCCCGGCATCTTCGCAGACCTGGGCTTCGGGCTCAGCACAGCGCAATGGCTGTGCGTGCCGATGGTGCTGCTCGGACTGATCCTGTTCTGGCACAGCCATCGGGGCGCTCGCAAACGGAATATGCGCGGAGTGTGAGAAACCTTTCCCTTTGTGGCAGATCGCCGTGCGGGACGAGGTCACCCCTGGATTAAGATCTTGGCATCGGGGCCCCCAGAGCCCATCGACAACAGGAGACAACCGGTGGTTGCCAGTCTTGTCAGTCGCGGCCTTGACAAGGTCCGCGCGCTGGTCGGGCTAGACGAGGTGCCCGCAGGCAAGGTCCTCGACGACATCCGGCGCCAATTGCGCGAGTGTGCCGAAGGGCTCGGAGGCGAGGTCTCGGCGCGCACGCGCGCCGCGCGCCTGGCGGAGACCTACCTGCAGCTCGACGACGCCGGGCGTCACGCCTTCCTCAAGATCATTGCCCTCGAGTTCGGCCCCGATCCGGCACGCATCGACACCGCGCATGCCCGCTACCAGTCTGCCGTCGGCACCCCGGCCCAGTGGGACGCGGAAGCCGAACTGCGGGCCGCCATGCGGTCCCGCCGGATCCGGATCCTGACCCAGTTCAATGCCATCCCGCAGGGCGTCAAGTTCCTGGTGGACATGCGCGTCGATCTGCTCCGGTACCTGCGCGACGACCCGGAGCTTCAGGCCCTCGACCGGGAACTCCAGGCCCGCCTGTCGGCGTGGTTCGACATCGGCTTCCTGGAACTCGAGCGGATCACCTGGAAGTCACCGGCGGCCCTGCTCGAGAAGCTGGTCGAGTACGAGGCCGTCCATGAGATCCGCTCGTGGCAGGACCTGAAGAACCGCCTCGACTCCGACCGCCGATGCTATGCCTTCTTTCATCCGCGAATGCCGCTCGAGCCGCTGATCTTCGTCGAGGTCGCGCTCCAGGAGGGCCTCGCCGGCAGCGTCCAGCCCCTGCTCGACGAATCTGCGCCCCTGCAGGATGCCGGTCGCGCCAATACCGCGATCTTCTACTCGATCAGCAACACCCAGGTCGGTCTGCGGGGGGTCTCGTTCGGCAACTTCCTGCTCAAGCGCGTGATCGAGGATCTCAAGCGCGACCTGCCCGGCCTGCGCACCTTCGCAACGCTCTCGCCAATGCCGGCATTCCGCTCCTGGGCCGCCCTCCACGCCGACGAGGTCAGCGCCGCGTTCGACGACAAGGACCGCAAACGGCTCGCCGGCGCCGGCATCCGCGAGGTCCCCTCGCCCCTGTTCCAGCAGCTGCTGGACAGTCCGGCCACCTGGCAGGATCCGGCGCTGGCCGAGTTGCTGCGCGTGCCGCTGACGCGTCTGGCCGCGCGCTACCTGGTGCACGCGCGCAAGGCCGGCATGCCCTTCGACCCCGTCGCCCGCTTCCATCTCGGCAACGGCGCCCGGGTGGAGCGTCTGAACTGGCTCGGCGACACCTCGGAGAAGGGCATCCTGCAATCCTGGGGCATGATGGTGAATTATCTTTACGACCCGGACGCCATAGAGAACCATGTCGAGACCTTTGCGAGAGCCGGTCGGGTAGCGCGTTCCGCCCATGTCGGGCGGCTCGCAAAGACCGCATGACGCGTGCGGGTTTTCGAGAATCTAAAGTTCCCAGTGGAATATCCGTATTCAGCATGACGCCTGAGCACCCGATACTGTCGCATCGGACACCCGACTCGAAACAATACGACATCTGACTTTCGCGACCTCGTGCCCCAACTCTCCATTCGACTTCGATTACTGCTTGCCAGCACGGCTGTGCAGGTCGTCCTGCTCAGCCTGCTGCTGTTCAACAGCGTCCGGCTGATGGACGACGCCACCAACGCGAGCCTGAAAACGGTGGTCGAGCAGAATGCAATCATGCTGCACACGGTCGCCACCGCCTACGGCGAGCGCGGCGACTACTCGGTGCTGCAGGACACCCTCGGCGAACTGCTCTCGGAGGCCGGCGAGGGGCTGGTCTACGTGCGCATCGTCTCGGCGGACAAGCACCTCCTGCTGTCGGCCGGCATGCCCGAGCTGGTCACCCTGCCACCGCCGGACACGGCGGATCCATCCGGCCTCACCGAGGCCCTCGATCGCAAGGTCATCCACGTCCGGCGCCCCTTGCTGCTGCCCGGCAACGAGGTGGGATTCCTGCAGTTCGGCGTCTCCGCCTCGGTGCTCGGCGCGGCCCGCCAGGCCATCCTCAAGCAGGGGGCCCTGATTGCCGCCTCGGAAATCTTCCTGACCTTCTTCCTGCTGTCGGGCATCGGCTACTTCCTCACCCGCAACCTGGCCGCGCTGCTGAAGGGCAGCCGGGCCATCGCCGAGGGCCGCCTCGACCATCGCCTGCCCGAGACCGGCAATGACGAGCTGGCCCAGCTCTCGCGCGACTTCAACATCATGGCGCGCAAGCTCAACGACCGGATCGGAGACCTCCAGCACACGGCGGCGGCCCTGAGAGAAAGCGAGCAGCGCTACGAGCTGGCCATGAACGGCGCCAACGATGGCCTGTGGGACTGGGACGTCACCGAGGACACCCTGTACGTCGCCCCCCGCTTCCGCGAGATCTGCGGCCTGGGACCCGGCAATGACCACATCGAGAGCCGCTCGGTGGTCGAGTCCATCCACGCGGACGACCAGCCCCTCTACCGCCAGAAGCTGGTGGAGCACCTGAAGGGCGCCACGCCCCAGTTCATGATCGAGCACCGGATCCGCTGGCCGGACGGGACCCACCGCTGGGTGCTGGTCCGCGGCGTGGCCCAGCGCAGCGAGGAAGACGGACGGGCCTTCCGGATGGCCGGCTCGATCAGCGACATCCACCAGCGCAAGCTGGCGGAAGAGCGGCTGATGCGCGACGCCCTCTACGACAGCCTGACCGGGCTCACCAACCGTGGCCTGCTGCTCGCGCACCTGAAGAGCGCGCTGGGCCAGGTGCGGCGGCGCGACGACTTCCGCTTTGCGGTGATGGTCCTCAAGATCGAGCGTTTCCGCCTGGTCAATGACAGCCTCGGCCATGCCAGTGGCGACCACCTGCTGCGCATCACTGCCGAACGGATCCGCAAGGTCCTGCGCGAGGGCGACGTGGCCGCGCGGCTGGGCGGCGACCAGTTCGCGGTCCTGCTGAACAGCGTGCTCGACGACGACGACGCCCACCAGCTCGCGGATCGCCTGCGGACCGAGCTGGGCAAGCCGGCCTCCCTGGCAGGCCAGACCGTCTATCCCGACATTCGCGTCGGGATCGCCCTGTCCGGCGCGATGCACCTGGAAGCCGAGGCGATGCTGCGCGACGCGGACAACGCCCTCAACGAGGCCCGCAAGGACAGCGACCACCCGATCTCGCTGTTCCAGGCCGACATGCATGTGCGCACCATGCAGAACCTCCAGCGGGAGGCAGAACTGCGCGAGGCACTGCAGAAGGGACAGCTGGCCGTCCATTTCCAGCCCATCGTGCGCCTGGGCGACCGCCAATTGCGCAGCCTGGAGGCCCTGGTCCGGTGGAACCACCCCGTCGAGGGCGTACTCGGCCCCTACCACTTCGTGCCGCTGGCCGAGCAGCTCGACCTGGTGCATATGCTGTGCATGCAGGTCGTCCGCCTGGTGTGCGCGCAGATCAAGAACTGGGAGACCCAGAACGGCGGCTCGCCCCCGGTCAGCATCAATCTGTCCGCCAGGCAGTTCGCTCGCCGTGACCTGGCTGCGGAGATCATCGCGACGGTCCAGCAGATGGATGTCGCGCCCGGAAACCTCTGTTTCGAAGTCACCGAGAGCACGCTCGCGAACCCCGACGGGCGTGCCACCGAAATCCTCAGCGAGCTGCGGCAGGCGGGCATGTCCGTGTATATCGACGACTTCGGGACCGGATTCTCGGCCCTGTCGTACCTGCACACCATGCCCTGCGATGTCATCAAGCTCGATGGGTCCTTTGTCCGGTCGATCACCGAGGACGAGCGCCTGCGTGCCATCGTCGGGCGCAGCATCGAGCTGGCCCATGACCTTGGCATGACCGTTGTGGCAGAATGCATCGAGACCGAGGAACAGGCCCTTCTCCTGCACGAACTCGGCTGCGATTTCGGGCAGGGCTATCTCTACTCGCGCCCTGTGCCTGCAGAAAATATCAGCGACGGACTCCTATTTGCTGATGCCGGATGGGGACACATTCAATGAGTGCGAGCCGGACGTCACGTGACCGAACCCGCTTGGCCCTGGGACTGATTTGGCTATGGGTTTGCATTTTCGTAGCCGCGCGACCGGCTTCTGCGAGTGAAGACTTCAGGGTCTCAGGCTTCGCAACCTTTGGCGCCGTCACCACCAACGATTCAAACGCATCGTTATTCCGAACGGGTATTGGTACACCCAGTCGCGACGGCGTGGATCTCGGTGTCGATTCGATAGTCGGCATACAAATCAACCGGCGGATCAGTCATGGCACGGACCTGACCGCGCAAGTCATTGTTCGGGAAGATCAGGCAAGACATGTAGAGCCACGCTTGGCGTGGGCCTTCGCTCGTTTCACACCAATTTCGAATCTCGAACTGAGGCTCGGGCGCATGCGCTCTCCTTTTTTCATGTACTCGGATTCCATTTGGATTAATTACGCAAACATATGGATTCGCCCGCCGATGGAGGTGTACGGGTTAAACCCGTTTACCGACCTGGATGGTGCGGACTTCATATGGCGCGCGGAATTCGGTCGCGTAGACGTTGAGGTACGCCCTTTTGCAGGACGTAGCCTGCTCTTGCTCCCACGACGCAAGGCCAAGCTAAATCGCGTTTTGGGATTGAACCTCACAACCCACTTTGAAGACTGGTCTATTTTCGTAGGACACGGTGAAAGCCCCTTCGAACTCCAGTGGGGGGATGACATCTTCACAAACCTGAACGCTGCGTTGCGTCGCTCGCCATTCGCGGGAGTCGCTGCGGACCTTTCAGGGAGGGATGGATATGCGCGCTTTGACGCGATCGGCGCCCAGTGGGACGAAGCAACCTACTTGTTCAGTGCGGAGTATGCGCGCCGTGCCGCCAACCGCTACATCCCTAGCGCTCATGGGTGGCACGTTACGCTTGCGAGGCGCTTTGGAAACGTGGCGCCCTACGTAATGTTTGCCCGACAGATTGAAGACCAAGCGGTGACTGACGCGGACCTTTCCGCGATCCCGCCGCTCCAGGCTGGTCTGGATGCATTTCTGGAATCTCGTAATACGGCCCAGAAAAGTGCGACGCTTGGTCTGCGGTGGGACATTCACCGGCATGTGGCGCTTAAGATCGAATGGACGCATGCGCACCTCGACAGTGGCGCCTGGGGTAGTTTCTCCCAGGTTGGAGACAATGGATTCATCTCGCTGGGGGGGCGCCGCATGAATGTCTTTGGAATAGCGCTTGATCTATCTTTTTAGTCGTGAAAGTTAGGCTCTCGCCCCTCCTCGCTGCCGTTTTGACCATCGCCTGGTCATCTTTGACCTGCGCAGAGGATTTGGTCGTCGTCACTTCGCTCGCGGGAAGCATCAGATCCATCAGCCATGAGGAAGCCGAGCGACTCTACCTTGGGCGAACCACCACCTTGGTCGACAATACGAGTGTCACACTCATCGACTTGCCGCCAGGCCCCGATCGAGATCACTTCTATCTAAACCTGACAGGCAAGAACCCAGTCCAAGTTCGCGCGAACTGGTCGCGACAGGTTTTCACGGGGCGTGCGCTGCCGCCCCGACAAGCGGAGTCACCCGCGCAAGTACGCGGTTGGCTGAAAGAGGATCCCAGCGCCATTGGTTATGTGCCGGCGTCAGAGGTCACCAACGAACTACGGCGACTTATTGTCATCGGCAATTAGGGCATGACCATACAAGGATCTTTCAGTAGGCACAGTAGAGGCAACTGGACGAGAGCGGGTCAAACTGTGACATACAAGATCCACAAGCAAGGTTCCTTACACCCATTCTGAACTTTGATTGCATTGGACGCGTGCGGTGGCAAGGTACGAATTGGATGCATAACCTGCTAAAACACGCATGCGCAGATTGTCTTGCTCAGCCATAGTTACCTACCCAGAGGCCTAAGGAGCATCCGAATAAGATGCTCCGGGCGGAGCGGCTCCCGGCAGGTCAGTGCGGATTTGCCCGTAGATGCGAATCGCGATCGCACGGACCGGTGCGCAGTCGATCTCACAGCAAGGGCTGCGCCTGGCTTCGGCCAAGCGCATCTAGGAGACAACCGATGAAACGGTTGATTGCCTGCGTTAGCGTTATGGCATGCAGCCTGGGTCAGGCCCAGGCGGCGGGCGACTGGCTTGTTTCCGGCTTCGGCACCGTCGGCGCCGTGCGCCCCAGCGATTCCCAGGTTTCACTGCTGCGAAACGGCATCAACACCCCGGGCCGCGACGGGATCGACTTCGGCGCGGATTCCGTACTCGGCATCCAGGCCGGGCGCAACGTGGCCCCCGGCATCGACGTCACCGCCCAGGTCATCGTGCGCGAGGATCAGACCGGACACGTCGAGCCGCGCGTCGCCTGGGCATTCCTGTGCTTCAACCCGCTGGCCAGCATGGAGATCCGCCTCGGTCGCCTGCGCGTGCCCTTCTTCATGTATTCCGAATCGCTCTGGATCAACTACGCGAACCCCTGGGTCCGGCCGCCGACAGAGGTTTACGGCCTCAACCCCTTCAGCGACCTCGACGGCGCGGATCTGACCTGGCGGTCGCAACTCGGCCAGTACGATCTCGAATTGCGCCCGTTCATCGGCCGCAGCTCGCTGGAGCGCCAGTTCAAGCGTGCACGGCTCAAGCGCGTGCTCGGCCTCAATGCCACGGTATTCCGCGACGATTTTTCGGTTCATGTGGGCCACGCCGAAAGCCCTCTCAGCCTGCCCTGGAGCGATCCGCTCTTCCTGGCCGTCGATGGGGCCCTGCGCCAGTCGGGCCAGGGCGCCGTGGCCGACCAGCTGTCGGGCGACAGCGGCTATGCGCGGTTCGACTCGGTCGGCCTGCAGTGGGACGACTCCCGCTATCTCCTGAGCGTCGAATACGCGCGGCGGGCCGCCAATCGCTACATCCCCAGCGCCCACGGATGGGAAGTCACGCTGGGCACGCGGCTGGGGCAATTCACCCTGTACTCGGTCCTGGCGAGGCAGTCCCAGGATGCCCCCGTATCCAGCGCGCAGCTGCCGGTTGCGCAGCTCCAGGCCGGGCTCGATCTGTTCAATGCGTCGCGAAACACCGCCCAGCGGAGCGTGTCACTGGGCGTCCGGATGGATGTCCACCGCAATGCGGCCCTCAAGATCGAATTCACCCAGGCCAAGGTCGCCGATGCCTCGATGGGCAGCTTCTTCCCGGTCGAGGACTCCGGGATCGTGCTGCTGAGCGGCCGCAGGATCAATATGATTTCCACGTCCCTCGACTTCACTTTCTGATTCGTGACCATGGGCCGCAACGTGCGCCACCTCCTCCTGACCATCCTGATTGCCCTGCCATGCGGCGGGGCATTCGCGCAGCTCGCGCTGGTCACGGGCGCCAACAGCAACATCTCCGAAATCTCGCGGGCACAGGCGGAGCGCCTGTTTCTGGGCCGCGCCACGACCCTCGGCGACAACTCGCCGGTCACGCTGATCGATCTGCCACCGGGCCAGATCCGCGACGAGTTCTACCTCCGCCTGACCGGCAAGAATCCGGTCCAGACACGCGCCAACTGGTCACGGCAGGTCTTCACGGGCCGGGCCCTGCCGCCACGGCAGGCGGACTCCGCGGAGCAGGTGCGGGCCTGGCTGATCGAAGACCCCAACGCCATCGGCTACCTGCCCGCGTCGGCCGTGGCCGCCGATCTGCGCCGTCTCCTGAAGATCGACGACTAGCGTCGCCTCGCTGCCTGCGTGGTCCCCTCAGGCAAAGACGACCCGCCCGGTCGTCGGCCGCGCCCTCATGCCGCAGCGGGCGCCACCTCCAGCTCGAATACCGGCAGCCCCGGGATGCGGCCGCACAGCGTCTGGCCCGGCGCGACCGGCCCCACGCCTTCCGGCGTTCCGGTGAACACCAGATCCCCCGGGCGAAGCTCGAAGAGGCGCGACAGGCAGACCAGGATCTCCGGCACGGACCAGATCATGTCGGACAGATCGCCGCGCTGGCGAACCTCCCCGTCAATCGACAGCTCGATCGCCCCCGACTCGAGCCATCCCGTCTCGCCGATCGGCACGATCGGGCCGATCGGTGCCGCCTGGTCGAAGGCCTTGGCCACATCCCAGGGGCGTCCCTTCTGCTTGGCCTCGGTCTGCAGGTCGCGGCGTGTCA
>JAGRFX010000163.1 GCA_020445805.1 Rhodocyclaceae bacterium
CAGCTTCTTCTGCTTGCGCATCTCCCGCGCGGCGTCGGTGGTCTCTTCCTCGGTGGGCTTGCGCGGCTGGGCGCCGAACATCATCGCGAGCTTGTGCAGGAACCAGCGCATGTCAGGCCTCCCGTGCGAGGGCAAGTTCGGTGTCGATCACGATGGCCGCGGGCTCGGCCGGGCACATCATCTCGCAGGTGCCGCAGCCGACGCAGGCGTCGTGCACCACCGGGCGGAACCGGGTTTCGCCTTCGGCCCCGGAGACCGGTTCGAGGCTGATCGCGTTCTCGATCGGGCATTCGCGCACGCAGAGATCGCAGATTTCCAGATCGTAGTCGTAGGAGGCCACCGGCTGCGGCTCCCAGCGGTCAATCTCCTCGTAGCGCAGAAGCCCGGTGAAATCCGGCCCCCGCGCGGTGCCCCGGAACCCCTCGCCCTTCATCGCCAGGCAAGCGTCGGGCCGGGCGAGCCGCGCGACCCCCATGCTCACCTCTTCCTTGTGCGCGATCTCGTGGCTGAGCGCGCCGGTCGGACAGGCCAGCACGCATTGCACCGCGTCGCAGGAAAAATCGCAGGCCTGCGCCCGGGCGTCGATATGCGGCACGCCGAGACCGTAGCCCTCGTCGCCGTCGCCGAGCTTGATCGCCTGCACCGGGCAGACCTGCACGCATTGGCCACACTTGATGCAGGAGGCGAGGAACTTCTGTTCGTCGAGCGCGCCGGGCGGGCGCAGCCGGTCGAAGACCCGGCGCACCACCGGGTAGAGGCCGACGAGCCCGGCGGTGACAGCGACGACCCCCGCGCCGATGGAGCGCAAGAGCATGCGCCGACGTTCGAGCTCGCGCCGGGTGAGGCGTTTTTGCGGCTTGGCGGATTTGTCCGGTGCGTCTGTCATTGGGTCAGGAGCTCCAGCGCTGATTTGGGGGCGGCCTGCGGCGCGGCCTCGGTGCGGGCGGCGGCATGGTCGATCCGGTGCACCACCGGGTCCTGTTCGCGCACCAGCAGTTCCGGTTCGGTGAAGGGCGCGAGCCGCTCGACGAAATCGAGCGCCGCCAGCGCGAATCCGCCGCGGAAAAACGCCGCCGGCGGCAGGTCCATCCACAGCCGGTCAGCGTAATTGTAGATCTCGTAGGGCGTGTCGCCGATGCCGTCGCCGTCCCGGTCGAAGCCCGCGTAATCGTCCCAATGGTTGCCGTCCCAGCTCTCCTTCAAGGCCGTGCCGCGCCCGCGCACCGAGACCTGGGTGAAATTCGAGCGGAAGTTGTTGTCCGAGAAGTGGTTGCCGCTCCACTCGGTGTGAAACTGGATGCCGATGCCGTTGTAGGCGATCTCGTTGCGGTGAAACTCGTTGGTCTTGTCCGGGTCCCAGGGCGAGGGGTCGAGATAGATGCCGATGGCATTGCCCAGGATCAGGTTGTCCTCGATCACCGCGCCCGAGGTCTCCTTGAACCCGATCCCCATCCCCGCCGCACCCCAGGCCCGCAGGATCTGGTTGTCGCGGATGGTGATGTCGTTGGCGTACATGAGAAAGACGCCCACAACACTGTCCGAGATCTCGTTGTCGACCACCTCGTTGCCATTGGCATACATGAAATGGATGCCGTAGCGGCCGTGCTGGATGCGGTTGCCCCGCATCACATTGCCCTTGGAATACCACACGACGATGTCGCGGGCATGTTCGACATGGTTGCCCTCGAACAGGTTGTCGTTCGAATACCAGACCCGGATGCTGTCGCCCCGCATCTCCAAGGGCATCGCCTTCGAGGAGATGTAGTTGCGGCGAAAGACGTTGTTCGAGGCCTGGCTGAGGTCGATCCCGAACAGGCAGTTCTCGATCCGCACGTCGCGCACCACGTTGTAATTGCCCTTCACCTTGAGCCCCGCGTCGAGCGCATTGTGCAGCCGGCCAGAGTTGCGGATGGTGAGGTTCTTGAGCGTCACCCCGTCGGCGGCAAGCGTCACCACCGTGCCGGTGCCGCCGCCGTCGATCACCGCCGCGCCCTGCCCGTCGATCACCACCGGATGGTCGATCACCACCGGGCCTTCGTAGACGACGCCCGCCTCAAGCAGGATCTCGCCGCCCTCCGGCGCGGCGTCGACCAGCGCCTGCAGGGGCTCGGCTGCCGCCGGACCGGAGAGCAGAACCGCGAAGATGAGGACGAGCGCGCGCATCGCGGGACCTACATCGCCGCCGCCGCGTCGCCGGCGAGCTTGAGCTGTTTCCTCCGGATCAACGCCGCGAGCGCGAACAGCGCCGAGGCCGCCACCATCAGCCCGAAGCCGATGGCCGGATAGCTGTGGGTGGTGAACTGCGCCACCTTGCCGTCGCCGAAGACGGTGGGCATGAACGGCTTCAGCGTGAAGGCGCCCATCGCGTTGAGGCTGTGGCCGTACCACCAGAGCCAGCCGGCGTATTCCGCGAGGAACCCGATGGGCACCGCCATCGGCACCAGGATCAGCACCCAGTAGAAGATCCGGCCCGCCGACAGCGCGGCGAAGGTCGCGAACAGCATCACCGCCAGCACCGCCCAGTAGAGCACCTTGGCCACCGTGGTCATGGTCGCCACCAGCGGATCGTTGCGCTCGGGCTCGTTGAACCAGCGCGCGAGCGACTTGGCGTAATGCCAGCGAAAGACCTGCATGAGCGAACCGGTCCAGGCCTCGCGCTCGGCGGCGGCGAGCTTCGCCTGATCGTTCTCGAAATTGGCCTTGATATTGGCCATCAGCGCGGCGCGGTCATCGGTCACGGCCAGCGTTTCGGTCTCTTCCGCCGCGCTTTCGGCGAGGCTTTCCTTGAGCATCCGCACTATGGGCGAGAGGTTCTGGTCGCTCACGTCCTCGGTCTCGTCCTGGCCGAGCGAAACCACGAGCCCCTTGAGATAGCCCGTCGTGTGCAGCCCTACCCCGTCTTCGCCATAGACCGCCATGGTCATCCAGGCCGCGACCGCGCCGTAGCCGACCAGGCTCACCGCGACCCGCGGCCAGCGCCCAGGGGTGATGAAGGCGAGCGCCATCACCCCGATCATCGCGAACAGGAAGGGCGAAAACGCCTTCTCCACCGGCCCGCCCGAGGCGATGGGGTACATGCCGACGTAATGGTTGATCGTGTCCATCTCGTGGACGCAGTCGAGCGCCTCGGTCTCCTCGACCTCCTGGCTCGCGCGGATGTCACAGCCGTTGCGCACCGAATCCATGTGGAACAGGATCCGGATCCCCTGCGGGAAGGTGGCTTCGGGATAGTTCGGCGCGGTCAGCGAGACCCACCAGCCGGGCTGGAAATAGGCCGCGCCCAGCAGCACGAGGGCGAATACGGTCAGCACGCGGAACACGATGCCGCGCTTGCGGGAAGCTGCCTTGTCCATGAGGCGAGGTCCTTGGGCTGTTCGGGGGCCGGGCGGGCGGTCGGTCACCCGCCCGGTCCGGTTGATCTTTCAGGCGTTACCAGTCGTAATCCGGGTTCACCCAGTCGGGTTCGCCCACCAGCGCGGGGTCGGGTTCCAGCCGGCTGACGTAGTCGAGCACCGCCATCGTGTCTTCGTCGGAAAACTTCTGGATCTGGGCCACCATCTCGGGGTTGGCGTTGCGGCGCTTGCCTTCCTTGATCCACTGGTACTGGCGCAGCAGGTATTCGTAATGCTGGCCCTGGATGCGGGGATAGAATTTCTCGTTGTCGCCCGCCCCGGTCTCGCCGTGGCACTGCACGCAGTTGTCGGCATAGAGCTGCGCGCCAAGTTCCAGGTTGTCGCCCGCGCCCAGACCCGGTTCCGGGTTCATCGGCAGCGCCGAGATATAGGCGGCCACGTCGGCGATGGATTGCGCCCCGCCGATCTCCTGCGGCAGCGCGAAGGGATACATCGTCGGGTTGTCGCGGTTCAGCGCGCGGATGTCGGCGAGCTGCTTGATGATCACGTTGGGATGCTGACCCGCGATCTGCGGGAAGGTGCCGTCGACCAGGCCCCAGCCGTTCAGCCCGTGACAGGCCGAGCAGACCTCGTAGGTGTAGACGCCGTTTTCGTGGTCGGGCGTGAGGCCCAGCGCCTCGTCCTGCTCGCCGCCGCCTTCGTTCCAGCCGTCGTCGGGGGTGTGGGTCTCGTCCGCAAGCGCGGGCAGCGCCAGCGCCAGGAGCGCGGCGGTGAGGATGGTCCGTTTCATCGTGTGTCCTTTCTTCATGTCACAGCTCCTCACTTGCCGGAGCGGTCGATGGTCGCGAGCCAGGTCGCGATCGCTTCAATCTCGTCGTCGTCGGCTTTCTTGATCGTCCCCCACATCAGCTTGGCCTGACCGGAGGTGCGCACCTTGTCGCGGATCTCGGTCATCGCCCGGATCGCGTAGGCGGGGTTCATGCCGGAGATGAACGGGTATTTCGGGTTCGTCGGCTTCGAACCGTCGGGCCCGTGGCACGACCGGCAGCCGAGCTGCTTGAACGCTTTCTCACCGGCCTTGAGCAGCTCGGGATCGGGTTCCGGGTCGAGCGGCTTGGGCGCCGCGGCGGGCTGTTCGGAGAGCCAGACGGCGACGTTCTCGATGTCCTCGTCGGTGACGAGGTGCATGATGTCGACCATGCCCTGCACGAAGGGGTGGCCGGTGTCGGGGTCGACCGAACCCAGCCGGTCGCCATCGCGGATCGCTTCCATCTGGTCGACGATATAGTCGGCGTTCTGACCGGCGAGCATCGGGTAGCTCAGCACCGGCGCGGCGCCGCCGCGGCCGTGGCAGGCGAGGCAGGTCTTGGTCATGTAGACCCGCTTGCCGGCCTTGAGTTGCTCTTCGTCGGAGGCGGTGGCGGAGGCCGCCGCGGCGAGGCCGATCAAGGCGGCCAGAGCGGTTGTCTTGAGAAGCTGCATATCGGTCCTCGGAGAATTCTGGTGTTCGCGCGTTTCGGGTGGGGTGCGGGCGGCGAACCTCGCCGCCGCCCGCCCGGTCGGTTACTCGGCTTTCACCGCGCCGTGCTCGTCAAGGAAGGTCTTGGCGCGCAGGCCGATGTCGGCGGCCTTCACCTGGTACTGCCACCACTGGCCGGCCCACAGGGTGGCGTTTTGCCAATCCTGACTGGCCGCGAAGTCCTCGGCCTTCTTCTTCGCGTCGGCGGCGAAGTTCAGCTGGTCGGTGGCGTCTTCCACCAGGGCCACCACAGGCGCGAAGTCCTGGTAGTTGGTGCTGGTGATGTAGGCGACAACGCTGTCGATGACGGCCTGGGTTTCCAGGTTGGTCTTGTGCTGCTTGTCATAGTCGGCCTTGCCGTAGACGGTGCCTTCGGCACCCTTCGCAGCGACGGCCTTGTAGCCCTTGGGCTTGACCAGCAGGTAGCCCTGCATTTCCAGGTGCAGCGCCGAGCAGAACTCGGAGCAGTAGAAGGGGAAGGTGCCCGGCGTGTCGGCGACAAACTCGATCGTCGCCGTCTCGCCCGGTTCCAGGCTCAGGTTGATGTTGTAGGCGGGCACCGCGAAGCCGTGCGTCGCATCAACCGCGCGCTCCACATTCGTGATGCGCCAAGTGACACGATCGCCCTGCTTGACCGTCACATGCTCGGGCGTGAAGTGCGAGCGGATCGCGGTCATGAACACCTCGACCTGGCTCCCCGAACGCACGACGCGCTCCATCTTGGGCTTGGGCGCCATCGGGTCCAGCTCCTGCTTCGCCGGATTCCAACCGATCTCGGGGTACACCGCCCACGGCTTGAGCTTGTCGGCCTTGACGATCTGCGCGTAGTGCGGCTCACCCACGCCGATCGGCATGTCGTAGATCACGGGCATCTCCGTCCCCTTGCCCGCGATGTCGAGCAACTGGAAGTTCTGCGGCAGCAGCGGGCCGGTCTGGAAGAACCGATCGACGGACCACTTGTTGAATGCAACCAGATACTTCCCGTCGGGAGAAACCGTGTCGCCCTCGGCGACGCCGATGTGCCCGACGTTGTAATGCACCGGCGTCTTGTGGACGAGCGTCCAGTCCGGTTCGGGCGTGCCCGCGCCGTACACGCCGCCCAGCGTCCAGCGCGCGACCGCGGAGTCGAGGAACAGCGATGTGTAGGCGTATCCATCGGGGCCGAACTGCGTGTGCAGCGGGCCGAGCCCCACTTCCACCTGCGCCTCGACCACCGAGTCGAAGTCGAGGATGGGCACGCCGAAGTCGTCGCTCCCCGAGAACTTCTTGGCGGCGATGCTCTTCTTGATCTTGTCCATCGAGTAGATCGTCACATGCGGATCGAGCTTGCCCGACACAACAATGAACTCGCCCTTGGGCGCCACATCCACACCGTGCGGGCTGCGGGGCTCGGGCGTGAGGTGCAGCAGGCCCTCCTCGATCGCGGTCGCGAGCGTGATCACGGGGAACCCCTTGATCTTCTCGACCTTGCCCGCCTGGTACACCTTCTCGGCCTTCTTCCAGTCGATGATGTGCAGGTAATCGGTGGCGTTCTTGCTCACGCCGGCCTCGAACGGGGGCTTCTTGTCCTCGATGCCGCCCGTCGCCATCTCCGTGTTGATCGAGTTCATGAACATGAACCCGTCGGACGCGAGCTTGCCGGCGTCGGAGAGGTCCTGCCAGTACGGCGGCAACTCGATCGCGAAGGACTTCGACTCGTCGATCCGGCCCTTCTTGCGATCGAACTTCCACATCGTCACCGAGCCGCGGTACTTCTCCTTGTACTCGGAGATCGGCGCGTAGTCGGCGCCCCACGGCACGGCGTACTGCCCGCCCTCGATCACATACTCGGAGTCCGGCGTGACAAATGTGCCGCCGTGGTCGCTGATCGTCAGCGGGTTCTTGATGATCTGCTTCGTCTCGAAGTCGCGCAGGTCGATCACCGCGACGCGCGCGTTGATCTTGTCATTGATGAACAGCCACTCGCCGTCGTAATCGCCCGCGGTCTCCGACAGCGCCGGGTGGTGCGTGTCGCCCCACAGGTTCTGCTTTCCGTTGACGGCGCCCGCCGCCAGAACCTCATTGCCCACGCCGTAGCCCCAACCCTGCCAGGGCTCGGGCGTGAAGACGGCGATCGTGCGCAGCAGACGCATCGACGGCACGCCGATGACGAACACCTGACCCGAATGCCCGCCCGACGAGAAGATCAGGTACTCATCCTTCATCCCCGAGGGCGTGTACGTCTTGGCAGCAGCAAGCAGATCGGAAGTCGTCAGACCCCGCGCCTCGGCGGCCTTCTGCACATCCGACATCGACTGCGCCGACGCGCCGCCGGCGCACGCGAGCGCCACGCCCGCGGCCGCGGGCACCAGCATCCGACTCAAACGGTTCTTTCGAGGTGTCATGGCTCTGTTCCTTCTCAAACGGTGTGATTGAACGTGATGGAGCAAACCCGCATCGGGCCTCATTGCCCGCCTTGTGTTTCGTGGAGGTTGCGGATGTACGAGACGATCACCTTGATCTGGTCGTCGCTCAGCGCCGGGTTGCCGCCCTTGGGCGGCATGTCGAGCCCCGTCGTATTCGCCTCGTCCCAGCTCGGACGCCCGGTCTTGACGAACTTGATGAGGTCCGCCTCGCTCACAGAAGCGACGAACTCGCTCCCGCGCAGCGCCTTGCCGAGCCCCTCGCGACCCTCGCCCTGCGTGCCGTGACACGGCGAGCACGACGCGATGAACGCGTCGTGTCCCACCGAGTCAATCCCAGCAAGCGCCGAAGAACCCGGCGCCGGCTTCGCCCAATCGTCCAGCGATGCGAACGGCTCGGACGGGTCCTGAATCATCCGCAGATACGCGACCACGCTCCGCAGCTCATCGTCCGACGCCCCCGTGTTGCCGCGCGCGGGCATCGCGGTGCCCGTCGTGTTCTCGGGATCGCCCGGCATCCGACCCCGCGCGATCACGCCGAACAACGCGTCGTCGGAACGCGACTGGACGAACTCGCTGTTGCGCAGCGGCTTGCCCAGATGCGCCACGCCGTCCGCCGTCTTGCCGTGGCACAGCGCACAATGGTTGCGATACACAATCTCACCCACCACCAGGCGCGCCGGCTCCGTCCCGAGCCTCGCAGCAACCTCGCTCAAGGGGTGCGCTCCCGCCTTGGGCAGGGCCAGCGCCACCACGCCGAACATCGCGATCGGGGTGAGCACCACCAACGCGCCCACCATCGCCGCGACCCCCCGATACGCGTCCGCCCTCGCCGCTTTGTGATCCTTGGTGCCGCTCATGATCGATCCTCGCAACGACTGGATTCAATGGCTATGTGGATCAACTTATCCATTATCAAACCCCAGCATACCGAGCCCTTTGAAAGTGGTCAAGCAGGTCCATTTCAATCGCCCGAAAGCTCCAGGCCCCCCGCCCCCCGCCCCCCCGCTCAGCCCGGCCGGGTCACGGTCGGGGCCGGGATCACGCCGCGGCACCCCGCCTCATCATCCTCCAGCTCCTCGGCCAGGGCCAGGAGACTGGTCGACCCGAAAATCCGCTCGGCCTGCGCGTACTGCTCGTCGAGCAGGCGATGCAGGCGGCACAGTTTCTGATGCCCCTTGATGCCCAGCGGGCACCGAGAAATCCGCTGAATATCCGCATCGACCGCACGAAGCACATCCAGAACGCTGATCGCCGACGGCACCTTGGCCAGCGCGAATCCGCCGCCGCTACCCCGCTGCGATGACAGGAGATGGGCCCGGGACAACTGCCGGAGAATCTTCTGCAGGTACCCCACGGGAATCCGCGTCCGCTCGGCGATCTGCTGCGCCGAAACCGTCGCGTCCACCCCGTGGCGGGCCAGAAATACCGCCGCCCGGAGCGCATATTCGCCGGTCTGGGAAATCATGCCCTACATCCGATCTGGCCCGATTTAATGGACATCCATATACAATATGGGGCCCCGCCCGCCTGTCAACCGCCGCCCGCCCGAACCAGGCCATCGCCGCCCCGCCGACCCGGAATCAAAAACGCCCGACCCGTCTCAGGTCAGGCGTTCCCGCGTAGTGGAGCTGATCGGGATCGAACCGACGACCTCTTGCATGCCATGCAAGCGCTCTCCCAGCTGAGCTACAGCCCCATATCCAACTTGTCGGCGTTCGGGAGGCCCACCTCCACCATCGCCGGGAAGACAACACTATCCGATCACGCCAAACCGTCAAGCCAATCAACCCCCGACGCCCCCCACCCCCGCCAAATCGCGGTTCCCGGGCGTCCCTCCCCGGCGCGGTACGCTGAGCCCACCATGCCGCCGGCCCCATCCCCAAAGACCCACTACCCCAATCTCGTGGTCTTCGACCACCCGCTCATCCAGCACAAACTCACCCTCATGCGCGACAAGACCACCGGCTTCATGGCCTTCCGGTCCCTCATGCGCCAGATCGCGGCCCTCATGGTCTTCGAGGTCACACGCACCTTCCACGCCGAGCGCATCCAGGTCGACACACCCCTCGAGCAAACCACCGGCTCGCGCATCAACGCGCAGATCACCGTCGTCCCCGTCCTCCGCGCCGGGCTCGGCATGGCCGACGCCATCCTCGAAGTCATGCCCGAAGCACGCGTCGGGCACCTCGGCCTCGCACGCGACGAGAAAACCCTCAAGCCCATCTCCTACCTCTCCAAACTCCCCAAGCACCTCAACGCCGGGCCCGTCATCCTCGTGGACCCCATGTTGGCGACCGGTGGGTCAGCAGTCGCAGCACTCACCATGCTCCGCGAGGCCGGCGCCGACGACCTCCGCATGATCGCCCTCGTCGCCTCGCCCGAGGGCGTCACCACCCTCGGCGAGCACCACCCGGACGTGAAAATCTACGCCGCCGCACTCGATCGCGGCCTCGACGAACGCGGCTACATCCGACCCGGTCTGGGCGACGCCGGCGACCGCCTCTACGGCACGACCTGATCCCCCCATCTCGACTTGCGCCGCGATGCGCGATGCGCTACGCTATCCCCCTCAATGGCGACCACAACCAAGAAAACAACCACGAAACGCGCCCCATCCAACGGGAGCGCGCTCAAGCCGTTCAAAACG
>JAGRFX010000164.1 GCA_020445805.1 Rhodocyclaceae bacterium
CTGGCCCAGCGCATCGAGGTCAATAGCCCGCTGGCGCTGGTGATCCTGATGCTCGGCAACAACGACTTCCAGTCCATGCACCCCCACAACGCCTGGCACGCCAGCCAGGGGGTGGCGGCCCTGGTCGGCGCCATTCGCTCGGCGCCCATCGAACCCGGCATGCCGGTGCCACCCGTGCTGATCGTCGCGCCGCCGCCGGTGGGCACACCGGCCGGCACCATGGCCGACAAGTTCGCCGGCGCGGATCACAAGTGCGTGGGGCTGGCCGGGCGCCTCGCCGGCGTGGCCTCGGAGCTCGGCAGCCCGTTCTTCGACGCGGGCACGGTGATCCGCTCCAGCCCGACCGACGGCGTCCACCTCGACGCCGACCAGCACCTGGCCCTCGGCGATGCCCTGTGCGCCCCCGTGGCGGCCCTGCTCGGCGGAACGAACGACTGAGCCTGCGTGCGCGCGATCCAGGTCTTCATCATCACCCTGTGCCTGGTGGTCGGGCTCTACCTGATCACCGGCCGCGGCTTCTTCATGCCCGGCCGGTGGGACCCGTCGGTGGGCGTCCAGCTGAACGGCTGGTCGGCGCGCCTCCTCGGCAGCGGCCTGCTCCTGCTGGCGGCCCTCGGGGTGGTGGCCCTGAAAACCTTTGGCGGGGGCATCCGGGAGCACAAGCCCCAGGCCTGGCACCTGCGCTACTTCGCCGCGCTGGCGCTCGCCATTGCGCTGATCTTCGGCGCGCTGCTGACGGGCGAACGGGGCCCGACCCCTGGCTGGCGGGATCGGGGCAGCCATGCCATGGAATGAGTCGGCCCGCGGAAGGCGGCGACCGAGCGACCCGGGCCGATGAACGGGTCAGCCCCCCTCGACCTGTACTGCGAGCGGCTTGGCGCAGGCCTCGCCGCCGAGCCGCTCAACGCCCTGACCAACCTGGCCTTTCTCGTCGCGGCCCTGCACGTGGCCCGGCGTTTCCGAGGGCAGCTCGACGGCGACCTGCGCGTGCTGGTGATCCTGCTCGGCCTGATCGGCGTCGGAAGCCTGGTCTTCCACACCGTCGCGACCGTCTGGGCCAGCGTCCTCGACGTGGCCTTCATCGCCCTTTACGTAGTGCTGTTCATCCACCGCGCGCTGGTCCGCCTGGCAGGCTGGCCTGCCGGCCGGGCGCTCGGGGCCGTTATGACGACCATCGCACTCAGCACGCTGCTGGCCATGACGGTGCGGGTACCAGCCCTGAACGGCTCGCAGCTCTACCTCGGACCTTGGCTGGCGCTCTTGGTCCTGACCCTGCTCGTGCCGACCGCCGCATCACGCCGTTGGTTGAGGTGGGCCTGCGCGCTGTTCGCCCTGTCCATGGCCCTGCGCAGCGTCGACCTGGCGCTCTGTCCGGTATGGCCACTGGGCACGCATTTCGGCTGGCATCTCAATAATGCCCTGGTGCTGTGGTGCACCCTCCGTGCGCTGCTGGCTAGGCCAGCTGGCAGGCCAGCCCCTTGAGATATTCGCCCTCCGGCACGGCCAGCCCGATCGGGTGATCCGGCGCGGCCTGGAGGCGGTGCAGGATGCGGGCCTCGACCCCCACGTCGGCGGCTGCACCCGCCACGATCTTCTGGAACAGCTCGACGCCGATCCCGCCGGAGCAGGAATAGGTCATCAGGAGGCCACCCGGTTCGAGCAGCTTGAAGGCCTGCAGGTTGATGTCCTTGTAGGCCCGGGCGGCGCGCTCGGCGTGGGCCGCCGAGGGTGCGAACTTGGGCGGATCGAGGATGATCATGTCGAAGCGGCGGCCTTCGGCCCGGAGCGCCCGTAGCGCGTCGAAGACATCGGCCTCGCGCCACTCGGCGCGCGTCGCGTCGAGATCCGGATTCAGGGACAGGTTGGTCCGGGCGGTCCCGAGGGCAGGCCCCGACGAGTCGATCGAGACCACCTCGCGGGCGCCACCGGCCAGCGCCTGGAGCGAGAACCCGCCGGTGTAGCAAAAGCAGTTGAGGACACGACGGTCCGCGGCCAGGGTCCGGGTCAGGGCCCGGTTCTCCCGCTGGTCGAGATAGAAGCCGGTCTTGTGCCCGGTGGCCACGTCCACCGCCATCCGAACCCCGTGCTCGGCGATGACCAGGGGCTCCACCGGCATCTCCCCATGGGCCAGGCCGGCCCTGGCCTGCAGCCCTTCGAGGGCCCGCACTTCCGAATCGGACCGTTCGTAGACCGCCCGGCAGCCGGTCGCCTGGACCAGCCCATCGATAATGGCGCTGCGCCATTTGTCGGCCCCGGCGCTGGTCAGCTGCATCACGACCACCTCGCCATAGCGATCGACGATCACGCCCGGCAGCCCGTCGGATTCGCCATGGACCAGTCGCACGCCTTCCTGCCCCGCCAGCCAGGGATGCGCCTGACGGCGGGCCACCGAGGCCGCGATCGCGCGCTTGAAGAAGGCGTGGTCGATGATCGCGTCGGGGTCGAAGCTCCAGACCCGGGCCCGGATCTGCGAGTGGGGCGACCAGGCCGCCCGCGCCAGGGGGCGATGATCGCGGTCGAGGACGGTGACGGTGTCGCCGGGCCGCAGGCGCCCCTCGGTGCGTCCGACCGAGCCCGCAAAGATCCACGGATGCCGACGCAGGAGCGAGCGCTCCTTGCCAGGCTTGAGGATCAGTTCAGGCATTGACGGCTCCGGGCATGCGGGCGGCGCCCGAAGGATAGGGTATTTTCGCCCCCGCCGTCACTGGCAGCATTTTGAAACGCTTGCCCATCACTGGCCGAAGGCCGTTCTGCGACACTCTGCAACACCTTCATCTGCCGTCCCTCTCTGTCCGGAGTCGCCGTGATCTGCCCGTCCGTTCGCCTCGTGCCCCTGGCACTCTTCCTCGCGGCGGGCTGCAGCACACACAAGCCCGAGGTGTTCAGCACCGAAGCCTTCGACCCGACCTCGCCCTTCGAACGACGCTTCAAGGGCAACTCGGGCACGGTCTGCGAGGCCGCCCGCCGGGCGCTGCTCAGCCAGGGCTACCTGCCCGGCCCCTCCGGCGAGCGCCAGGTGACCGCGGCCAAGTCCTTCCAGCCGTCAGAACAGGAACACATGACCATCGAATTCACCGTCGCCTGCATCGACGCCGGCGACGGGGGCGCCACGGCCTACGCCAATGCGGTCCAGACGCGTTTCGAGCTGCGCACCACGCCCAACGCCTTCGGGCTGTCGGCGCCGATCATCGGCGCCCTGACGCTGCCCCTCGGCACGCGCGCCGAGAGCCTGGTGAAGACCGGCGCGATGACGATCAGTGATCCGGCCTTCTACGACCGCTTCTGGATCCTGATGGCGGTTCATGCCGAGCCGGAACTGCAGGACAGCGAGGCCCTGAGCGCCCGCCACTGAGGGCAGGACAGCTCAGCGCTTGCGCGCGCGTGGATGGGCGTTGTCGTAGACCTTCGCCAGGTGCTGGAAATCGAGATGGGTGTAGACCTGCGTGCTGCGAATGCTGGCATGCCCCAGCAGGTCCTGGACCGCCCGCAGGTCGCCGCTGGACTGCAGGAGATGGCTGGCAAAGCTGTGACGCAGCATATGAGGATGGACACCCACGCCCAGCCCGACGACCGCGGCCCAGCGCCGCAGGCGTTCCTCGATGGCCCGCGACGACAGCCTCCGCCCCAGCCGGCTGACGAACAGGGCGTTCTCGCCGGGTGCGGCCAGCGCGCCCCGCACCGAACGCCACTCGGCGACGGCCGCCTGGGCCGCGCGGCCGACGGGCACGATGCGGGTCTTGCCGCGCTTGCCGGTCACCGTCACCTCGTCGCCCCACAGGTCCACGGCGAGTCCGGCCAGCTCCGACAGACGCAGGCCACTCGAGTAGAACAGCTCGAACATGGCCCGGTCGCGAATCTCGAGCGGATCCGAAGGCGGATGATCGAGCAGCGCGACGGCCTGGTCAGGACTCAGGACGCGGGGCAGCCGCGCGGGCGACTTGGGCGCGCGGATGCCATCGACCGGATTGGCGCCATGTTCGCGATGAAGCACCAGCCAGCGGTAGTAACCGCGCCAGGCAGACAGCTGCCGAGCGATGGAGCGCCCCCCCAGGCCTTCGCCATGGAGGCGGGCGACGAAGCGGCGGATGTCGTGGGGGGTCAGTGATTCGGGCGGGCGCCCGTCCGCCAGACGCAGCAGCGCGCCCAGGTCCCGGTGGTAGGCCGCCAGCGTGTGCGGGCTGGCGCGACGTTCATGGGCGAGCTGCCGCAGATAGGCGAGCGCCGATTCGCAGTCGCCGACCGGATCGCCAGGCTCGCGCGCCGCCACGTCCGCGCACTCAGCCCAGTTCGCCGAGCACCGCGGCAGCCACCAGCTCGCCGATTCGGCTCACGTAGAGCGTGCCCATCTCCGGATAGAAACGCTCCGCCTCCTCGCTGCCCATCGCCAGCAGGCCGAAGGGGGTGTTGTCGCGCAACAGGGGCACCAGGCAGACCGAGCGCAGGCGGGCACCGGCCTCGCCGAACCAGCCCAGGATTTCGTCGTTGTGCGGCACCCCGCAATAGGGGCGCGGCAGATCGCCGGCCAGGAAGCTGACGGACTCCGATACCGGGCCGAACTCGGCCCCGTCCTTGTTGAGCACGCTGTTCCAGATCCGCATCGCCACATGGGGCACGGAGAAGTCGTCGAGCAGGTGGGTCATCACCACCTGACGGATGTCCTCGAAGCTCTCGGTGGTCAGCAGGTCGAGGCTCAGGCGATGGACCTTCTCGCCGATCTCGTCGTTCTCCTCGCCGAAACGGATGAGCTCGGCAAACTTGTGCTCGAGCTGACCGATCTTGGTACGCAAGGCGTGCATCTGCCGCTGGGTGAGGGAGATCGCCTCGCCGCTGTCCGGGTGCGGCACCGTCAGGTGGGCGAGCAGTTCGGCATTCTGGTCAAAGAAATCCGGGTGCTCCTGGAGATAGGCGGCAACCTCTTGCGGCGTCATCGGCAGTCCTTCATGGCAATTCAATCTCGGCGTCAAACACACTGACAGCGGGGCCGGTCATCATCACGGGGGCCTCGTCCCCCGCCCACGCGATCGACAGACTGCCGCCGCGTGTGTCCACCTGCACCGGCGAATCCAGCAGGCCGCGCCGAATGCCGGCCACGACCGCCGCACAGGCGCCGGTTCCGCAGGCCAGGGTTTCTCCCGCCCCTCGCTCATACACCCGCAGGCGGATATGCGTCCGCGACACCACTTCCATGAAGCCGGCATTGACGCGTGCGGGGAAACGCGGATGGCGTTCGATCAGGGGGCCCTGGGTGCCCACCGGGGCCCCCTCCACGTCCGCCACCACCTGGACCGCGTGGGGATTGCCCATGCTGACGGCGGTCACCAGGACCTGCTCGCCGCCGACCTCGAGGGGCTGAACGACCGCGTCCGAATCCGACGCGAACGGGATCTCCGCCGGCTGGAAGCGGGGCGCGCCCATGTCGACCGTGACCTGGCCATCCGGCTCGAGGCGCGGCGCAATCACGCCGGAGCGTGTCTCGACCCGGATCTCGCGCTTGCGGGTGAGGCCCTGGTCATGAACGAAGCGCACGAAACAGCGGGCACCATTGCCGCACTGCTCGACCTCGCCACCATCGCTGTTGAAGATGCGATAGCGGAAATCGACCCCCGCAGCCTGGGCGGGCTCGACCACCAGCAACTGGTCGCACCCCACGCCGAAATGACGGTCCGCCAGGAAACGTACCTGCGCGGGCGTGAGGCTCAGGGGCTGACGGATGGCATCGATCACGACAAAGTCGTTGCCGAGCCCGTGCATCTTGGTGAAGCGGAGTCGCATCGGTGGAGATCCTGGTGCAGCTGGCCGTAGCGGGACGGTTCGGCCGCAGAATGCGGTAGTCCGGGAATTCTCGCCGAGCCGCCGGGCCCGAGTCTACCGCGGGGCAGGCGCCGCGATTAAGATTCGGTCATTGTTGCCGATAGTCAGGGCGATGTCTGAACGGCTCACACCCGGAGCACCCATGCCATCTGGCAAGTTTTCGCACGCGCTGCTCCTGGCGGCCCTCGCCGCTTTTCCGGCCACCTCGGTCCTCGCCCAGAGCGACGAATCCGCCCGCATCCGCGCCCTCGAAGAGAAGCTTGAGCGCAGTCTCGAGCTCATCGAGGCACTTCAGCGCAAAGTCGAGGCGCTGGAGACCGGTCGCCCGACGGATTCGGCAGGACGGCTGGATCGAATCGAACGCCAGCTCGCCCATTCCGCCCCGGCCAGTTCCGGAGCCGCCAGTGGCACGCCGCTCCGCGGATTTGCCGACGTGCAGGCCGTAACGCGCAGCGGTGACGGCGAACACGAGGCCGAGGGCTTTGCGGTCGGCAACCTCGACCTGTATCTGACTCCGGATCTGGGCGGCAAGGTCCGCAGCCTCGTCGAACTGGTCTTCGAACTCGAGCACGATGGCGAATCGGTCGCCGAGATCGAGCGCGCCCAGGTGGGCTATGCCTTCGACGATGCGCTGACGGTCTGGGCGGGCCGCTTCCACAACCCGTTCGGCTACTGGAACAACGCCTATCACCATGGCGCGCAGCTGCAGACCTCGATCACCCGCCCGGCCTTCCTCGAGTTCGAGGACCACGGCGGCATTCTCCCGATGCATGGCATCGGCCTGTGGGCGACCGGGCACCTCGAGGCCGCCGGCCAGCGATTCCGGTACGACGCGTACCTGGCCAATGCCCCCTCGGTGAACAACGACGGGCTCCTCGACGTGCATCCGGCCGGGCGGACGGATTTCCGCGCCATGACCGGCCTGACCCTGGCATGGCAGCCGTCGGCCGCCGCGGGCCCGGAGTTCGGCATCCACGGGCTGAACGCGCGCGTCGATCTGCCCACCGGGGATCTGGCCCGCGTCCGGATGCTGGGCGGCTTCGCGACCTACGAAGCGGGCCCGTGGTCCGTCATCGCGGAAGGCTACCGCTTCGACAATGAGACCCCGGGGGCTTCCGGTTCGCACCAGAGCTCGGCCTGGTTCGTCCAGGCCGCCTACGCAGTCGACGCCCTGATGCCGTTCGCGCGCCTGGAACGCGCATCCCTCGAATCGGACGACCCCTACTTTGCGGCGCTCGAAGGGGGGCGCTCCTACCGCCGCGCGGCAATGGGCCTGCGCTTCGACCTGACCGCCGAGGCCGCGCTCAAGCTCGAGCTGGCACGACGCACCACGGACCTGGCCGATGGCAGAAACGAGCGGGGCGACGAGGCTTTCGTGCAATATGCCATCCGCTTCTGACCCTTCCACCCGAACCATGCGCGCGACCGGACTGCTCCTTGCCCTGTTGGCTTTCGTGACCACGCCGGCGCTGGCGTCGGATCTGTATGTGATCGCGCACCCCGATGTGGAATTGACGCGCGACCAGGTGGTCGAGGTCTATCGTGGCGAACGCCAGTTTGCGGGGAATGTGCTGCTTCACCCGTCGGACAATGCCGCATCGCGGCCGGAGTTCGTGAGTCGGGCCCTGGGCATGGATGAGGTGCGCTATGCCTCCCACTGGACCCGCAAGTCCTTCCGCGAGGGGCTGATCGCACCCCCGATGCGCAGCGGCGACGCCGACGTCGCGGCCTATGTTGCCCGCACGCCCGGCGCCATCGGCTATGTGAGCGAGGCGCCGCCCGATGCCCGGATCATCACCCGCTACTGATCCCAGGCGGCCGATGCCCTGGCACGCGCGCCTGCTGCTCGGCCTCGGCGGCCTCTGCGCGCTCACCGGCGGGGCCATCGCCGGCGGCCTCGGTGCCGACTGGCACCCCCTCTTCGGATCGGACGGGTCGGCGCTGGTGTTCTTCGTGTCGGCCATGGCCCTGGTCGGCAGCGGCCTGTTCCCGATTGTCCTCGCCCGGCTGGCGGATGCGGACCGGGGCGCCACACCGCCGCCGCCTCCTCAGTAGACGCTGCGCTCGCCCTCGGGCCGCGTCTTGAAGCGGCGATGCACCCAGTAATACTGTTCGGGCATCTCCCGCACCATGGCCTCGATCACAGCGTTCTGGCGGCGGACATCCACCTCGATGTCGCCGCAGGGGTAGTCCTGCCAGGGCTCGCCATACGTGATCAGGTAACCGGCCCCGCCGGGCCGCATGCGTGCCGCCACCGGCACCACCACCGCACTGCCCATCCGGGCGAAGCGCGGCAATCCGCTGATGGTGGCCGCCGGCACGCCGAAGAACGGGACGAAGATCGATTCCTTGCGTCCATGGTCCATGTCCGGCAGGTAGAAGAACGGTCGGCCGGCCTTCATGGCCTTGATGGTGCCCCGGATGCTCTCGTGCCTGGGCTGCAGCAACTGGTCGCCGAAGCGGCTGCGGCCGTGCCGGAGCCAGTGGTCGATGACCTCGTTGCGCTGGCGGGCATAGATGCTCACGCAGTCGAAGCTCATGGCCGTCCGCGCGCCCGCCATGTCCAAGGCGACGAAATGCGGTACCAGGAGGATCACCGGCGTGCCCGCATCCACCAGGGCGCGAAGGCGCTCCATGCCCTGCACCTCGATGAGCCGCTCCAGCCGCTGGCGGCTGCCCCACCACAGCAGGCCCCGCTCGAGCAGGCTGCGCCCGAGGACGCCGAAGTGGGCGCGCATCACCTCGGTCCGCCGGGTTTCGTCCCAATCCGGAAAGCACAGTGCCAGATTGCGCCGGACGACCCGCCGACGGCCCGGCACCAGCAGGTAGAGGGCATGTCCCAGTCCCTGCCCGAGCGCCGCCAGGATGGGCAGGGGCAGCCAGTGCAGCAGCCAGAGCAGGGCGACCAGCGCATTCGTCGACCAGCGCGCGAGAATCTTCTTCATGCCTCGTCTTTCCGGACCGGCGGGGCGCCGGCCGGCTTCTTGTAGCGGTTGTATCCCCACAGGTACTGGCCGGGGTTCTCGAGGATCATCGCCTCGAGCTCCGCATTGATGGCGGCCACCTTGTCCTCCAGGGTTCCGGTCATCGACTGCGAGGGCAGGCGCAGGTGCAGATGGTAGCCGCAGCCCGGCCCCAGCCGCTCCGCCCAGGCCAGGATCAGCTGGCAGTCCGCCACGCCGGCGAGTCGCGCCGCCAGCGTCATGGTATAGGCCTCGCGGCCGAAGAAGGGCGCCCACACGCCCTCGCCCCGGGCCGGAACCTGATCGGGCAGGATGCCGATGGCCTGGCGATCCTTCAAGGCCTTCATCAGCTTCCGCACGCCGCCGAGATCGGCAGGTGCCAGCGCCACGCCGCTGCCCCCGCCCCGCCCCGCCTCGATGAGGGGTTGCAGTTCCGTGCGCTTCGGCGGCCGGTACAGCACCGTGATGGGGCGCTTCGAGGCGTAATAGCGGGCCGAGATCTCGAAACAGCCCAGGTGCGGCGTCAGGAACAGGATGCCGCGCCGGGCAGCCCATGCAGCCTCCACGTGCTCCCAGCCGCTGACCCGGACGACGCTGGCTACGACTGCGTCGTTGTCGTGCAGCCAGATCCAGGGGAGTTCGAAGGCCTGCCTGCCGGCGCCGGCAATCGCGGCCCGCAGGGCCCCGGCCGGCAGCGGTGCGCCCAGGGCCTGCTCAAGATTTCGGCGCAGGCGCCGTCGATAGGTCGGCGACAGGGCGTAGGTCAGCCAGCCCGCGAGCCCCCCGAGCCGGTGCAGGGCGCCAAGCGGGAGCAGCGAGAGAAGTCGGAAGAGCCGGGCGATCAAGGCGAGGAGCGTGACCCATGACACGCGGCAGGACGACCCCCGGCCGGTGTTTGCGATTCGCGGCTATAATAGCGTCTTCCGCCGAGTTAACTCGACAACTTGCAGGGCGGATCCGCACATCGGAGCAAATACTGCTAAAGCGTCGTCTGCTCGACAGAATCCCCGGAGCCGGCAACGCAGGGCCACCGGGGATTTTTGTTTTTTGGAGTACACGCGCATGAGCCAGGAGTTCCTGTTCACGTCGGAGTCGGTGTCGGAGGGCCACCCCGACAAGGTCGCCG
>JAGRFX010000165.1 GCA_020445805.1 Rhodocyclaceae bacterium
GGTCAGCCCCTGGCCTACAACAAGGACAACCAGGAGGACAAGGAGCCGCTCTTCGATACCGCGGACACGCTCATCGACACCCTGCGGATCTATGCGGACATGATCCCGGGCATTCGCGTACGTGCTGAAAACATGCGCGCGGCGCTGACCCAGGGCTTCGCCACCGCCACCGACCTGGCCGACTACCTGGTCCGGCAGGGCCTGCCGTTCCGCGACGCCCACGAGGCGGTCGCGCTCGCCGTGCGGGCCGCCGAGCGGGCTGGCTGCGAGCTCCCGGACCTGGGACGCGAGGGCCTCGCCGAGGCGATGAGAGCGGTCGCGGGCGCGGCCGAGCGGCTCGGCCCCGACGTCGGCGATGCCCTGACCGTGGAAGGCTCCCTGGCGGCCCGCGATCACATCGGCGGCACCGCGCCGAACCAGGTCCGCCAGGCCATCGAGCGCGCACGGGCCCGCATGGCCTAGACCGGGACCACGCGGCAGCGCGGACCTCACGCCATGGCGGCCATCGAGCGGATCGGCAAGTTCGACGTCATTGCCCAGGTGGGCGAAGGGACGACTGCGCGCGTCTTCCTGGCCCACGATCCGTTCAGCGACCGCGATGTCGCGATCAAGTACATCGACAGGGCCATCCTCAAGGACCCGCGCCAGGGTCGCCTGTATCGGCAGATCCTGCGCAGCGAGGCGGCCCTGGCGGGGCGCCTCGACCATCCGCACATCGCCCGGATCTTCGACGCCCTGGTCACGGAGGACGAGGCCTACGTGGTCATGGAGTACGTGCCGGGCGGTACCCTCGAGCGCTTCTGCAGTCCCGACAATCTCCTGCCGGAAGAGCGCGTCATCGAGATCGTCTTCAAGTGCACGCGGGCTCTGGACTACGCCTACCACCAGGGCATCACCCACCGCGACATCAAGCCGGCGAACATCCTCCTGATGTCGCCGGAGCGCCAGGACGTCAAGCTGTCGGACTTCGGCTCGGCCGCATTCCAGTCCAGCGACGCGACCCAGGTTTCGGGTGTCGGCTCGCCGGCCTACATGTCGCCCCAGCAGATCCGCGAAGTGCCGCTCAATCACCAGACCGACATCTACTCGCTCGGCGTGGTGATGTACCAGCTGCTCGCCGGCCGCCTGCCGTTCGAATCCAGCAACAACTACAGCCTGCTGTACCGGATCACCCACGAGGACGCGCCACCGCCGTCCCATTACAACCCCGAGGTGTCGCCGCACCTGGACAGCATCGTGGCGCGGGCGATGCGCAAGGAACTCGAACACCGCTATCAGAACTGGACCGAGTTTTCCCACGACCTGGCACAGGCCTTCCGAAACCAGACCCAGCGTCAGCAGGGGCTGCCCGTGCCGGAGAAATTCGAGATGCTCCGGGGCATGGTGTTTTTCCGCGAGTTCAGCGACGTGGAGCTCTGGGAGGTGCTGCGGATCGCCCAGTGGTCGTCGGTGCGACCCGACACCTTCCTGGTGCGCGAGGGGGAGCCCGGCGACTCCTTCAGCTTCCTCGCATCGGGCGAGGCGCGCGTGCGCAAGGGCGACAAGCTGCTGGGCATCCTCACCTCCGGCGAATGCTTCGGCGAGATGGCGCTCTTCTCGGCGGGCAGCGGCACACGGGGGGCCAGCGTACAGGCCGCCACCGACATCGAACTCCTGACGATTCGTGCCCACGCCCTCAATCGCGCCAGCGACGCCTGCCGGATGCACTTCTACAAGGCTTTCCTCGAAGTGCTGGCCACCCGGCTGTCGCTCGCCAATTCGCGGATCGCCAACCTGTGAGCAAGGTCCTCACCGCCCTCGCCGAAGCCGTCGAGGCGTCCATTCAGTCGGCCGTCGGCAGCCGGTTTCACCTCACGCCGAGCGATCTCGCGGCCGCGCAGCAGGCCGGAACAGGTACCCTGGCGTGCGGCCCGGAGCGCGTTTTCTGCAAGGTCCTGGACGTGGCCCAGTCCGACCGGCTGGACGCCGAGGTGGACGGCCTTGCCGCGATTGCTGCCACCGGCAGCTTCCACACCCCTGGGGTGCTGGCGCAAGGCCAGGCGGCAGGCTCCGCCTGGCTGGTCCTCGAGTGGCTGGATCTGCGCCCCATCGCCGATGCCGCTGGCGCACGACGAGCTGCGCTTGCCCTTGCGGAACTCCACGCGCCCCGCCATCAGGGACAGTCGTTCGGCTGGCACCGGGACAACTACATCGGCGCAAGTCCGCAGGACAACGCCTCGACGGAAAACTGGTCGCGCTTCTTCGCGCTGTCGCGCCTCAAACCCCAGTTCGAGCGGGCAGCAGACCATGGACTGGATCGCGCGCTGGTGCGCGAAGGTGAGCGCATCATCGCCCGCCTCCCTGCCCTGTTCCTGGACTATCGCCCGGCTCCGAGCCTGGTCCACGGCGACCTCTGGCATGGCAATCTCGGCATGCTGGGCGACGGCACGCCGGCCACCTTTGATCCCGCCTGCCATTTCGGCGACCGTGACAGCGATCTCGCCATGGCGGAACTCTTCGGGGGACTGCCCGAGGCCTTCTATGCGAGCTACCGCTCCGAGGCTCCGCCGGCCGAGGGCTTCGAGGCCAGGAAGCTCGCCTACACCCTCTACCACCTGCTCAACCACCTGAACCTGTTCGGGGGGTCATATCGCTCGGCCTGCGCACGCGTCATCGGCCTGCTGGGACGCGAACTATCCCGTTGAGGTCTTGTTGGCGGCAGATGTCACGCGCCGTGAAACGCGTCCGCGATAGACCTGACGCCCGCTGCTACGATGATTTGATAGCGGGTTGGCCCCCGTGGAGAAACGGCGAGTCGGTTTTTTTTACACGCGCCCACGAAAGCGGCTCCCCCCTGGCAACAAGCCACGGTTTTAAAAAGAACATTTACGAATGGCGTGATGTTTGCTTTACCCCCAACATACCACGTTGCTTCCCGGCCGGCCCGCCAGTCCCACGCCGCCGGGAGCGCCAAACGAAATTGGATTAGACGATGACCACGAACACGCCGGAAGTAAATCAAGAGAAGAGTGACGCGACGCGAACGGGCATCAGTCGTCGGCGCGTGCTCACGGCCAGCGGCGGTGTACTGCTGGCGGTCCAGGCCAAGACTGCGCTGGGCACGGCGATCTGCCAGAGCCCCTCGGCCATGGTCAGCGGCAACACCAGCCCGCGCCAGGATGGTCCGCCGCCCTGCTCAGGAGGCCGGTCGCCCGGTTTCTGGCGCAACCCGCAGAAATTCAACGCCTGGGTGAGCCCGGCGGTGCATCCGACCCTGAAGAACGTGTCACTGTGCCCGACCGGGCTCGGCAAGATCTCCCCGGCCAACATCGAGACGCAAGGCACCCCCGTGCTCTCGGTGTTCCCCGACGCCGCAGCCCTGCTGCAGGACTACATCGTCACCGACAAGGACGGGAACGTCACCCTGAACATCCAGGCTAGCACCTGGGGGATCTGGGCAGTGCTGGCCTTTCCGAAGCTCGTGGGGATCAACGAGGGCGACCTGCTCTGGCACCTCTGTGCGGCCTACCTCAACTCGCTCGCCTTCGACGACTACGCACTGACGACGGCCCAGGTCATCGAGGCTGGCGCCGCGCTCCTGACCGGGGGTACCTGGTGCCCGAGCAGCATCAACTCCTCCGTGTGCGCATCGAACGCGTTTACGGGAGAGTCGTTCAAGGCCTACATCAGCGGCATGTACCATATCAATTCCGATCTGGATATTACGGCCTGGTGTACGAACCAGTAACAACTGGCGTACGTCGCCTCCCCCGCTAGCTTGAGTCGGCCCCCGTGCCGCTAGGCGAATTGCGCGTCAGAAGGGGTCGGTGCCTGGCACTGTCGCCCGACTGGGGTGAGGACGAGCCGTCGGCCCTCTTCGACCGACATTCCGGGGATTACTGGATCATCGGCCGGACCGCCCGGCACATCATCACGCGCGTGTTGGCGCGAGACATGCCACAATCGTCGGGAGCAGCCATGATGGACGACTGCTTCCCGGCCTTGGGTGGCGGCGCGAGCGATTTCGATACCGTTGCCGCGCAGTTGATCGAGTTGGGCGTCCTCGAGGCCAGTTCCTGAAAATTTGCCCGCCGCCCGGGGGCGGCGCCGCCTGATGGACACCACGCTACACATCCCACCGTTCACCGTACGGCTGCAGTCCCCCTTCCCCGATGTCGAGCAGCACCTGGCCCGCTTCTATGGGCGCTACGATCGGGCCGCTGACGGCTGCTTTGTGGATTTTCACGTACGCCTGGTCCCCGGCGAATGGATCCACCGCGTCTGGCGACCTCAAGTCCGTTTTCTGGTCGACGACCAGAATCCCTTCATCCCCCTGCCGGCCGACCAGGCCGCACCAATGTTCGAGTGGGGCCTGAACTGGACGGTCGCAAGCCGCTCCTTGGGTCTTTCGGTTCTCCACGCGGCCGTGCTCGGCAAGGGCGACGATGCCATCATCCTTCCGGGCTTCCCCGGCGCAGGCAAGAGCACCCTGTGCGCCTCGCTGGCACTGCTCGAAGGGTGGCGGCTGTTTTCCGACGAGCTGGCGATTCTCGATCCGGCCACCGGCTGGCTTCTACCCCACCCTCGTCCGATCAGTCTCAAGAACCAGTCGATCGATATCGTGGCCGCCTTTCCCGGCGCACACATCGGGCCGCGCTTCGAAGACACGCGCAAAGGCACGGTGGCACACGCCGCCGTTCCGGACGCTTCCGTCGTACAGGCTTCGAAGCCAGGCCGTCCCAGGTGGCTCGTGTTTCCCCGTTTTGAGGCCGGCGCAGCCACGAGCGTGGTGGAGATCCCCAAGGCCGAGGCCTTTGCGCTGATCCAGCAGCAATCCTTCAACCGGGACCGGTTGGGAGATGTCGGATTCGACACGCTCGGACGCATGCTGAGCGACGTGCGCTGCTACGCCACGGTGTATGGTTCCACCTCTGGCGGAATTGAAGGAATCCAGCGGATTGTCAGCGACAGCTAGGGGCGCAGTCACCCACCGCGACAGGCTGCTCACGCTCATGCTTCGGCCGGAGGGTGCCAGGAGCCTATCGGAGGCCGACTGGACCGATGTGGTCGCGACCGCCCGGAACGCTAACTTGCTGGGCAAACTCGCCACCACGCTCGAGCAGGCGGGCGAGGCAGCGCCGGCCGCACCGCAGCGCCATTTGACCGGTGCCCTGATGCTGAGCGCCCGCCAGCGTCAGTCGGTTGTCTGGGAGGCGCACCAGATCGACGCGGCGCTCGCGCCGCTTGGGCACCCCGTCGTGCTGCTCAAGGGCGCCGCCTATGCCATGTCCGATCACGCGGCGGCCGGAGGACGCCTCTTCGGCGACATCGATCTGTTGGTCCCCAGGGAGGCCATTGGAGATGTCGAACACCGCCTCATGGGCAACGGCTGGACGCCGATCAAGACCGACGCCTACGACCAGCGCTACTACCGGCAGTGGATGCATGAGATCCCGCCGCTGGTCCATGCGCAACGCGGCACGGTGGTCGACATCCATCACACCATTCTGCCGCTGACGGCAAAGCACCGTCCAGACCCGGGGCGAATCTTCAGGCACGCCAGGGCCATCGCCGGGTTCGACCGTTTGATGACGCCCGCCCCGGAGGACCTGATCGTCCATAGCCTGTGCCACCTGGCGCACGAAGGCGAGGTGAACAACCTCCTGCGGGACCTGCACGATGTCGCCTGTCTGCTCGACGAGCATGCGACGGATCCGGATTTTCCGGCACGCCTGGCGGACGCCGCGGCCGACCATGATCTGCTCGATCCCTGCGCGCTGGGTCTGGCGCTCGTGGCCCGCTACTTCGACCGCGCCTTGATGCGACAAGCAGCGACATCCCTGTCGGCGCGGCTCGGCCGACCGGCCAGTACGGCCCTGATTGCACTTTACGATGATGCGCTGCAGCCCTCGCCGACCGGGCACTGCACAGCCACGGGGCACCTCGCGCGGGCACGCATCTACCTGCGCTCGCATCGGCTGAGGATGCCCCTCGCGATGCTCCTCCGCCACCTGTCAAGAAAGGCCTGGATGCGCATGACGACCCGGCCGAAATCCGTCCCGCAAGAGGGCTGAGGGGGCGCCGAGGCCCCCCAACACCGAGGATCTCGCCGATACCCTCAGTTCGGGCTGGCGGAAGTCTTCAGCAGTTCCTGCAATTCACCGTTCTCGTACATCTCGCGCATGATGTCGCAACCGCCGATGAACTCGCCATTGACGTAGAGCTGCGGAATGGTGGGCCAGTCGGAAAACTCCTTGATGCCCTGCCGGATGCCATTGTCCGCGAGCACATTGACCGAGTAGTAGTCCTTCACGTCGCACAGCTTCAGAATCTGCACGGCCGTTGCCGAAAATCCGCACTGCGGAACCTGCGGCGAGCCCTTCATGTAAAGGACGACGGAGTGGGAGCTGACCTGCTCCTTGATAAGGTCCAGGGGATCCATGCTTACCTTCCTGTTGGGAGAGTTGGGGGTATTAATACCTGATTTAAATGGTCGGGATTAGTCTACGGCGATGGCCGAGGTCCCGTCAATACGCCGCCGACCGAAGCTGACCCGGGAAATCCCCGCCAGATCGTCCGCCGATCCCACCTGCGCCAGTCCCGCGCTGGCCAGAATGGCACGCACGTCGGCCGCCTGATCCCACCCATGTTCGATCAGGACCCAGGCGCCCGCCGCCAGGTGCGGGCCCAGCGACCGCGCAATCAAGCGAATGTCGTCCAGGCCGGCCGGACCTGACGCCAGCGCCGAGACGGGCTCGAATCGCAGATCACCGCGCGCCAGATGCGGGTCTCCATCGGCGACATAGGGTGGATTGCTGACCACCAGGTCGAACTGGTAGCCCTCCAGCCCCGCGAGCCAATCGCCCTCCCGGAAGTCGACACGCGCGCCCAGGGCGCCCGCATTCCAGACCGCATAGCCGAGGGCCTCAGCGGACCGATCGACAGCCACCACCGACTCGGCCCGCGCACCCAGCTCGAGCGCAAGGGTGATGGCGAGAATGCCGCTACCCGTCCCAAGATCGAGAACCCGCAGCTGCTCGCGACCCGCGACCCGCCGCAGGGCTTCCTCGACGAGCACTTCGGTCTCTGGCCGCGGAATCAGGACGCCCGCGCCGACGCGGAAGCGCCGCGAATAGAACTCGCGCGCTCCAACAAGGTAGGCAATGGGCTCACCGATCAACCGTCGCTCGACCAGCCGTTCGAATGTCCGCGCCTGGGGATGTGTGAGCATCCGTTCGGGAAAACCACTCAGCGTCGCGTGCGAGCATTCGGCCACGTGGCACAGCAACGCGCGGGCATCGACTCCGTCGATCTGCTCGCGCGCCCAGCCGAGGGCCTGCCCCAGCGAAAGCGGGACCTCAGTCATCGCCCGCCAGGGCGGCCAGCTGTTCGGCCTGGTGTTCGGACACCAGGGCATCGACCAGTTCGTCCAGATCGCCCTGCATGACCGCGTCGAGCTTGTAGAGGGTGAGGTTGATGCGGTGATCCGTCACCCGGCCCTGGGGAAAATTGTAGGTTCGGATGCGCTCGGATCGGTCGCCGCTGCCCACCAGGCTCTTGCGGGTGGCCGCATCGCGGGCCTGCTGCTCGCGCACCTGCACATCCTTGATCCTGGCCGCCAGAACGGCCATGGCCTGGGCCTTGTTGCGATGCTGCGAGCGGTCGTCCTGGCACTCGACCACGATGCCGGTCGGCAGGTGCGTGATCCGTACCGCGGAGTCGGTCTTGTTGATGTGCTGTCCGCCCGCGCCACTGGCGCGGAAGGTGTCGATGCGCAATTCCGCCGGATTGATCGTCACGTCCCCGACCTCATCGGCCTCCGGCATGACCGCCACGGTACAGGCCGAAGTATGGATGCGGCCCTGGGTTTCGGTCACGGGCACGCGCTGGACACGATGCCCGCCGGATTCGAACTTCAGACGCGCGTAGGCGTCGGCGCCGGCAATCCGGACGATGACCTCCTTGTAGCCCCCCAGGGTCGACTCCGCCGCACTGACGATCTCGACCTGCCAGCGCCGCGCCTCGGCGTAGCGCGAGTACATCCGCAGCAGGTCGGCGGCGAACAGGGCCGCCTCGTCGCCGCCGGTGCCGGCCCGGATCTCCAGGAAGAGGTTCCGGTCGTCATCGGGATCCCTGGGCAGGAGCGCCTTCTGCAGGGCCAGCTCCATGTCCGTGCAACGCCCCTGCCCCGATTCGATCTCGCTCTCGGCGAGTTCCCGCATTTCGGGGTCATCGAGCATGGCTTGCGCCGTCGCGACATCCTCCTCGGCCTGGCGGAACTCGCGAAACAGGGCCACCACCGGCTGAATCTCCGCATGCTCGCGGGACTGCCGGCGAAAGACATCCATGTCGCTGGTGGCCTCGCTCGAAGCGAGCCAGCGGTCCAGCTCGGCCAGACGCATGCCGAGCTGTTCGAGCTTCTCTCTGATACTGGATTTCATTGCAGATCGAATGGAAACGGCGCGGGACGACGGAACGTGGCTAGCGGCGGCCGTCCAGATTGAACATGCGCTGCACGCAGTTGCTGGCTTCCGGATCGTCGGTCCCGACCTTGTTCAGGTATTGGGTCGGCGCGTGCATGAGCTTGTTGGTCAGGCCGTGACTGAGCGCCTCGAGCACGGCCTCGGGCGACTCGCCTCGGGCCAGCAGACGCGCGGCTCGCTCGAGCTCGGCCCTGCGCAATTCATCGGCGTGGGCGCGCAGGGCCCGGATGGTCGGTACCGTACCGCGCGACTCGATCCAGTTGAGGAAGCCATCCACCTGCCGGTCGATGATGCCCTCGGCCTCGATCACCGCTGCCTGACGCGATTCGACACCCGACTCGACCACCTGCGCCAGATCATCGACCGTGTAGAGGAAGACATCGTCCAGGTCACCGACTTCCCGCTCGATGTCCCGCGGGACCGCCAGATCCACCATGACCACGGGGCGGTGGCGACGCGCCTTGATGGCGCTCTCGACCATGCCGAGCCCGACGATGGGCAGCGGGCTGCCCGTACAGGAGACCACCACGTCGTAGTGATGCAGGATTTCGGCCACCTCATCGAGGCGCGCCACGTCGCCGCCGAATCGCTCCGCCAGGGCTTCTGCACGGGCAGCCGTGCGATTGACCACGGTGATACGTTTGGGGCGCTCACCGGCGAAGTGCGCAGCGCACAGCTCGATCATCTCGCCAGCGCCGATGAACAGCACCTTCTGGTCGGACACCCGCTCGAAGATCCGCTCGGTCAGGTGCACTGCGGCGGCCGCCATCGACACGATGTTGGCCCCGATGGCCGTCGTCGATCGAACTTCCTTTGCCACCGCGAAGGTCCGCTGGAACAGCTTGTGCAGCAGCGTGCCCAGCGTGCCCGCCTCTTCCGCGTGGCGGGCCGCTTCCTTGACCTGGCCGAGAATCTGGGGCTCGCCCAGGACCATCGAATCCAGGCCACTGGCGACCCGGAACACATGGCGGACGGCCTCGCGCTGCGGGTAGGCGTAGAGGTAGGGCGCAATGTCGCGCAGGCTGACGCGATGAAAATCGGCCAACCAGTCGGCCGCCGCCTGCTGGTTGTCACAGGCGTAGTAGAGCTCGGTCCGGTTGCAGGTGCTCAGGATCGCGGCCTCCCGTACCGGCCGGGCCTGGGTAAGGTCCTGCAGCGCCAGCGAGAGGCGCTCGGGCTGAAACGACACGCGCTCGCGAATTTCGAGCGGTGCCGAGTGATGATTCAGTCCGAGAGCGTAAACCTGCATGGATGGATGACGGGCCATGGTAGCCCACGGATTATAGCATTCGGCATCTTTGCCGGATGCGCCCCGTCAGCGAGCGACGCCGCAAGACAAAAGGCCCGACCATAGCAATGGTCGGGCCTCGAATCTGGTGGCCAGGGACGGAATCGAACCGCCGACAC
>JAGRFX010000166.1 GCA_020445805.1 Rhodocyclaceae bacterium
GAGGATGTCGTTGATGATCGCCAGCAGCCCCTCCGCCGAGCGCCGCACGTTCTGCAGGTAGGTATTCTGGCGGGCATCCAGTTCGGTGCGCAGGCACAGCCCGGTCAGCCCGATGATGGCGTTCATGGGCGTCCGCATCTCATGGCTCATGTTGGCCAGGAAGGCCGACTTCGCGCGGCTGGCGGCCTCGGCCTGGGCGCGGGCCCGCACCAGCTCGTCGGTCCGGGCCTGCACGTCGGCCTCGAGCCGGCTGTTGTAGGCCCGCATCACGGCTTCGGCCTCCCGGTGCGCCGTGATGTCGACGTCGGCCCCCCGATAGCCGAGGAAGGCCCCATTGACATCGAAGCGCGGCACGGCGTTGGTGGACAGCCAGACGGTGCGGCCATCGCGGTGCAGGGCGGCGCTGACGAAATCCCGGATCGGCTCGCGACGCGACACGATCGACAGGACCTGGCGCTCGAAGTCCTCCCGCCCCTCGGGCGGATGCCGGTGGGTGTATCGCAGGCGGCCCACCACCTCCTCCGGCGCAAAGCCGAGTACCTGCTGCAGGGCCGAATTGACGTAGGTGATCCGCCCGTCCGCATCGAACTCCCAGATCATCACCTGGGCCATGCCGGCCATCTGCTCGAAGCGGGAATGGCTCTCGGCCAGGGCCTCACGGGCGCGGACCTCCCGGGTCAGCAACTGCTCGCCGAGGGCCACGGCGGCCCCCGAGGCGAGGACCGGTTCGATCGAGCGGCGCCACTCGGGATCGGGGGGCTCCGCGGCGCCTGCCAGGGCCAGCACCAGCTCGCCCAGCTCGCCGATCCGGGTCGCAGCCAGCCTGGGGGCCTCGGGATCGGGCGCCGCGGCGAGCATGCCCAGTGCCGCCAGCACCGCGGCGCCGCTGGACCACGACAGCCGGGCATCATCGCCGACGCGGGCGAGCTCGATCAGGCGCCCCTGGACATCCACCCGCATCAGTACCCCTGCGTCACAGCAGGAATGGCTGCAGGCCAGGGCCAGCAGGGCCTGGTAGGCGTCCCGGGGGTTGCGGCTGCCGATGAAGCCGCGCTGAAGCGAGGCCAGCGCCCCGAGCAGGGACTGCGCCCGGTCCAGCCGTTCCTGCGAGCGCAGACGTTCGATCAGCAGGGCACAGAGCTGCGCAGCCGCCTCGATCTGGGCCATGTCGTCCTCGTCGGGCGCCATCGGCCGCTGCAGCACCACCGAGAAGCTGCCCAGCACGCGCCCGCTGGCGCCGAGGATCGGCTCCGACCAGCAGGCGGCAACTTCGTGCCGGCGCGCCAGCGCCTGCATGCCGGCCCAGTAGGGATGGGTATCCACATTCTCGGCGACGAAGCGCTCGCCGCGGGCAATGGCCGTGCCGCAGGACCCAGCGCCTTCGCGCGCCTCGATGCGCCGGACCGCGTCCACGTACTCGGCCGGCAATCGTCCGCTGGCGACCGGCAGCAGATGTCGCCCGTCCGGATCGAGCAGGACCACGGCACACCGCCAGTCGGGGTTCAGGCTCTCGACCTCGCGGACCATCAGTTCCAGGCCCTCGACCAGGGAGCAGCCCCGCCCCAGGGCTTCGAGCATCTTCGAACGGGTCCGCTCCTGCATCTGCATGCGCCGCAGCCGGGTGATGTCGGTATGGGTGCCGATCATCCGGCGGGCCCGGCCCGCCCGATCCAGGTCCATGACCTTGCCGCGCCCGATCACCCAGCGGTAGCGACCATCCTGGCGGCGGATCCGGTGCTCGCTGACGAAGAGTTCGGTGCGGCCCTGGGTATGCGCGTCCAGCCGGGCCAGCACCATGGGCAGGTCGAGGGGATGCACGATGGTCTGCCAGCGGGTCACGATTTCGCCGGCCTCGCCACCGCCCGGGTCGCTGGCTTCGGTGTGGGCCAGCCGCAGGTGGTCGAGTTCCACGTCCCAGTCCCAGACCCCGTGGCCGGCCCCTTCCAGCGCAAACTGCCAGCGCAGGTTGGCCTCGCGGGCGGATTCCTCGGCGCGCCGCCGCTCGGACACATCCTCGACCACTGACCAGAAGCATCGCAGGCTGCCGTCCGAGGCGCGGATCGGGCCCACCATCAGGCGGACCCAGAGCTGCTCGCCATTGGCGCGCCGGTAGCGCTTCTCGACGTCATACACGCTGATCTCGCCGGCGGTCATGCAGCGCCGGGCTTCGTCGTCCCGATCGGCCAGCTCGCCCGGGGTGAACTCCCGGTAGCAGCGGCCGACCAGGGCCTCCGGCGTTTCGCCGAGCAGGCTGGCCAGCCGTGCATTGACCCGCAGCCAGCGCCCGTCGAGGCCGATCAGCGACATGCCGACCGCGGCCTGCTCGAAGGTGGCCGAAAACTGCTCCTCGCTATCGGCCAGGGCTTCGGCCCGGGCTTCGGCCAGTTCCTCGATCCGCCGCTGCCGGTGCGACACCAGCGCCGTCAGCGCCGCCAGCAGGCCAGTGGCCAGCAGCGCCAGCAGCGGTGCCAGCAGGGCGATGCCCCCCTGGTCGGCGAAGCCCGCCAGGGGCCGGAAGTCGATCCGCCAGTTGCGGGAGACGAAAGTGGCGAGCGCCTGCAACTGGTGCGTCTCGTCCACGGCCAGGACGCGGCCGCGGGGCCATTCGAAGACATCGGGCGCCGCGACGGGCTGGCTGTCTTCGATCCGCACGACCAGGATGTTCCTGCCCACGTCGCCAAAAACCTCGTCCATCAGGACGTCCAGGTCGATGATCGTGTAGGCGTGTCCCATCACGCGGGCGGGCCGGTTGCTGACCAGATCGGGCACGCGCTGGTCGAAAACGGGGTGATAGATGGCCACCAGACGTTCGCCGTCCGGACCGCGGAAGACCGGCGAGGCGGCGGGCCGGTCCACGCCGGTGGCCAGGGCGCGAACCCAGGCGTGATCTTCCCCGGCCATGGCCACGCTCAGTTCATGGCTCGAGCACAGGCGCTCGGTGGCGCAGATGCGCAGGTCGTCCTCCCGGGTCCGGTACCAGCCGACCACCCGCTGCCAGTGCCGGTCGGCCAGGGGGCGCACCGCGTAGGCCCGGAACGCCGACGCGGAGCCTCCGCCGCCGGACGACAGATAGGCCGCGAGGCCATGCAGGTCCACATCCACGTGGTCGTTGAACGCATCGAGCCGGCTGATACGGCCATTGGCCGCTTCGACCACCAGGCGCTGGTCCCGCTCGCCCTGCGCCAGTCCCTGCTCGCGGGCGATCAGCAGCGCGACCAGCAGGCCGCCGAGCAACACCAGCCAGAAGGGCCAGCCAAAGGCTCCGCCCGCATCCCGCGAAGCCCCCTTCAGCATGTGCCCGGGGCCGTCACGCGGTCTCCACGTCGAGGAAGCGGAGATGATCGACCTTCCAGCGACCGGGTGATTCGTCCGAGACGATGCGGTCGCCGCAGCGGGGCGAGGCCATGTCCACCACCTCGGTCGGCACGTAGGCGTTGGAGCGGGTGTTGAAGAAGGTCCGGATCGTGGGCTTCATGGAGTCGACGGGCGACTGGGCGATCACCACGCCCAGTCGGCCCGACTCCAGCCGCACCAGGCTGCCGACCGGGTAGATGCCGACACAGCGCATGAAAGCCGACAGCAGCTTCTGGTCGAAATGGTCCTTGCTCCACTCCCACATCTTGCGGAGGGCCTCGGTGGCCGGCATGCCCCGGTGGTAGCAGCGCTCGGCGGTGATGGCGTCGTAAACATCGACGATGGCCGCCATGCGCGCCATGTCGCTGATCTGCTCCCCCTGGAGGCGGTCCGGGTAACCACCGCCGTCGAGTCGCTCGTGGTGGTGCCGGGTGATGTCCAGCGGTATGTCGCCGACGCCGCCGGTGCCCAGCAGGATCTCGTGGCCGTCGCCGGGATGCTGCTTGATCAGCACGAACTCCTCGTCGGTCAGCCGGCCGGGCTTGTTGAGGACGGCGTCGGGCACCTTCATCTTGCCGATGTCGTGCAGCAGCCCGCCGATGCCGGCCTGGCGGAGGACTTCGCCGTCGAGCCCGAGCGAGCGGCCGAAGGTGATCATGAGCGTGCACACGCTGACCGAGTGCTGGAAGGTGTAGTCGTCCTTGTTCTTGATGCCGATCAGGCCGAGCAGCGCATTGCTGTTGCGCAGGATCGAATCGGTCACCGCCTCGACGACCGGCTCCACGTTCTCGAGCGAGACCGCCTTGCCGAGCCGCACGTCGTGCATCATGTCGCGCACGACCTTGTTGGCCTGGGCGTGGACCTGGCGAGCCCGGCGTATTTCCTCGCCGACGCTCACCTGGATGACGGGCTCTTCCGCGCTCCGGATGGCCGCCTCCATCTCCTTCTGGACATCCTGCTTGACGTCCTCGGCGCGACGCCCCTCGGCGTCATCGAGCCCGCGCGCGGTATCGATGTACACCTCGCGGATGCCGGCGTCGAGGATCCGGCGGACATCGCTGTCGCGCTTGAGGGCAAAGCTGCTGAGCCAGAACGGATGCGACATCCAGTCGCCACACAGTTCATGGACGTACATCCCGGGGCGCAATCGGTCGGCAGGGATCTTCTTCAGCATGGACGTTTACGCGGGTTCGGAATCCCGGATATCGGCCGCAGGTCGGACCGACTTGAACGGTCAACCCGGTCACATCGCACGACGTCGCTATAATCGGCCCCTTTCGCACTGCAGCACGCCACCATGGACATTCCGCTGCTTCTCAAGGCCGCCCTGCTCGGCATCCTCGAAGGACTGACCGAGTTCCTGCCGGTGTCATCGACCGGCCACCTGATCATCTTCGGCGACCTGCTGGGCTACAGCGACGAACACAGCAAGGTCTTCAAGATCGTCATCCAGCTGGCAGCGATCATGGCGGTGTGCTGGGACTACCGGGAACGCGTGGTGGGCGTGGCCCGCGGCATCGGCCGCGAGGCGGCGGCCAACCGCTTCGTGCTCAACCTGATGGTCGGCTTCCTGCCCGCGGCGGTCCTGGGGCTCGCCTTCTACAAGACCATCAAGGGGGTGCTCTTCAATCCGCTGACGGTGGCGGTTGCGCTGGTGGCAGGCGGCCTGGTGATCCTGTGGATCGAGCGGCGGGCCTACCACCCGCGGCTGCAGGAGGTGGACGAGCTGCGCTGGCCAGACGCCCTCAAGGTGGGCTTTGCCCAGGCCCTCGCCATGGTGCCGGGGGTTTCCCGCTCCGGTGCCACGATCATGGGCGGCCTGATGCTCGGCCTGTCGCGCAAGGCCGCGGCGGAGTTCTCGTTCTTCCTGGCCATCCCGACCATGCTCGCGGCGACGGTCTACGACGTGTACAAGAACCGGGCGCTGCTCTCCGTGGACGACGCGGCGGTCATTGCCGTCGGCTTCGTGTTCTCGTTCCTGGCGGCGATGGTGGCGGTGCGGGCCTTTGTCCGCTATGTGTCGAACAACAGCTTCGCCCCCTTCGCCTGGTATCGCATCGTCTTCGGCCTGTTCGTGCTTGCCAGCTGGCAAATGGGCTGGGTCGACTGGAGCACCCCGTGATCCTTTACCTGCACGGCTTCCGTTCGGCACCCGCCTCCACCAAGGCCTGCCGGCTCAAGGCCCACATGGGCGAACGCGGGCTGGCGGACCACTACTGGTGCGAGCAGCTTTCCCACGTGCCCGACGAAGCCATCGCCCTGCTCGACCGCACCCTCGACCGGGTCGGCGGCAGCCCCACCCTGGTGGGCAGCTCCCTGGGCGGCTACTACGCCACCTGGCTGGCCGAGCAGCGGGGCCTGAAGGCGGTGCTGGTCAATCCGGGCGTGCTGTCCTATCTCTCGCTGGAACCCTGGATCGGCCGGCTCGACAATTTCTTCACCGGCGAGGTCTTCGACTTCACTCGCGCCCACGTAGAGCAGTTGCGGGCGCTCGAGGTGCCGCAGATTTCCCGCCCCGAGCGCTACTGGCTGATGGTCGAGACCGGCGACGAGGTGCTCGATTACCGCCACGCGGTGGACAAGTACGCCGGCGCGCGCCAGACCGTCCTGGAAGGCGGCGACCACAGCTTTACCCGCTGGGACGACTATCTCGACGACGTGCTGCGCTTTGCCGGTCTGATCCCGTGAGCCGCTTCGACGCCGAGCGCTTCAAGGCCAACGAGCGGGCCGGCTTCAACCGGATCGCCGCGCGCTACCTGGACGCCTCGGCCTCCCGTGCGGCCCTCCAGGCGGCGCTGATCGAACAGGCCGCGCCCGTGGCCGGCGAGCGCGTGCTCGACCTCGCCAGCGGGCCCTGCCTGCTGGCGGCCGATGCCGCGAGACGCGTCGGTCCGGGGGGCCTGGTCATCGCCAGCGACATCGCCGAGGGCATGCTCGCGGTCGGCCGCTCGGCCCTGCCGCCCGAGGCGCTCGGGCCCATGCGCTTCTGCGCGGCCGACGGCGAACACCTGCCCTTTGCGGATGGCGGCTTCGACCTGGTGACGATCGGGCTGGGCCTCTTCGTCTTCCCCCACGCGGAGCGGGCCCTCGCCGAGATCCGCCGGATCCTGGTGCCGGGCGGCCGCCTCGCGGTCTCGGTCTGGGGCGCCCGTGAAACGGTGCCCCTGATCGCCCACGCCCAGGATTGCATCGCCCGCCTGATACCCCCGCCCCGGGTGCCCCGCCCCTCGGTGTTCCGGCTTGGGGAACCCGGGGCCCTCGAGGCCCTGCTGTCCACCGCCGGCCTGGCGGTCGAATCGGTCGCCCCCTGGACCCTGCCCTGTCGTTTCGCCTCGCCTGCCGACTACTGGCAGGGCTTCCTCGACCTGGCGGGGGGCGCCGCCGAATCCCTCTCGCGCCTGCCGGCCGACGTCCAGGCCCGCCTGCGGGACGAGGTCGCCCGGGAAGTCGAAGGCTGCTGGCACGACGGACAGCTGGTCGCCGACAGCCAGATCCTGCTGGCCCTGGCCCGCCGATGAGCCTTGCGGAGACGCGGCGGGCCGCCGCCGCCATGATCGCGGCCTTCGCGATCTGGGGACTGTCGCCCCTCTATTTCAAGGCGGTCGGCGCCTTGCCGGCGCTGGACATCGTGGCCCATCGCGTGCTCTGGTCGGTGCTCCTGCTGGCCGCCGGCCTGATGGCTGCCGGGCGCGTGGGGAGCCTCGCCCGGTCGCTGCGCGCCCACCCTGCCCTGGGCCGGACGCTGGTCTTCACCGGCCTGCTCAACACTGCCAACTGGCTGGTCTTCGTGTGGGCCATCAACGCCGGACGGGTCCTCGAGGCCAGCCTGGGCTACTTCATCAATCCGCTGGTGAGCGTGCTGCTCGGCGCCCTGGTGCTGGACGAACAGCTGCGGCCGGGGCAGCGCCTGGCGGTCGCCGTGGCCGCCTGCGGCGTGTGCCTGCGGATCTGGCAACTGGGCGCCCTGCCCTGGGTGGCGCTGTTCCTGGCGAGCAGCTTCGCCTGCTACGGACTGCTGCGCAAACGCGCGCCGGTGGACCCCGTCGGCGGACTGCTGGTCGAGACCGTCATCACCCTGCCCCTGGCCCTGGCCTGGTTCGGCTGGCAGGCCGCCCACCAGCGACTGGACTGGGCGCTGTTGGGCGAGCTCGGCCCCCTGCTGCCCGCCGCCGGACTGGTGACGGCGGTGCCGCTGATGCTGTTCGCCTACGGCGCGCGGCGGCTGACCCTGTCCACGGTCGGATTTACCCAGTACTTGGCGCCCAGCCTCAGTTTCGCGCTGGCGGTGTGGGTCTTCGGCGAGCCGATCGACGCCACGCGGCTCTTCGCCTTCGTGCTGATCTGGTGCGCGCTGGCGATCTACAGCGCCGACCTCTGGCACGCATCCCGGCGCGGCCCTGCCGCATCCGCTAAACTTCGCGGTTAGCATCATGGCGGCAGAATCGATGTACGTACTTTTCGAAGAGAGCGGCAGCTTCAAGGCCGGCACGGTCCTCACGGACAACGACACCTCGCTGCAGGTCGAGAACACCCGCGGCAAGCGCACCAAGCTCAAGGCCTCCAACGCCTTGCTGAGGTTTTCATCGCCGGCCCCCCAGGACCTGCTGGATCGCGCCCAGGCGGAAGCCGAGGCGCTCGATGTGGCTTTCCTGTGGGAGGTCTGCGGCGAGGACGAATTCCAGTTCGAGGAATTCGCGGCCGAATACCACGGCCACCCACCCTCTGCAGTCGAGTCGGTGGCGGTGCTGATGGCGCTGCACGCGGACCCGATCCACTTCCATCGCAAGGGCCGTGGCCGCTTCCGCAAGGCCCCGCCGGAGATCCTCGAGGCCGCCCTGGCCGGACTCGAGAAGAAGCGCCAGCAGGCGGACGCGGTGGCCCGCATGCGTGACACCCTGCTGGCCGGGCAATTGCCGGACGAGTTCCTGCCCATGCTCGACCAGATCCTGTTCCGGCCGGACCGCAACCGGCTGGAGGTCAAGGCCCTCGAAGCCGCCAGCGTGGATGCCGGCCTGTCCTCCGCGCGCCTGCTGCTGCGCTGCGGGGCCGTGGCCTCGTCCCACGACCTGCACTTCGGCCGTTTCCTGTTCGAATATTTCCCCGAGGGCACCGGTTTTCCCGAGGGCGTGGTGCCCCAGGTCCCAGGCGACCTGCCGCTGGCCGAGGTCCGTGCGTTCTCGATCGACGATGCCACCACCACCGAGATCGACGACGCCTTCTCGGTGACGCCGCGGGCCGACGGCAGCTGGCGCATCGGCATCCACATCGCCGCCCCGGGTCTGGGCTTCGGGCGTGGCTCGGCGCTCGACGCCATCGCCCGCGAGCGGCTGTCGACCGTGTATATGCCGGGCCGCAAGATCACCATGCTGCCGGATTCGGTGGTCGCCGAGTTCACGCTGGCCGCGGGCCGCGAGTGCCCGGCCATCTCGCTCTACCTCGATGTCAGCCCGGCCCTGGCGATCCTCTCCCACGAGACCCGCCTCGAGCGCGTTCCGGTGGTTGCCAACCTGCGCCACCACGACATCGAGCCACTCTTCAACGAAGAGAGCGTGATGAGCGGCCATGGCAGCGAGTTCCCCTGGAAGCGCGAGCTGACCTTGCTGTGGGAGCTGGCCACGGTCCTCGAGGCCGGCCGGGGCAAGGCCTCCACGCCCCAGCGGCAGACCGACTTCAGCTTCTATGTGGATTGGGAGACCGACAGCCGCGACGGACCGGGCTTCGTCACGATCACCCAGCGGCTGCGCGGCTCGCCCATGGACAAGCTGGTGGCCGAGCTGATGATCCTGGCCAACGCCACCTGGGGCAAGCTGCTGTCCGAGCGCGAGGTCTCCGGCCTGTACCGGGTGCAGGCCGGCGGCAAGGTGCGGATGTCCACGGTCGCCGGCCCCCACGAAGGTCTCGGGGTGGACTGCTACGCATGGAGCAGCTCGCCCCTGCGGCGCTACGTGGACCTGGCCAACCAGTGGCAGCTGATCGCGGTGTTGCGCGGCGAGGAGCCCCCCTTCGCCGACAAGTCGCCGGACCTGATGGCCGCCATGCGGGATTTCGAACTCACCTACGCCGCCTATGCCGAATTCCAGCGCATGATGGAGCGCTACTGGTGCGTGCGCTGGCTGCGCCAGAACGAGGCCCCGGAGGTGGTGGGTCGCGTGCTGCGCGACAACGTGGTGCGGCTCGAGCAGGCGCCCTTCGTGTTCAAGGTGCCGTCGATGCCGCTGCAGCTGCCGGGCAGCCGCGTCAAGCTGGCCATCACCGGCAGCGACCTGATCGACATCGAGCTC
>JAGRFX010000167.1 GCA_020445805.1 Rhodocyclaceae bacterium
GCCTTCTTGACGATGGCCTCGAGCTCGAGGTTTTCGTACTCGGTGCCCTTGATCAGGTTGTTCAGGTTGGTGACATAGGCCTGGTGATGCTTGCCGTAGTGATATTCGAAGGTTTCTTCGGAGATGTGCGGGGCGAGCGCATTCTTGGCGTAAGGCAGGGCGGGCAGGGCGTGTTCCACGGAGTTGCTCCTCGGTTGGGTTGGAAGGAATGCCTGACTATTCTAGTCGGGATTGTGCGAGCCTGACAAATGGCCCAAAGGGCTCGAATCCGTGTTGCTCCCATGGCGGGTGACGGCGGCTTCGAGTCCGCCCTTCGCGAGGGTCACGCGGATCTGCGAGCCGAGGGGCGCTTCGGTTGGGTCCGTGAGCACATGCCCGGCCGAATCCCTGACGATGCTGTAGCCTCGCGCCAGCACCCCGAGTGGGCCCAGGTGGCCGAGCGCAGATTCGAGCCTGTCGAGCGTGCGCCGGGCGCTGCGTGCGTTTTGGTCCGCCGCCGCATGAAGGCGCTGCTGCCATTGCCTGAGCGCCTCGCGCGCCAGGTCCAGCCTCGGCCGGCGCGCCTCCAGCCGCCAGGCGAGCTGTTCGCCGCGATGCCGACGGTCTTCGAGCTGCTGTTGCATGGCGCCGTCCAGCCGATGGGCGAGGTGGTCGAGCCGCTCGCGCGTCCTGGCGAGCCGGTCGGCCGGGTGGATCAGGCGCACTGCGGCCCGATCGAGCCGCTGGGCGGCGCTACCCAGCCGGCGGTCGATGGCGCGATCGAGGCTTTGCCCGAGCCCGCTCAGCCGAAGGGCCAGATCGACATAGCCCTGGGTGGCCAGCTCGGCGGCGGCCGTCGGCGTGGCCGCGCGCAGGTCGGCGGCGAGATCGCTGATCGACACGTCGCTTTCGTGACCGACACCGCTGACGACGGGTACCGCCGATGCGCGGATGGCGCGCGCCAGAGCGGCATCATTGAAGGCCCACAGGTCCTCCAGGCTGCCGCCGCCGCGCACCAGCAGGATGAGGTCGATGGCGTCCCCATCGGCGCGTTGGGACGCGGCCTGCAGGGCCATGGTGAGCTGGGCGGCCGCGCCCTCGCCCTGGACAGGCGCGGGATAGAGCACCAGTGGAATGCCCGGCGCCCGCCGGCCTACGGCGGCGATGACGTCCTTCAGGGCCGCGGCCTGGGGAGAGGTCACGATGCCGATGGCGCGGGGGTAGCGGGGCAGGGGGCGCCGGAGGGCCGGGTCGAACAGCCCTTCCGCCTGCAACTGGTCGCGCAGCCGGAGGAAGGCCTCGAACAGCGATCCGACACCCGCCTGGCGAATGGCCTCGACATTGAGCTGGAAGTCACCCCGTGCCTCGTAGAGCGTGGCCAGCGCGCGTATTTCGATCTGCTGACCGTTGGCCAGCCGGAACGGCAGCAGCTGGGCACGATTGCGCCACATGGTGCAGCGCACCTGCGCCTGGTTGTCCTTGAGCGTGAAGTAGATATGGCCGGACGCCGCGCGCACCAGGTTGGAGACTTCGCCGGTAATCCACAGCAGGGGGATCTGTCGCTCGAGGGCCTGCCGGGCCATCCGGTTCAGGTCTGAAACCGTGACCGGCGTTGCCGGATCCAAGCTGCCTGGTCCTTCCATGTCGCGATGGTTCTCGATGCGCAGAGGCATGGCTCAGCCCTCGGCCCGCCCGGGACGCGCTTGCAAGTTGTTGAATCAATGAAGCAATGTGTGCATGCAGGGATGCGCCGGGCTCGGGCGCAACCCCCATAGCGTAGCGTGAATGGCGCGCCGCCATCGACTTTGCTCGTGACGAGGGGGCGCGGACCGCGGTTGCCCCATTTTCGACCAGCACGTCGAAATTGCTGGACCGCTGGCGACTTAGCGCGCAAGCGGTCGCGCCATCCACACACTTATCCACAGAATTTGTGGAAACAATCCGCCGGCTCATCGATGCTGCCAACTTGCAGAACCGGATGCCACCCGGCTACATTCCAAGGCCTGTCCGACCTTGCGGGATCCACTCTGTGTTCGCCATCATCGAAGCCGCTGGCTGGCCCATCTGGCCGCTTCTGGCCGCGTCCGTCATCGCACTGACGCTCATCATCGAACGCTTCATCACGCTCCGGCGCAGCCGTGTGGTGCCCGCGGGTCTGCTCGAGAAGGTGGTCGCCGAACTGAAGCAGCGCGGTCCGTCCGTGGAGATGGTCAACCGGGTCGCGGCCCACTCGCCGCTCGGACGCGTGCTGGCCGCCGGCGTGCGCAACATGCGCAGCTCGCGCGAGGTCATGAAGGAATCCATCGAGGAGGCCGGGCGGGCCGTGGCCCACGATCTGGAGCGCTTCCTGGTTACGCTGGGCACGATTGCCTCCATTTCGCCCCTGATGGGCCTCTTCGGCACCATCATCGGGATGATCGAGATCTTCGGCTCCCAGGGGCCGGCCGGATCCAATCCCCAGCAACTGGCCCATGGCATCTCAATCGCGCTCTACAACACCGGCTTCGGGCTGATGATCGCCATCCCCAGCGTGATCTTCTGGCGACATTTCAGGGCACTGGTCAATGCCTTCGTGATCGACATGGAGCAGCAGGCCGTCAAGCTCGTCGAAGTCGTCCACGGCGAGCGCCGCAACTGAGCCCCGGGGATCATGCGCTTCCAGTCCAACCGTCGGCAGGAGGAACCGGAGATCAACCTGATCCCGATGATCGACATCCTGCTCGTGATCATCATCTTCCTGATGCTGACGACGACCTACTCCCGCGTGGCCGGACTCGAGGTCAATCTTCCCAGCTCGGACGCATCGCCCACCGAGGCCCAGGTCAGCGAGATCGATGTGGCGGTCACGGCCACCGGTGAAGTGCTGGTCAACAAGCAGGTCGTGACCCGCCAGGACGTGGTGGGCATCTCGTCGGCCCTGGCCGGCGCGGCGGCAGGCAACGAGAAGGCCATCGTCGTGATCAGCGCCGACGCCAAGGCCAGCCACCAGAGTGTCGTCGATGTGATGCAGGCTGCCCAGCAGGCCGGCCTCTCGTCGATTTCGTTCGCGACCCAGACCAGCAAGCGCTGATGGGCGCTCCGCGGGCGCCCTCGCACTGGTCTTCGCGGGGCGCGGTGGCATCGGCCCTGCTGCCCCTGGCGGGCGTGTTCGGATCGCTCGCCGCGCTCCGTCGTGCGGCGTTTCGCCTCGGTCTTGTGCAAAGCGCGTCCTCCAGCCGGCCCGTGATCGTGGTCGGCAATATCGCGGTGGGCGGCAGCGGCAAGACGCCGGTGGTGGCCTGGCTGGTGGATGAACTGCGCCGGGCCGGCCACCGGCCGGGCATCGTCAGTCGCGGCTATGGCAGGCAGGGGGAGGGACTCCGGGTCGTCGATGAGCGGACGCCGGTGGCGGAGGCGGGTGACGAGCCGGTGTTGCTGGCGGCCCTCTGCGGCTGCCCGGTCGTGGTCGGGCGTGACCGGCCGGCTGCGGTGGCGCGCCTGCTCGAGCACTTCCCGGGGTGTTCGGTGGTGATCAGCGACGATGGCCTGCAGCACTATGCGATGCAGCGGAGCGTGGAGATTGCCGTGGTGGATGAGCAGGTCCTGGGCAATGGCTGGCTGCTGCCGGCAGGCCCCCTTCGCGAGCCCCGCAGCCGCCTGGCGTCGGTGGACCTGGTGCTGATGCACGGCCCGCTGGCGGCGCCGACGCGGGCGGCGCTTGGGCGGGTCCCCTGCTACGACATGCACCTCGCGCCAGGTGATCCCCGTCCTCTCGACGGCGGCGCTGTCGTGCCGCTCGCCGCATGGCGGGGCCGCAAGGTCCATGCATTGGCCGGCATCGGCAGGCCCGAGCGATTCTTCGAGACGCTCCGCGCGGCCGGCGTCGAGGTGCTGCCGCATCCGTTCCCGGATCACCACGCCTTCGCGCCGGCCGATCTGAGGCTCTCCCCGCCGCTGCCACTGATGATGACGTCGAAGGATGCGGTAAAATGCCGGCCTTTCGCGCCGCCTGACAGCTGGGAACTGCCCGTACGGGCCGTGATCGCCGAGGGGGCCGCCCACACCATCCTGGAGAAGCTGCCCGATGGACAGTCGCCTGCTTGAGATTCTGGTTTGCCCGATCTGCAAGGGCTCCCTCGATTATCGCAAAGACAAGCAGGAGCTGGTCTGCCGCCCGTGCAAGCTGGCCTACCCGATTCGCGACGGCATCCCCGTGATGCTGGAGGACGAGGCCCGCGGCATGTCGGAAGACGAACTTTGAGCGCACGTTTCCGCGTCGTCATCCCGGCGCGATACGCGTCGACCCGCCTGCCGGGCAAGCCGCTCGCGGACATCGGCGGGCGGCCAATGGTGGTTCGGGTGCTGGAACGCGCCCTGGCGTCCGGTGCCGAAGAGGTCTGGGTCGCCACCGATCACGCCGGGGTGGCGGACGCCGTCCGTGCCCAGGGTGGCCAGGCGATCATGACCCGGGCGGATCATCCCAGCGGCACGGACCGGATTGCCGAGGTCGCCGCGACTCGCGGCTGGCAGGACGAAGACATCGTGGTCAATGTGCAGGGTGACGAGCCCCTGATCGACCCGGACCTGATCCGGTCGGTTGCCGATGCCCTGGCCGCAGACGACGAAGCGGCGATCGCGACCGCGTCCCATGCCATCCACGATGCCACCGAGATCTTCAATCCCAATGTCGTGAAGGTGGTGTGCGACCGGCTGGGACGCGCCATGTATTTTTCACGCGCTTCCATCCCCTGGGCGCGGGATGCCTTTGCGGCCAGCCGCGACGTGGTGCCCGAAAGCCTCGACGTGCAGCGCCATGTTGGCATCTACGCCTACCGCTGCAGATTCCTGGCGCGCTATTCCTCATTGACCGAGGCGCCCGTGGAGCGCTGGGAGGCCCTCGAGCAGTTGCGTGCCATGTGGCATGGCTACCGGATTCGCGTCGTCACGATCGATGGCGCCCCGCCGGCCGGCGTCGACACCCCGGACGACCTCGAGCGCGTGCGGCGGGTGTTTGACCGCACGCGCTGATCCGGGCGATCATTCGCGGCTGAAAGTTTTCACAAGAGAAGCGGAACTCCAACAGGGAAGCGCCGCTTAAAAAGACGGGAGGTTCAACAACATGCGACTGATTCTTCTGGGGCCGCCGGGGGCGGGCAAGGGCACGCAGGCCAACTTCATCAAGGAAAAATTCGGTATTCCGCAGATTTCCACCGGCGACATGCTGCGCGCGGCCGTCAAGGCCGGCACGCCGCTGGGCATCGAGGCCAAGAAGGTGATGGATGCGGGCGGACTGGTGTCCGACGACATCATCATCGGGCTGGTCAAGGATCGCCTGAAAGAGGCCGACTGCCAGTCGGGATACATGTTCGACGGTTTCCCCCGCACGATTCCCCAGGCCGAGGCCATGAAGGCGGCGGGCGTGCCGATCGACTTCGTCCTCGAGATCGACGTGCCTGACCAGGACATCGTCGAACGCATGGGTGGCCGCCGGGTACACGTGGCCTCCGGCCGCACCTACCACGTCAAGTTCAATCCGCCCAAGACGGAAGGCAAGGATGATGTCACCGGCGAGGCGCTGATCCAGCGCGACGACGACCAGGAGGCCACGGTCCGCAAGCGCCTAGAGGTCTACCATTCACAGACCAAGCCGCTGGTGGCCTACTACTCCGACTGGGCCGCCACGGGCGACGCCAAGGCGCCCAAGTGCCGGAAGATCTCCGGCCAGGGCAAGGTGGACGAGATCACCGCACGGGCCTTCGAAGCCCTGGCCTGATCGCGGGCTGCCTCGAGCAGACGCACGACGGGCGCGCCACCGGACCACACTCCGGGCGGCGCGCCCGCTGCATTTGGGACCGACCATGACCGCTCGCAACGCCCTCTACGCCCAGTCCGGTGGCATGACCGCCGTCATCAATGCGTCCGCGTGCGGGGTCATCGAGGCGGCGCGCCTGCATCCGGAGACCTTCGGCAAGGTCTTCGCGGCACGGCATGGCACGCTCGGCCTGCTGCGCGAGGAACTGTTCGACACGACACCGCTGGGACGCGGAGAACTGCTGGGCCTGCGCCAGACGCCGGGCGGTGCGTTCGGCTCGTGCCGCCTCGATCTGGATGACGCCACTGCGAATCCGCGCCAGTACGATCGATTGTTCGATGTCCTGGCGGCCCATGACATCGGTTACGTGTTCCTCAACGGCGGCAACGGCTCGATGCAGACGGCGCTGCAGATCGACCGGGAGGCGGCCGTCCGCGGCTATCCGCTGCAGGTGATCGGCATTCCGAAGACCGTCGACAACGATATCGTGGGCGCGGACTGCTGCCCCGGCTACGGTTCGGCCATCAAGTACCTGGCCGCCTCCGTCCGCGAGGCCTCGGTGGACATGGCCTCCATGAGCAGCCGGCGAGGGCGGGTCTTCGTCATCGAGGTCATGGGGCGCAATGCCGGCTGGCTGGCCGCGGGTTGCGGCCTGGCCTCGGACAATCCTTCAGCGCCGCCGCATCTGATCCTGCTGCCCGAAGTGCCCTTCGACGAGGCGCGGTTTCTTGCACGCGTTAACGACTGGGTGGGTCGCCTGGGCTGGTGCACGGTGGTCGTCGCCGAAGGCGCGCGGGGCAAGGACGGACGGCCGCTGGCCCAGGCCGCGACGGATGGCAAGTATGTCCAGCTCGGGGGCGCGGGCGCTGTCGTTGCTCATCGCATCCAGGCAGCGCTGGGGTACAAGGTCCATTGTGCGGTCACGGACTACCTGCAACGCGCAGCCCGGCATCTGGCGTCGGCGACCGATGATGCCCAGGCCTGGGCGGTGGGGGCCGCGGCGATCGGCGCGGCCCTGGCAGGTCAGCGCGGCATCACGATGGCCATCGAGCGCCTGTCCGACGCGCCCTACTGCTGGCACGTGAGCTCGGTGCCGCTGGTGGCGGTGGCGAACCTCGAGCGGGCCTTGCCGCCCGACTTCATCCGCGAGGACGGCCTTCATGTCAGCGAGGCTTTCCTGCGCTGGGCCAGGCCCCTCATCTCCGGCGAGGCGATCCCGGCCTTCCTCGACGGGCTGCCCCGCTACTGGGCCCACGACCTGCCGCTCGTGCCGCCACGCCTTGCGCCCTATGGCGGGGTGAACTGAGCCCTTCCGGTCGCGCGGCCCGAATCCGTCGGGTCCTAGAGGGTCACGTCCGGATTGAGGGTGTAGCGGCCGGTCAGCCGGGCCTCGCCCAGCACATGGCCGGCGATGGCCTGGCGCAGCTGCTGGCCGGTGAACGCGCTGTCCAGGGCGAGCGCCGCCACATCCAGCGCGTACAGGGTGAACACATAGTGATGGGGCAGCGCGTCGTTCCAGGGCGGGCAGGGCCCGTCGTAGCCAAAGTAGTTGCCCTTCATCTGGTCGTCGCCGGCGAACCATCCGGTGTAGTCGTTGATCCCCTGGAGGGTGCCCAGCGGCCCCTGCGGCCCGGTTTTTCCTCTTGCGGTCACGCCCTCGCAGAAGCTGCCGGCCGCGATCTCGCGAACTTCCGGCGAGAGATTGGCCAGTACCCAGTGGAAGAAGTCGACGCGGGGCAGCGAGGCCGGAACGATCCGACCTTCCTGATTGACGTCGTCGCTCCGGCTGGGAACGTCCGGATCGTGGCAGATCAGCGCCAGCGAACGGGTGCCGGCCGGGACATCCGTCCATGCCAGGTGAGGGTTGCGGTTTCCGCTGAGGGTCACGTGACCTTCCGCCGCCGGGATGGCGAACGCAAATTCGCCGGGAATGGGGGCGTTGTCGGCAAAGCTCTGGCTGGTGAGTTTCATCGGCCTTGTTCTCCTTCGGTGAATGGACTTCCGCCGCCTAGGCGGCTCGGCGCTTGAAATCGGAAAGGCGGAAACCGAGCGCGAACAGCACCGAAAAATAGACCACGATGCCACCGCCGACCACCGCGGCGAGACGTCCGGTGCGCGCGAGGGCGCTCGCGCCCGTCCAGAATTCGGCGTCGCCTGCGGTCAGGTGGAGGCAGGCGGCAAGGGCGAGCAGGGCGAGGCAGAGCTTCGCGACATACAGGCCCCAGCCCGGCGCCGGCCGATAGACATCGAGCCGCCGCAGGCCCCGGTAGAGCAGGGCGGCGTTCAGGCAGGACGCCAGTCCGATCGACAGGGCCAGTCCGGCATGCTGCAGCGGAACAACGAAGGCGAGGTTCATCAACTGGGTGGCCACCAGGGTCAGGATCGCGATCCGCACCGGGGTGCGGATGTCCTGCCGCGCGTAGAAGCCCGGCGCGAGGATCTTGACCAGGATCAGTCCGGTCAGGCCGACGCTGTAGGCGATCAGGGCGCTGCGCGTCTGCAGTGCGTCAGCGGCCGTGAATTCTCCATGCAGGAAGAGCGTCGCGATCAGGGGCAGGGCCAGCATGGCCAGGCCCACGGCAGCGGGCAGGGTCAGCAGCAGGGTCAGCCGGAGGCCCCAGTCGAGCAGGGACGAGAAGCGCTCGCGGTCGGCGTCCGCATGGTGCTTGGACAGGCTGGGCAGAAGGATCGTGCCCAGGGCAACGCCGAGCAGCCCCGACGGGAACTCCATCAGGCGATCGGCGTAGTAGAGCCAGGACACGCTGCCGCTTTGGAGGAAGGAGGCGAACACGGTATTGATCACGAGCGAGATCTGGCTGACAGAGACACCCAGGATGGCTGGCGCCATCAGCTTCATGATGCGCCTGACGCCAGGGTCGGACGTGCGCAGCTCGAACCTGGGCAGCAGCCCGAGGCGCTTCAGGGCCGGGACCTGCAGGGCCAGCTGGGCGACACCCCCGACGAAGACCGCCCAGCCGAGGACCGTGACCGGCGGATCGAAGTAGGGCGCCGCGAACAGCGCCATGGCGATGAAGGACAGGTTCAGCAGGACCGGTGTGACGGCCGGGATCGCAAACCGGCTCCAGGTGTTGAGGACCCCCGCCGAGAGGGCGACCAGGGACATGAAGAGAATGTAGGGGAAGGTGATCCGTGTCAGGGCCACCGTGAGGGCGAACTTGTCGGGTTCGTCGGCAAATCCCGGGGCCGTGACGCGCACGATCAGGGGGGCCGCCAGTGCGCCGAGGATCGACACACCCAGGACGACGAGGCCCAGCAGGGTCGCGACGCGGCTGATGAGCCGCGCCGCTTCGGCCTCGCCCTGCCGGTTCTTGTACTCGGACAGGATCGGCACGAAGGCCTGCGAAAACGCCCCTTCGGCGAACATCCGGCGGAGCAGGTTGGGCAGCCGGAAGGCCACGAAGAAGGCATCGGTCGCGACGCCGGCGCCGAAGGCCCGCGCGATCACGAAATCGCGCACGAAACCCAGCACCCGGGAGACGAGCGTCAAGCTGCTGACCGTCGCAAGGGCGCGGAGGAGGTTCATGGCGGGGCGGGGCCTACCCGGGATGGACGATGAGCGGGGCATGATACCTGAAGCCCCGGCCGTATCTGAGAACCTGACTTGCCAAGTGGGACTTCGGAAGATAGAATGCGCGGTTTCATTGACCCAGCAACGGATTTTTTGACATGGCCAATTCGGCACAAGCCCGTAAACGCGCCCGTCAGGCCACCCTGGCCCG
>JAGRFX010000168.1 GCA_020445805.1 Rhodocyclaceae bacterium
GCTCAAGCGTGGCCGCCGTGGTCAGCAGTTGCGCGCCCATTTGCTTGTGCTGTTCGGAGAACTCGGCCATGCCGTCATAGGGCCGCGATGCCTTGCGGCGCTCGGCTTCGGATGCCTCTTCCATGATGCGGGCGTAGCGGTAGAACCCTGGGAACTCGCGGGACAGCGCCCCATAAGCTGCTGATCGGATGTGCCGACCCAAATCCTGTGCAGGTCAGGCCCGTACCCCATCATGCGATTGATGATGGCATGGCCTCGCTGACACCCTGGGCGGCAAGCTGCTGTATGTGCTGGTCGATCTTCGCGGCCAGTCGGCGGAATTCGTTCATGCTCGTGTCCGTCACAAAAGGCGCGTTGATTGCCCTTGCGCCGTGAGAAGTGCCACCGCCTTCTTATCGAAGGAAACGAAGGTTTCCCCGCCAAGCCAATTGCCTTCGTAGGCAATGACGCCATCGGCAAAGTCTCCGCCCGCGTCGAGCATCAGCAAGCCAGCCTCCACGGCAGGCCGGTTAACTTCCACATTCGCGGCGGCCAGTAGTGCCCGGATCGCGCTGGCCGCATCGGCTTGCTGGAAGCCGTAGACACGCAGCAGCACCCAAACAAATTCGCATAGGCACGGCAACGCGACCGCGATCAGCTCGGCGTCGGTCAAGACTGCGGCGGCAACGTCCGCTTGTGCGGGATCGTCACGCACAACCGCACGTACAAGGACGTTGGTATCGACTGCGACCTTCATTGCTTACCTGCCCAGCCTTGCGCCGCCGCCTCGTTGATTTCTTCGATGGTGGCAACCTTCTGCGTCCTGCCCGCGAGCAGGCCGACAAAGCTGGCTATCGTCCCTGCGGGCCGTGCCGCCTTGAGCACTCCCCGACCATCTGGCAGCAAGTCCAGCTCGATCTTGTCGCCTGGCCTGATGCCGAGGTGTTGCAGTACGTCCTTCCGAAACGTCACTTGTCCCCGTGCAGTAACGGTCAATGTGGTCATGGTGATGTGCCTCGCAATTTCGTAGGTTGATACTTTGCATAGTAATGCAAAAATGCCTTACTGTCAATGTCCATCAAACGATCGTTTGCGAGGAAGGCGACCATGCCTAAGGCTTGACGTACGATATTTTCGAGTTCTGAGACGACCCCTATAATCGGGTCCCAGCCACGTTGTGCAAGAGCGCCGGCGAACCAAACTACCCTCGCAATGGGCTCAACCCGAACTCCGAACTCGATATGATTCCGTCACAAACCAATGAATCCGAGGGGAGGGATCCCGGGGCACGCGCCCTTGGTTTTCTCGCCGATCATCGGCTCGCGTCCACGCCGGTCAATTACTGGGTTGCGTACGACTACCTCGGGGGCGACAACGCCAGGCTTGACAGTGCCATTGACGAGGCGCTCGCGTCAGCCGTCGGACTCGATGATTTCGTCATGCGCGAGATCTACGATCAGCATGTGTCGGGCGAGTCCTTTCGCCGCTTTCATGGCATGGGCGAGGACATCGACAAGTTGCTCAGCGGGCTGCTCGACGATGTGCGCACCGTCGATCGCTGTACATCCGACTTCCGAGCGTCGCTCACCGAAAACATCACCCGGCTCGACAAGGCGCAGGACCCGGCAGGCCTACGGACGGTGGCGCAGAACCTGCTCCAGGCGAGCGTGGCGGCCAATGCGAGCAACGCGGCCCTTCAGAAAGACCTCGAGGCCACCGAGCAGGAGGCACAACGGCTGCGCAACGAACTTGACAATCACCGCCGCGAGGCAATGACCGACCCGCTCACCGGCCTGCTCAACCGCCGCGGCATGGAGATCGAGACCGCACGTATGTTTGACTCCAGACCCGGATCCGATGCGGCGATGCTGGTCATAGACATCGACCACTTCAAGAAAGTCAACGACACCTACGGCCACGCAGTCGGTGACGTCGTGATCCGCAAGGTCGCCGAGACGATGGCTGAAATGGCGCCGGGCGAAGCGGTAACAGCGCGCTTCGGTGGCGAGGAGTTCGTCATGCTGTTGCCCGGCGCTTCGTGCGATGCGGCCCGCACACTGGCCGAGAAGGTTCGCACCGCCATCGCCCGGCTGCGTCTCATCCGGCGTCACGACAAGCTTGCGATCGCGCCCTTCACGATCTCGGTTGGCGTCGCCATACGAGCGCCCGAGGAGGCGGTCACGGCGCTCTTCGATCGCGCAGACAAGGCCTTGTACGAGGCCAAGCACGGTGGGCGCAACCGCGTCATAGCCGCTTCCTGAGGGCGGGCCAACCACCATGCCTAAATTCGACGAAATCAAGTTTGCGGGGCAGCTACCCAGCCCCAAGGGAGTCGCGCTCGCCATCATGACCCTGTGTGGCCGCGACGAAACCACTATCGACGACATTGCCCGGCTGGTCCAGACTGACCCGGCGTTGTCAGGGCGTCTGCTGCGGCTGGCCAACTCGAGCGGTAGCGCGTATCGGCCAATCGTGGCCGTCAACGAGGCGCTGCTGCGCATCGGCATGAAGGCGGTTGGTCAGCTCGCGATGGGGTTCTCGCTTGTCGACCAGTTCAAGGAAGGACCGTGCAAGGCGTTCGACTATCGCCGCTTTTGGTCACACTCCCTGCTCATGGCCCTGGCCGCGCGCGAGCTCGGCCGCCTGAGCCGTATCGCCGCAGCCGAGGACTTATTCGCCTGCGCTCTAATGGCGAATATTGGCTCGCTGGCATTGGCGACCGCCTTTCCGCTCAAGTACTCGGCGCTGCTCGAGTCCGGTCCGCGTGATCCGCTTGCGGCCGAACGCGAGACCTTCGGCATCGATCGCCACGAATGTACCCGCGCCATGCTTGAGGACTTCGGCATTCCCAACGCGCTCGCCGAACCGGTCTTTTACCACCGCGCACCAGATGAGTCCGGCTTCTCTGATGCTTCGCGACCGAACAGGCTGACCTGGCTGTTTCACACCGCGCAGCACATCGCTGACCTCGGGGTCGCCGCGGAAGCGGTCCGAAGCCAGATCGCGGCGTCCCTGTTACGACTCGCTGGTCGCTTCGAGATAGACGCCGACGGTACCGCGACGATGTTCGACCGTATCGTTGCCGAGTGGGCTGAGTGGGCTAGCTTGTTGGAGATTTCAGCGGCCAAGCTGCCCTCGTTCGAACGGCTGTCGGCGACGCCACCTGCCACAGCGGAGCCTGACGGCGTCGCCTCGCCCGTACGCGTCCTAATGGTCGCGGCATGTCCAACCCGCACGACCCCGATAAGCGTCTTGCTGCAATCGACCTTCGGTCATCGTACCTTTCTGGCCGGTGACTTCGACGAGGGCTTGAGCATGGCGGTCGCCGTACTGCCCCATGTCATCGTAGTCGACGCGGACACGCCGAGCGCGAGCGCCCACGACTTCTGCCGCCGATTGCGCGCGACAGACTGGGGAAAATCGGTATATCTAATCGCGCTGACCAGCACCGTGGACGAACACAGTTTTGTTGCTGCGTTCGAAAGCGGTGTCGACACCTGCCTGTGCAAATCGCTCGGCGGTGGCGGACTGCGTGCGGCCATGCGTGCGGCGCATCGCCACCTTGGACTGCTCGACGCGTGGCAAACCGATCGCAGCCAGCTCAAGCAGATTGCGTCCGAGTTGGCGGTAAGCAATCGAAAGCTCGAGCAGGTCGCGCGGACCGATCTGCTCACTGGATTGCCGAATCGCCGCGGCGGAATGGAGGCGCTAGCTCGAGCCTGGAGTGCATCGAGCCGCTCGGGCGAGGCTCTGTGCGTGATGATGCTCGACATCGACTGGTTTAAACGCATCAATGACCGATACGGGCATGCCTTCGGCGACCGCGTATTGGAGCAGGTGGGCGCCGCCCTGCGTACCGAGGCGCGCAGCAATGACACGCTTTGCCGCATAGGCGGTGAGGAATTCCTAGTCGTATGCTCAGGATCCGACCTGCGCTCGACGTTGACGGCAGCCGAGCGCCTGCGGCGTGCAATCGCGACACTAGGTCTGATTGCCGGTGAGGGCGAGCAGGTAGCGCTCAGCTTCAGTGTCGGCATCGCGCAAAAGGAAGCGGGCACCAGCAGCACGAATGTGCTGCTCGGAAACGCCGACAAAGCCCTGTACGCGGCCAAGCACACGGGGCGCAACCGCGTCTGCGTGATGGCCCATGGCAAGGTGCATCACGGCGACATCCCGGTGTTCGGCGAGGATCTCATACGAGGAAGTGGTGCGGCGCGGCCCAAAAAATGAGATAAATGTGAAAACCGTTGCTTATCACGATGGCGCCGATCGACGCCTTCTTCCCGCCAGCAAGAGTGAAGTACGCTTGTATCAGGTCGCCACTTCGGCTCTGACGCGCCCAGCGCGAACAACTCTGCCAGTTCATCATCGCCGACGTCACCCGACACGACGATCACCGGTGCCTCGGGCGTCCTCGCGCGGATCTCGGTAAGGAACGTCGCGGCCGTGGTCGCCAGGCCGACGACCTTTCGGAGTTTGCTGTCGTTTCCAGAAAGCGAGTGCACCATCTGACTGGATGTAACGCCCGGTGCGCAACCGACTCCTGACAGCCCAATATCAGGAGTCGTATGCACCGATCTCGACTATGCTCAATACTCGTGTGCACCGAAATGCGGGTTGAGCATGGCGTCAGAAGCAGTGCCGATTGCCGAACAAGGCGTCGCCACCCTCCCTGGCAAGGTTTGGGAACTGGCCCGGCTCAGGTCGGAGATCATCGGGCCGCTGGCCGCGCTAGAGGTGGTCGGCCACCAGGCCGCCGACACCGCAGCCCAAACCCTCGGCCTGTCCCGGCGGCAGGTCTATGTCCTGATCGGTCGCGCCCGGCAGGGGGCCGGCCTGGTAACGGACCTGGCACCCGGCCGATCCGGCGGCGGCAAAGGCAAAGGGCGCTTGCCGGAACCGGTCGAGCGCATCATCCGCGAGTTGCTGCAAAAGCGCTTCCTGACCAAGCAGAAACGCAGCCTGGCGGCGTTCCACCGCGAAGTCGCGCAGGCGTGCAAAACCCAGAAGCTGGGGGTGCCGGCGCGCAACACCGTGGCCCAGCGGATCGCCGGACTACACCCGGCGAAAGTAGCCCGAAGCCGGGGCGGGCCGGATGCGGCCCGCCCCCTGCAAGGCGCCGGCGGCATTCCGCCCGAAGTCACGATGCCGCTGGAACAGGTACAGATCGACCACACCGTCATCGATCTGATCGTGGTGGACGAGCGCGACCGGCAACCGATTGGCCGTCCGTATCTGACCCTCGCCATCGACGTGTTCACGCGCTGCGTGCTGGGCATGGTGGTCACGCTGGAAGCGCCGTCCGCCGTCTCGGTCGGACTGTGCCTCGCGCATGCCGCCTGCGACAAGCGGCCCTGGCTGGAAGGGCTGAATGTGGAAATGGACTGGCCGATGAGCGGCAAGCCCAAGCTGCTCTACCTGGACAACGCGGCCGAGTTCAAGAGCGAGGCGCTGCGCCGTGGCTGCGAACAGCATGGCATCCGGCTGGACTATCGTCCGCCAGGGCAGCCGCACTACGGCGGCATTGTGGAACGGATCATCGGCACGGCGATGCAGATGATCCACGACGAATTGCCGGGGACGACCTTCGCCAATCCCGACCAGCGCGGGGAGTACGACTCCGAGAGGATGGCTACCCTGACGCTGCGCGAGCTGGAGCGCTGGCTCGCGTTGGCGGTGGGCACCTATCACGGCTCCGTGCACAATGGCCTGCTCCAGCCGCCGGCCGCGCGCTGGGCCGAGGCCGTGGCGCACGTTGGCGTCCCGGCCATAGTCACCCGCCCCACCGCGTTTCTGGTCGATTTTCTGCCGGTGATTCGCCGCACCCTGACCCGCACCGGCTTTGTCATCGACCACATCCACTACTACGCCGACGCGCTCAAGCCGTGGATTGCTCGGCGCCACCACTTGCCCGCTTTTCTGATTCGGCGCGACCCGCGCGACATCAGCCGCATCTGGGTGCTGGAACCGGAGGGGCAGCACTACCTGGAAATTCCCTACCGCACCCTGTCGCATCCGGCCGTCACCCTGTGGGAACAACGCCAGGCGCGGGCGAAATTACGCCAGCTCGGGCGCGAGCAGGTGGACGAGTCGGCGCTGTTCCGCATGATCGGGCAGATGCGCGAGATCGTGACCTCCGCCCAGAAGGCCACCCGCAAGGCGCGGCGTGACGCGGATCGACGCCAGCACCTCGAGAGGTCAGCGCCGCCGGGCAAGCCCGTTCCGCCGGACGTGGACACGGCCGATCCAGCGGCCGAAAACCCGTCGCCGGCCCAGCCGTTCGACCAGATCGAGGAGTGGTAGCCGTGGACGAATATCCCATCATCGACCTGTCCCACCTGCTGCCGGCCGCGCAGGGCTTGGCCCGACTGCCGGCGGCCGAGCGCATCCAGCGCCTTCGCGCCGACCGCTGGATCGGCTATCCGAGCGCGGTGGAGGCGCTGAACCGGCTGGAAACCCTGTATACCTGGCCGAACAAACAGCGCATGCCCAACCTGCTGCTGGTTGGCCCGACCAACAACGGCAAGTCGATGATCGTCGAGAAGTTCCGACGCACGCATCCGGCCAGCGCCGACGCCGATCAGGAGCACATCCCGGTGCTGGTCGTGCAGATGCCGTCCGAACCGTCGGTGATCCGCTTCTATGTCGCGTTGCTTGCAGCGATGGGCGCACCATTGCGCCCGCGCCCACGGCTGCCCGAAATCGAGCAACTGGCGCTGGCGTTGCTGCGCAAGGTCGGCGTGCGCATGCTGGTGATCGACGAACTGCACAATGTCCTGGCCGGCAACAGCGTGAACCGCCGGGAGTTCCTCAACCTGCTGCGCTTCCTCGGCAACGAGTTGCGCATCCCCCTGGTCGGGGTCGGCACGCGCGAGGCGTACCTGGCCATCCGTTCGGACGATCAGTTGGAGAACCGCTTCGAGCCTATGATGCTGCCGTTGTGGGAGGCCAACGACGACTGTTGCTCCTTGCTGGCCAGCTTCGCCGCTTCGCTTCCGCTGCGACGGCCTTCCCCGATTGCCACGCCGGACATGGCCCGCTACCTGCTCACCCGCAGCGAGGCCACTATCGGCGAGCTGGCGCACCTGCTGATGGCGGCGGCCGTCGCCGCCGTGGAGAGCGGCGAGGAGGCCATCAACCACCGCACGCTCAGCATGGCCGACTACACCGGACCCAGCGAGCGGCGACGCCAGTTCGAGCGAGAACTGATGTGAAGCCGGCACCGCGCTGGCCGCTGCATCCGGCTCCCAAGGAGGGCGAAGCCTTGTCCTCGTGGCTCAACCGCGTTGCCGCCGGCTACCGGATGGACTTGTGCGACCTGTTGGAACACGATCTCGGCCATGGCCCGGTCGATGACCTGGACACCGCGCCGCTGCTGTCGCTGCTGACGGTGCTGTCCCAGCGCAGTGGCATCGAGCTGGAGCGGTTGCGCGGCATGAGCTTGGCCGGCTGGGTGCCGTGGCTGCTGGATAGCCTCGACGACCGGATTCCCGCCGCCCTGGAAACCTATGCGTTCCAGTTTTCGGTACTGCTACCGAGGCGCAACCGCAAAACAAGATCGATCACCCGCTGGCGCGCCTGGCTGCCCAGCCAGCCGATCCAGCGGGCCTGCCCGGTCTGCCTGAGCGATCCAGCGGATCAGCCCCTGTTGCTCGCGTGGAAGCTGCCGCTGATGCTGAGCTGCCCGCTGCACGGCTGCTGGCTGGAATCCTATTGGGGCATGCCAGGGCGTTTTCTCGGCTGGAAGAATGCGGACGCTGCGCCGCGCACGGCCAACGCAGCGATTGCCGCGATGGACCGGCGCACCTGGCAGGCGCTGACGACGGAGTATGTGGCGTTGCCGCGTCGGCGTGTCCATGCCGGCTTGTGGTTCCGTCTGCTGCGCACCCTGCTCGATGAGCTGAACACGCCGCTCTCGCACTGCGGTAGTTGCTCGGCGAGCATCCGCCATGTCTGGGAGTGCTGCGGCCATCCGCTGCGCGCCGGGCAAAGCCTGTGGCGTCCCTACGAGATTCTGGCCCCGGCGGTGCAGTTGCAGATGCTGGAGGCGGCGGCCACCGCCATCGCGTTGATCGAATCGAATGGGGTGAGTCCACATGGGGAGCAGGCGGCGCTGTTCTTGATGGAGCCGCAAACCGGGTTCATCAATGACCTGCCCGTGAAGGAACGGAAAGCACAACCTGTCGATCACTGGCGGGAGGCGGCCAAGGCGCTCAAAGAGGCTATCGCCGAAGCCCGGCACAATCGCGAAACGGCCCGCGCGCTGTTTGCGCTGGCCTCCCATGGGCGGCGTGACCCCGAGTCCCTGGGCCGCTTGCGCGTCACGTTTTCCCAGGAGGGCGTCCCTCCAGAATTTTTGTCACATTATGTCCCGAATGGACCCTTTGCATTTCTTAGTATGAATGACGGGTTAAGTGACAAATTTTGACGAACGAAACTTTCCGGCGCAGACTGTCACATAATCGAACGTATACGTGACGGGTGAAAAGGTGCTGATCGGCTACATGCGGGTATCGAAGGCGGACGGATCCCAGTCCACCAATTTGCAACGCGATGCGCTCATCGCCGCTGGTGTGAGCCTTGCGCACCTTTACGAGGATCTGGCCTCGGGCAGGCGCGATGATCGCCCAGGGTTGGCTGCTTGCCTGAAGGCGCTTCGTGAAGGGGACACGCTGATCGTGTGGAAGCTCGATCGGCTTGGCCGTGATCTGCGCCACCTGATCAACACCGTGCACGACCTAACTGCGCGTAGCGTGGGCCTGAAGGTCCTGACCGGTCACGGTGCGGCGGTCGACACGACGACTGCCGCCGGCAAGCTTGTGTTCGGTATTTTTGCCGCGCTGGCCGAGTTCGAGCGTGAGTTGATTTCCGAGCGAACAGTCGCTGGACTTATCTCGGCGCGCGCTCGCGGCAGGAAAGGGGGGCGCCCCTTCAAGATGACCGCCGCCAAGCTACGCCTGGCGATGGCCAGCATGGGGCAACCGGAAACCAAGGTGGGCGATCTCTGCGAAGAACTCGGGATTACCCGGCAGACGCTCTACCGGCACGTGTCGCCCAAGGGCGAACTGCGGCCAGACGGCGTAAAGCTGCTCTCCCTCGGTTCAGCCGCATAAATGGAGGCGACCTGGAACGGGGCGCTGTTCAGTGCGGCAACGATCCGATTACCGGTGTCGACCCTAAGCGGACATCCAGAATTCAGTTAAGCCGCCGCTTGGGATCACGGGGCGTCGGCGCATTATGCTTCTACGAAGCGGCTGTTGGCTAACTTACCTGTCCGGCCGCGACCGGTCAATCAGCCGCGATTAGGACGGCCATTGGAACCGCCGCACTGGTGCTAAACCGGCCAACCGAGCTAGGGAAGCACGGATCTATTCTATTTTCCCGTCAGCGCACCTCTGCAAATCAATGGCTTGCGTCCGACACGCGGATGGAAACTCGATTTACTCAGCGCTTCCATAGCAATGGGATCC
>JAGRFX010000015.1 GCA_020445805.1 Rhodocyclaceae bacterium
ATCTCGTCCTCGGTGAAGTTCTCGGGGATCGGGACCGGGGCGCACACCACCAGGCGGGGGTCACCTGCCGCGTGGGCACGGCGCGCCAGGTCGTCGGCGATCGACGCGGCCGTGTCCCGACGGACCGGCTCGCCGCAGCACCGGCAGACCAGGTGCGAGGCGCGCGCGTACAGGAGTTTGAAGTGGTCGGCCAGCTCGGTCATGGTCCCGACCGTCGAGCGCGAGGTCCGGACCGGGTTGGTCTGGTCGATGGCGATGGCCGGCGGCACGCCCTCGATGCGGTCCACCCGCGGCTTGTCCATGCGGTCGAGGAATTGCCGCGCGTAGGGCGAGAAGGTCTCCACATAGCGTCGCTGGCCCTCCGCATACAGGGTGTCGAAGACCAGCGAACTCTTGCCCGAGCCCGACACGCCGGTGACCACCACCAGCTCGTTGAGCGGGATGTCCAGATCGAGCCCCTGGAGGTTGTTCTGGCTGGCGCCGCGGATGCGGATGGCGTCGCCGGAGCCGGCTGCGGACTTGGACATGGAGCATTCTGAGAGGGACAGGGAGGAGGTAGGGATTCTATTCGTCGGTAAGGGTTCCAGGCGCCTGTCCGACCGCGCTCGGAATTCACTAAAGTTATGTTGCAGCGTCCCGTTCATGTCCGTTGCAGCCCCGGATACACGCGGGCGCGTTCCATCGGAGACAGCACACCATGGCCAACCTCATCTGGATGCAGACTGGCGCCTGCAGCGGCGACAGCATGTCGCTGCTGACCGCTGACGGTCCGTCGATCGAGGGACTGATCCGCAGCGGCGCCATCCAGCTGCTCTGGCATCCTTCCCTGACCGACGCGCCCTCCGGGCACTTTTCCCGCCTGGTCGAACGCGTCGAATCGGGCGAGCTGGCCCTCGACATCCTGTGCATCGAAGGCAGCATCGTCACGGGACCCTACGGTTCCGGGATGTTCGACAGCCACCGCGGTCGTCCCAAGATGCAGATCGCGGCCGCCCTGGCGGCCCGTGCCCGTACCGTGGTGGCGGTGGGCACCTGCGCGGCCTTCGGCGGCGTGCACGCCGCGCCCCCCAACCCTTCCGACTCGATCGGCCTGCAGTACGACCACGCCGACCCGGGCGGCCTGCTTGATGAGCACTGGCGCTCCGGCGACGGCCGGCCGGTGATCAATCTCGCCGGCTGTCCGGTCCATCCGCTGACCATCACCCGGACCCTGGCAATGCTGGCCTCCGGAACGCCCTTCGAGCTCGATTTCCTGAACCGGCCCAAGGTCTTCTTCTCGTCCACGGTGCACCAGGGGTGCACGCGCAACGAGTACCACGAGTACGACGTGGAGGACCACGAACCGGGCGGCAAGGCCTGCATGTACTTCAACCTTGGCTGCCAGGGGCCCAGCACGCTGGCCAACTGCAACGCCGAACTGTGGAACAACCGCAGCAGCAAGACCCGCGCGGGGGTGCCGTGCTTCGGCTGCACCTCGCCGGATTTTCCCCGCGACGGCGACCTGTTCAGCACCGACAAGATCGGCGACGTGCCGGTGACGCTGCCGATGGGCGTCTCCCGGGCCCGCTACATGGCCTACAAGAACCTGGCCAAGGCCGCCGCCCCGGTACGACTGGTCAAGCGCGAGATGGAGCCCTGAGCATGGCACGCCGAACCCTGGGCATCGACCTGAACCGGGTCGAGGGCGACCTCGAGTTCGAGGTGGATCTGGAAGACAACCGGATCGTGAACGCGCGCTGCATCGGCACCCTGTTCCGCGGCTTCGAGCAGCTGCTGGTGGACCGCGCCCCCCGTGACTCGCTGGTGATCACGCCCCGCGTCTGCGGCATCTGCGGCACCGCCCACCTCTACACCGCGGTGCTGGCGCTGGAACGCATCGGCCAGCTGGCCGTGCCGCCGCAGGCCACGCTGATCCGCAACCTCTGCCTGATGGCCGAGAACGTCCAGAGCGACCTGCGCCAGACCTTCCTGTTCTTCGTACCCGATTTCCTGAATCCGCGCTACGCCGGCCATCCACTGGCGGCCGAGGTGGCGCGGGCCTTCCAGCCCATGAAGGGCAGCGCGGTCGTCGGCGCGCTGGGGGTGACCCGCAAGATCCTGCAGGTGGTCGCCATTTTCGGTGGCCAGTGGCCGCATTCCTCCTACATGCTGCCCGGTGGCGTGACCCGGGGCGCCAACGAGCGGGACATCGTCGACTGCCGCGAACTGGTCGAATCGACCATCGCCTGGGTCGAGGATGCCGTCCTCGGAGACCGGCTCGAAGCCTTTCTCGACCTGGACTCCCTGCCGGCGCTCGAGCGCTGGCTGGCCGAGCCCGCCCGGGCGGGCCTGGCCCTGCCCCTGTTCTGCGCTTTCAGCCGGTCGATCGGCCTCGATCGCATCGGCGGCGGCGCCCGGACCTTCCTGTCGGGTGGCAGCTACCACGACCCGGAGGCCTGGGGGCCCCCTTACGGCGACCAGAAGACCCTGCTGGCGGCGGGCATCTTCGACGCCGACGACGGCAGCCTGGCGCCATTCGACCCCGACCGGGTCAGCGAACACGTCAGGCACTCCTGGTTCCGGCCCTACGAAGGCGGCCGGCACCCCTACCAGGGCGAGACGGTTCCCGACTACCAGCCCGGCACCGACCGCTATACCTGGGCCAAGGCACCCCGCTATGGCGAGCAGGTCGTCGAGACCGGCCCCCTGGCCGAACTGCTGGCGGCGGGCGATGCCCTGTGCCGCGACATCGTGGCATCGCTGGGTCCGAATACCTGGCTGCGGCAGTTTGCGAGGCTGCGTCGCGCGGCGCGCGTGCTGCTGCTGATGCGGGAACACGTGGAAGCGCTGGGGCGCCGGATCGGCGAACCCCATTATCTCCACCCGGCAGCCGATACGCTTTCCGATGGGGATGGATTCGGCCTGGTCCAGGCGGCGCGGGGCACGCTGGGACACTGGGTGCAGATCCGTGACGGGCGCATCGCCCGCTACCAGATCGTCACCCCCACGGCCTGGAACGCCTCGCCGCGCGACAGCGCCGGGCGCCACGGACACTGGGAGCAAAGCGTCATCGGACTGGAACTGGCCGACACCGAGGATCCGGTCGAGCTCGGACACATCGTGCGCTCCCACGATCCCTGCCTGGTCTGCACCGTGCATTTCGCCGGGAGCGGAAAACGGATTCGCTATGGCGTATAGCACGCATATCGTCTGCTTCGGCAATGAGCTGCACGGTGACGACGGCTTCGGTGCCGCCATGCACGCCGCCCTTGCCGATCGCGTGCTGCCGCCCGGCATCCGCCTGATGCGGGCCGATGCGGGCAGCCCTGGGGCCATCGATTGCTTCGACGGCTGCGAGTCCGTGGTGGTGGTCGATATCCTGAGTGGCTTCGGCGAGCCGGGCACGGTCCATTGCCTGCCGGGCGAAGCCCTGCAGCCGGAGGAGACGGCGGCCCACGGGGCCGGGATCGGTCGTCTTCTGGAGACCGTGCGCAGCGTGCTGGACCAACCGCCACGGGTTCAGGTGGTGGGGGTCGAGGCGGCCCGGATCGACGCGTTCTGTCCGGGTCTGTCCGGGCCGGTGGCCGCAGCGCTGCCGGCCGCCACCCGCAGGGTGATGGCCTGCCTGCCATGACCACACCGCGCTCGATCATCATCCCGATCAAGGAGGTGACCCCCGTCGTGGGGCAGGACAGGCGCTGGTGCGGGCACATCCAGGTACCGGGTCGCACGCACGAGACCCACGTCCTGATTCTCGAGCGCGGCGGGCGGCTGGTGGGCATTCCGGCCCTCTGTCCCCACGACGGCAGCCGGATGGACCGCTGCCGCAGCGACGAGGACGGCAACCTGATCTGCGGCGCCCACGGCCTCAAGGTGCCGGTGGAATCCAATGTCGAGTCCTTCGAGGTCGAGAAGCGCGACGGGCAGTACTTCTTGCAGCGCAACGACACCGTACCGTCCTTCGGGGACCATGACGAAGCATCTCGCCTGCGCGATGAGCTCAATGCCCTGCGCGAGGCCAATTCGGTGCTGGAGGCGCAGGTCACGACCATCAGCGAGGTCATGGACGGCATGATCGCGGAGCTGTCCGAGAAGTCCGGTCAGCTCGAGCGCCGCAGCCGGGAACAGGCTCGCCTCAGTCGCTTCGTGGACAACGTCGTGAACAGCATGGAGAACCTGCTGGTGGTCCTCGACGGGCGGGGACAGATCAATCAGATCAACGCGGCGGTCACCCGCGAGCTCGGCTTCCAGCACAGTGACGTCATCGGCAAGCCCAGCGATGTCCTGCTCTCCGAACAGAGCCTCGAATCCCTCCGGGCGGCAAACCAGGACGCCAACCTGCCCACCGGACTGAACCTCTTCCGCACCATTCTCGATCGGGGCCAGCTGGCGTTTGAAGCGACGCTGGCCCACGCCTCGGAGAGCGGAACCGGCAAACATTTCATCATCCGCGGAACGCCGCTCTACGAGCGCAGCGGCAAGCTGGAAGGGGCGGTCGTGGTGGCGTCCGACATCACGCGCCTGCGGGAACGCGAGAACGAACTGCTGTTGAGCGAACAGCGGTTCAGGGACTTCAGCGCAGTCTCGTCCGACGGCTTCTGGGAAGTGGACCAGGCGATGAACTTCATACGGCCGGTGTTCGGCCGCGCAGAGCTGATCGGCTGCAGCGTGTTCTCGATCGCACGCAAGGAGACCAAGGCGCAGAAGGCGGCGCTCAAGGGAATCGAGGCGGTGCTGGCGCATCATGAGGAGTTCCGTGACTTCGAGTTCCAGCTGCAGGATCCGGTCGAAGGCTGGGACTGGCTCAGTTCGAGCGGCCGACCGGTGTTCGATCTGGACGGTCGCTTCACCGGCTATCGGGGCACCATCAAGAACATCACCCAGCGCAAGAATGCGCAGGAAGAACTCCAGTTGCACCGGGATCACCTGGCGGAGCTCGTGGCGAGCCAGACCGCCGACCTGCTGGCGGCGAAGGAGCAGGCCGAGCGGGCCAACCAGGCCAAGAGCGAATTCCTGGCCAACATGTCCCACGAGTTCCGCACGCCGCTTCACGGGATCGGCTCATTTGCGTCCCTCGGCATAAAGAAGGTGGATTCGGCGCCACCCGAGAAGCTGCGCGCCTACTTCGAGAGCATCGTGAAGAGCGGCAACCGGCTGGGGGAGCTGGTAAACGACCTGCTCGACCTGGCCAAGCTCGAGGCGCGCCAGATGAAGCTGCAGCTGCAGCCCACCGACGTCCGCGAGCTGGTTGCCATCATCGCCCAGGACTTGCGGGCCCTCACGGACAGCCGCCAGGTCATGCTGCGGGTCGCCACCGCAACCCATGACACCGGCGCCCTGATCGACCCACGCCAGTTCCATGCGGTGGTTCAGAACCTGGTCTCCAACGCGGTCAAGTTTTCGCCGGCCTGCAGCGAGATCGTCATTTCCTTCGGCGATGGCGAACTGGCCGACGGCCGCTCGGCCCTGCGCATGTGCGTGCGCGACCAGGGAGTCGGCATTCCCGAGAACGAGGTCGAAACGATCTTCGACAAGTTCGTGCAGAGTTCGAAGACCAAGACCGGCGCGGGCGGCACGGGCCTGGGCCTGGCCATCACCCGCGAGATCGTGCATCTTCACGAAGGTGAGATCTCCGCCGGCAACCATCCCGACGGTGGGGCGGTCTTCACCGTGCTGGTTCCCAGGCGTCAACGCCCTCCCGCGTAGGGCGATGCCTTGGGCATGCAACTTGCTCAGCGCCATGACCGGGGAACCTGAACCTGGATCCAGCTGACAAAGCCTAAAATTCAAATAGTTGGATCGCCAAACCAGAACAGGTCCACCCGAGTTGCGCACCAGCGGGAGCGCCGTTGCACCAAAGAGGTGCAATGTCCGCCGGTCGCTAACGGGAGGAGAGAGACATGCTGAGTCTGACCGACTGCCTCGATTTCGTTGATCTGGATGCAGCGACGATCGAGGTCATTGCAAGCCATGAAGACCTGCCGATGATCGTCGCGGCAGAACTGGGGCACCAGTTGCTGGGCGACCTGCGGGGCATTTTCGTGCTGCACCAGATGCATCGCACGCTGATCGAACGGGCGGCCGAGAAAGGCAGCCTGGACGACGAGAAACGCCTGCGCGCGATCTACACGGCCTTCAACCGCAAGTACCCGGTGCCGCGCCAGCTAACCTGAACCTCAGTTGGCCTGGGTGTGTTCGCGCGGCGTGGCGTGGGCTTCGTCCTGGGCCAACGCGCTCCCCGGTTGATCCGGCGGGGGCGCCGCGAGACCGCGGCCGGTGACCTTGGCGGCCGCCTGACGGGTCAGCTCGAGGACTCGGGCAGCCGCTTCGCGGGTGGCTTCCATGGCATCGCGGGTCGGCTCGCCGGCCGCCTCAGCGTCGGAGGAACCCGACGCCACGGCATTGCCCTGGGGCGCCTGGCCGGGGCCGGCCTCGGGGCGCACGCCGATCGCGCGGCTGGCCTCGATGACGGCATCGCTGGCCTTGCCGATCGCCTGTGCTGCCTTGTCGCCGGCCTCGCGCGCCGCTTTGACGGCCTCTTCGGCCGCTTTGCTGGCCCGGTCGGCCGATTCTCCCTGCTGCTGTGAACAGCCTGCCGTCATCCCGATGATCAGGAAGCCCAGGAACAGTGCTGCGTACCGCGTGCTCATGTCTCTCTCCGCCAGGGGCGAGTTGTCAGTCAGTCCGTCATTGGACGAACTGAACGGCCATTCCTTTCGACTCTTTATATGTAGAACAATACAAAAAGAAAAAGGGGCTTGCGCCCCTTTGTCACGGTCCGAGATGAATTACTTCACCCGGTTGCGATATTCGTCCGTCCGCGTGTCGATCTCGATCTTGTCGCCGATCTCGACGAAGGCCGGCACCATCAGCTCGAAGCCGGTCGCAAGCTTGGCCGGCTTGAGGACCTTGCCCGAGGTGTCGCCCTTGACGGCCGGCTCGGTATAGGTGACTTCGCGAACGACGCTGTTCGGCAGTTCGACGGAAATGGCCTTGCCGTTGTAGAAGACCACCTCGCAAGCCAGGCCGTCCTCGAGGTACTTGAGGGCGTCCTCCATGTTCTCGGCCTCGACCTCGTACTGCTCGTACTCGGCATCCATGAACACGTACATCGGATCGGCGAAGTAGGAGTAAGTGACCTCCTTGCGCTCCAGAATCACCTGCTCGAACTTGTCGTCGGCCTTGTAGACCGTCTCGGACGGGGCGCCCGTGAGCAGGTTCTTGAGCTTCATCTTGACGACGGCGGCGTTACGACCCGATTTGTTGTACTCGGCCTTCTGCACCACCAAGGGGTCGGATCCGACCATGATGACGTTGCCCGAGCGAAGTTCCTGTGCGGTTTTCATGCGGTTTCCTGACTGATCTTCCCGGGCCATCCCGGTTTAAACTGGATAACCCGTCATTATACATGCGCTTTTGAAAGTTCAACCAGGCTCCCGGCAAGCTCCGGACCAACGGCCAGCACCTCGCTCCACCGGCGGGTGGCCGCCGCCAGCGCTGGCAGCTTGTGCAGGAAACCGGTCCAGTCACCCTCGCCGCCGTCTGTGCCGTTCCAGGCCTGCAGGGACGACAGGTAGGTCCCGGGCAGGCCCGCCGGCGCCACGCCGCGGGCAAACGCGGTCGCCAGCGCTGCGACCTTGTCCAGGTGGGCATCGTCAGGCTGAACATAGGCCTGCCAGAGAAACGGACGGGCCGCCCACAGCGCGCGCACGAGCGAATCCTCGCCCCGGACGAGATTGAGATCGCAGGCCCACAGCAGCTGGTCGAAGCGGTCCTGGGCCATGAAAGGAACCCGGACCACCCGCAGCGCGCCGACCACGGCGCTGTCTCCGGGTCTCGCCAGCGGTGATCCGGCCCATGCGGCGACCTGGGTTGCGCTGCGATCTTCGGGCACCACGACGGTCCAGGGTGACTCATCGCCGGCCATCACATCGAGGAGCGCAATCGCTGCCGGGTTTTCGTAGCCGAAGAGACAGACCCGCCGCTCAGCTCCAGCCGGTGCGTCGAGACCCAGGCCTTGCCAGAAGGCGGCCTGAGCGTCGGGGTCGGCAGTGAACGCGTCGCGACGCGCCAGGAGCCCCGACTCCCGCAGCAGGCCACCGGTCCCGCCGGTGAATCCCGGAAAGACGAAAACCTTGTCGAGCCCCAGCTCGGGGTGGCGGGATACCAAGCCATGACACCCCTCCACCCAGGGTTCAGCGCTCAGGTATTCGAGGTTTATCCACAGGCGACGCCGCCCATCGCTCGCCATCTGTCTGGAATAGCCTTCCGGAAGTTCACAGGCGAAGGCTTCGATCACGACAGCCGTGGTCGCCTCAGGAATCAGGCTGCTGCACCAGCGTATCACCCGGAAAGGTGCGCCAATTGGCGATTCAGCAGCGATCGCCGTCGGCTCGTCCATGCGCTGCAGCAACTCCGGCTGGTCGGTGATGAGGCGGACAGCGATGTCGTGATCGCGCGCCAGGCTGAGGCACAAGCGCCGGCAGACACCGATATCCCCGAAGTTATCCACAACACGGCAGAACACGTCCCAGGTCGGGCGCGGGTCGGGACGGGTCTCGGCCAGAGCACTCACGTGCGCGCGCCCTCCGCGCCAGATCGAAGGCCGCAGCGACGTACCACCCGCCCGGCCGTTGCGCCATCCACAATTCGCCCCCAGGCTATCCACACCATTTCCAGTGCACAATCCACGTCGCAATCCCCTGATTTATTGACTGAAATTCAAGTAATACACAGGAAAATCCAAGCCTCGATACCATTGTGCACCCCGCACACACGCCAGCATGCACGCAACGGACAGACCATGCAGATCGAACGCATCATCCACAGCCAGGGCTTCGGCAGCCGCAAGGAATGCCGTGCGCTGATCCGGGCCGGCCTCGTCAGCATCGACGGGCAGGTCGTCGACAAGCCCCACATGGAGTTCCCGGTCGACGACCTGGTCTTCGAAGTCGAGGGGGAGGCATGGCGCTATCGCCCGAAGGCCTACCTGATGATGCACAAGCCCGGCGGTTGCGAGTGCTCCCACCAGCCCCAGTTCCATCCCAGCATCTATGGCCTGCTGCCCTGGCCAGTCGTCCAGCGGGGGGTGCAGTCGGTGGGGCGACTCGATCAGGACACCACCAGGCTGATCCTGTTTTCAGACGACGGCCAGTTCATCCATACCTGGAGCTCCGGCAAGAAGCGGATACCCAAGGTCTATCAGGCCGTGCTGGCCGAGGCGCCGACCGAGGCGCTGGTGGACCACCTGCTGGCAGGTGTGCAGCTGCACGACGAGCCCGAGCCGGTGCATGCCGTGGCCTGCCGGATCACAGGCGAGCGCCGGATCGAGCTGACGGTCACCGAAGGCAAGTACCACATGGTCAAGCGAATGATCGCGGGGGTAGGTGGCCATGTGGTCCAGCTCCACCGCCAGCAGATCGGTGGCTTGTCCATCCCTCCCGACCTGCTGGAGGGCGAGTGGTGCTGGCTGGAGGACGAACAGGCAGCAGCACTCGCAAACTGGGTTGTTCCTTAGTTTTTAGTCTTATATAAATAACAACAACGTATACGCTCCGCCGTTTTCTGTGGATAAGCGATTTTAATTCATTGAGATCATGAGCTTGCCGCGTTGAGAAGTCTTCGGAGAAGGCTGTGGAACCGATGTGCGCGGATCGTGGATCAAATTGGACGCGGGCGTATTCGAGGCGGTTGTGCACAGTTCATCCACCTATCGTCCGAGCGTTTGTCTACAGGATCGGCGGCTCGACCGGTTCGGCATCGCAGAACATCGCCAGGCTGTGCGACAGGGTTGCCCGGCTCAATCCATCGACGATGAAGACCAGCCGCGTGTCCCGGTCCTGGTCAGGCCAGGCGGGTAGCGTCGCGGCCGGATAGCGGCGGTGTCCGACGCACTGGACGACACGGGGCAAGGCTTCGCCGGCCACGTGGACCAGGCCCTTGATCCGCAAGATACCCTGCCCGCTGGCCTCGAGCAGGGTGTCCAGACCGTCGGCCAGCTGCAGCCAGTCGAAGGGGCGGTCATAGCGCAGCACGTGGGCGCGCACGGACTCGTCGTGGCGGCCCGCCGGCTGGATCGAGCGGTAGGCCGGCGCCGCGGCGGCGATGCGGTCGTCTGCCAGCCAGCGGGCCACGTCCACTCGGCGGGTCGTCGGATCGTAGAGACCCAGCCCGCACACGCGCTCCGCGTCGATCTGCCCATCCTGGATCCGCAGCCGATCGGCTGCGGGGTTGATCCGTCCCAGGCTCGCCTCGAGGGTGTCCAGCTCCGTCGCGCTGGCCAGGTCGCATTTGCTGATCAGCAGGCGGTCGGCCATGGCGACCTGGCGCACGGCTTCCCGATGACGGGCCAGTGTGTCGAGCCCGGCCAGGCCGTCGACGACCGTGACGATGCCGTCGGCGCGATAGCGCTCGGCGATGAAGAAATCCTCGAGCAGGGTACGCATCAGCGGAGCAGGGTCGGCGAGGCCCGTGGTTTCCAGCAGGAGCCGTCGGATCGGCGGTATCTCGCGCCGCTGGCAGCGCATGGTCAGGTCCTTGAAGGCCCGCGGCAGGTCACCGCGCACCGAGCAGCACACGCAGCCGGAGTCGAGCAGGACCAGCCGGTCCTCGGCCATCGCCACCAGGTGGTGGTCGATGCCGACGGCGCCGAATTCGTTGATCAGCACGGCCGCCCCCTCCATGGCCGGCTGCTGGACAAGGGCATTGAGCAGGGTGGACTTTCCGGCCCCGAGAAAGCCCGAGAGGACGGTGACGGGGACCTTGGCGAGCTGTGGATCGTCTGTGGACATCGTGGGGACAGCCGGTGGATGGCGGATGTGCACAATCTAGCAAAGCCTTTCCTTAAGCGGACTCCGGCCGATGAATGCCCTAGAATCGAATTTGTCCACAGGCACCCGGGAAAGGACCGATGCAGTTCGAACATCTGGTGGAGATCAACGATCTTCCCAATCCGGCGATCGCGGACCTGACGCGCGAGGAGATCTGGTTCGGGCTGCTCTACCGGGCCGAGGACCCGGCCGTTTTCCTGCCCGGCCTCGAGACCTGCGAGATCGTGTCGCGGGGTGAACGGGAGCTGGTCCGGGACCTGGATTTCGGCGCCCGCGTGCTGCGCGATCGGGTAACCTTCGAACCCCTCGAGTGGATGTGCTTCGAGGTGGCCCCCGGGGTCGACCATGCGGGCGGCAGCCTGACGATCTCGATCGAGGAGCCGTCGCCCGGCGCCCTCTTCCTGCGCTTCCGCTACCGCACGACCCTGGCCGAGGGGGCCGCCAGCGACGGGGTGGCCGTCGCGGCGTACGTCAGGTCGGCCTACCAGGATTCGGACATCGAGACGGTGCGGCTCATCCGCCAGATTGCCGAACAGGCCCGCATGCAGTAGTCGGCCGGCGATCCGACCCGGACGTTCCCCCGGGTGCTGCATCGCGGTAGAATCGGCTACCTGCGCCGGCCGTCGAGCCGGCTTTGCGTTTTTGTCCGGAGTCCGCCGTGCTGATTGCCAACAACATCACCATGCAGTTCGGGGCCAAGCCCCTGTTCGAGAATGTGTCCGTCAAGTTCGGCGAGGGCAACCGCTACGGCCTGATCGGTGCGAACGGCGCCGGCAAGTCCACTTTCATGAAGATCCTCGCCGGGGTGCTCGAGGCCAGCGCCGGCAACGTGACCATCGACAGCGGCGAGCGGATGGCCTTCCTGAAGCAGGACCAGTTCGCCTACGAGGACCAGCGCGTCATCGACGTGGTGATGATGGGCCACGAGGAGATGTGGTCGTGCATGCAGGAGAAGGACGCCATCTATGCCAATCCGGAGGCGAGCGAGGACGACTACATGCACGCCGCCGAGCTGGAGTCCAAGTTCGCCGAGTACGACGGCTACACGGCCGAGGCGCGGGCTGGCGAGCTGCTGTTGGGCGTGGGCATCCCCACCGAGCAGCACGTCGGCCCCATGCGCGAGGTGGCGCCGGGCTGGAAGCTGCGCGTGCTGCTGGCCCAGGCCCTGTTTGCCAATCCCGACATCCTGCTGCTCGACGAGCCGACCAACAACCTGGACATCAACACCATCCGCTGGCTCGAGAACGTCCTGAACGAGCGCAACAGCACCATGATCGTGATCTCCCACGACCGCCACTTCCTGAACCAGGTGTGCACCCACATGGCCGACCTCGACTACGGCCGCATCCAGACCTGGCCCGGCAACTGGGACGACTACATCGAGGCTTCCTCGCAGGCCCGCGAGCGCCAGGCGGCGGCCAACCAGAAGGCCAAGGAGCGGGTGGCCGAGCTGCAGGCCTTCGTTCGCCGCTTCTCGGCCAACAAGTCCAAGGCCCGCCAGGCCACCAGCCGGATGAAGCAGATCGACAAGATCAAGATCGACGACTTCAAACCGTCGAGCCGGCAATACCCCTACATCCGCTTCGAGTTCGACGAACGCGAGAAGCTGCACCGGCAGGCGGTCGAGATCGAGAATCTGTGCTTCGGCTACGAGCCGGACGAGCTGCTCTTCAAGAATTTCACCTTCACGGCGGACGGTGGCGACAAGATCGCGATCATCGGCGAGAACGGGGTCGGCAAGACGACCCTGATGAAGCTCCTGATGGGCGAACTCGAGCCGCAGAAGGGCACCATCAAGTGGGCCGACAAGGCCAAGCTGGGCTACTACGCCCAGGACCATTCGGCCGAGTTCCAGGGCAAGGAAACCCTGACCGACTGGGTGGCCGGATATGTCCGCGCCGGTGGCTACGAGGGGGATGACGCCGAGACCCTGCTGCGCGGCACCCTGGGCCGCCTGCTGTTCAAGGGCGACGACGTCCGCAAGCCGGTCAATGTGATCTCCGGCGGCGAGCAGGGCCGGATGCTGTTCGGCAAGCTGATGCTGTGGCGCCGGAACGTGCTGCTGATGGACGAGCCGACCAACCACCTGGACATGGAATCGATCGAATCCCTGAACTCGGCGCTGGCGGAATTCAACGGCACCCTGTTCTTCGTCTCCCATGACCGGGAGTTCGTCTCCTCGGTTGCGACGCGCATTCTCGACATCCGCCAGGACCACCAGGTCATCGATTACCGGGGCGGCTACGAGGAATACCTGGCGAGCCAGGGGATCGAATAAGCCGTCCGGGCGACCGGACCGAGGGTGGGCGCGGCGACGCGCGAGCCTCGCGCTTTCGCGTTTCCGTGGGGCTCCCACTAGAATGCGCGTGATTGAATGAGCCTGATTGGGCGGAGCACATGGGTTTCGATTGCGATGTAGTTGTCATCGGGGGCGGCCCGGCCGGGTCGACCGTGGCGGCGCTGCTGGCCGAGAAGGGGCATCGCGTCACCCTGCTCGAGAAGGGGCGCCATCCGCGCTTCCACATCGGCGAGTCCCTGCTGCCGGCCAACCTGCGGATCTTCGACCGGCTCGGTGTCGGCGAACAGGTACAGGCCCTCGGCATGGAGAAGCGCGGCGCGGAGTTCGTGTCCCCCTGGCATGAACACCGCCAGGTCTTCGAGTTTGGCGATGCCTGGGACAAGTCGATGCCCATGGCCTACCAGGTGCGGCGCTCGGAGTTCGACGAGGTCCTGATCCGCAACGCGAGCCGGCTCGGCGCCGAGGTGATCGAGGGCTGCCGGGTGGTCGACGTGGATACCTCGGCCGGCAGCGACGGGGTCGCCGTGACCGGCCGGCACGAAGATGGCCGCGAGCAGCACTGGCGGGCCCGCTTCCTGGTGGATGCCTCAGGCCGCGACACCTTCATGGCCAACCGACTGAAGGCCAAGCAGCGCAACCCCAAGCACAACAGCTCGGCGGTTTACGGCCACTTCCGGGGCGCCAGGCGCCTGGAAGGCAGCGCCGAAGGCCACATCACGATCTTCTGGTTCGACCACGGGTGGTTCTGGTTCATCCCCCTGCGCGACGGTGCGACCAGCGTGGGCGCCACGGTCTGGCCCTATTACCTCAAGGGCCGCAACAAGCCGCTCAAAGAGTTCTTCCTCGACACCATCGCCATGTGCCCCGCACTGACCGAGCGTCTGAAGGATGCGGAGCTGGTCAGCGAGGTGGAGGCCACCGGCAATTTCTCCTACGTGACCGACCACACCTGCGGCGAGAACTACCTGCTGCTGGGCGACGCCTTTGCGTTCATCGACCCGGTCTTCTCATCGGGGGTCATGCTGGCCATGCAGGGTGGCGTCGGCGGGGCGGAGGCCATCGACACGATCCTGCGCGAGCCCGCGCGACGCAAGGAAGCCCTGGCCCGATTCGATCGCATGGCCCGCCACGGTCCGCGCGAATTCTCGTGGTTCATCTACCGCATCACCACGCCCACCATGCGCGATCTCTTCATGGGGCCACGCAACATCTTCCGGGTGCGGGAGGCCCTGCTCTCGGTCCTGGCGGGCGACATCTACGACAAGACACCGATCTGGTCCTCGTTGCGGATCTTCAAGGCCATCTATTACTTCGCGGCCCTGCGACACCTGCCGCGCAGCGTCGCGGCCTGGCGGCGCCGGCGCATCAATATCCGGGCCGTCGACGACACGGGCTTGTCGGCCGGCACATGAGGCCAGACCTCCCGATCCTCGGTACCCGGTCGTGGCCGCGACCGGAAGAGCCGATGCTCGGCGGTCTGGCATTCGGTAGCGGGCCCGCCGTGCCCTCGGCGCTGATGGCGGTGGGCGCCCGGCAGCTTGCGCCGGAGGCGCCGATGGCCATCGCCCTGCCGGCGTCCGACGAGCCGGTGAGGTCGGGATCCCAGGGGCTGGTCCGCTGGTGCGAGGCAGGCCCATTGCTGTTCGGACGGATCGCCGTCGATGAGTCGGCGTTTGCGGAGGAGGCCCCTTCGCGGCTGATGGATCTCACCGCCGCCGCCTATCGGGACCTCTTCGCCACCCTCGAGACGCGGGGTTTTCCGACCCTCGCGCGGGTCTGGAACTACCTGCCCCACATCAACCTCGAGTCTCACGGACTGGAGCGCTATCGACAGTTCAATGCCGGACGGCAGGTGGCCTTTGCGGCCAGTGGCCGGCCCCTGGTCGGCAACGTGCCGGCGGCCTGTGCGCTGGGGACCCACGGCGGTCCGCTGTCGATCGCCTTCCTGGCCGCCCGTGGCGAATTCCTGCCGGTCGAGAATCCGCGGCAGGTCAGCGCCTACCACTACCCGCGCGATTACGGCGAGCGCAGCCCCACCTTCTCGCGGGCCGGCATCCTTCGGCTGAACGGCCGCGAGCTGCTTTTCGTCTCGGGGACGGCGGCCATCGTGGGCCACCGTTCGCTGCATCCCGACGACGTGGTCGCCCAGACCCACGAGACCGTCGCCAATCTCCGTTCGGTGCTGGCCGTGGCGGCCAGGACCTCCCCCCGGGTGCCGGCACGCCTGGAATCGCTGGACTTCACGGTCTATCTGCGCCACGCGGACGATCTGGCTCGGGTCCGCGGCGTGCTGGCCGAGGCACTCGAGGGCGCGCCACGCTGCACCTTCGTCGAGGCCGACGTCTGCCGGGCCGACCTGCTGGTGGAGATCGAGGCCACCGGCGAGGCCATGACGGGGGCTTCGGCGTGACCGGCGCACCGGCGACGACCCTCCGCTGCGCTCTCCTTGGCGTGCTGCTGGGGTCGAATGCGGCCCTGGCCGCCGACAAGGCACCGCTGTGGGAGCTGGGGCTGGGGGTCGGCGCGGTCAGCTTCCCCGATTATCGGGGTTCGGACGAGCGGCAGACCTATCTCCTGCCCACGCCCTATTTCATCTACCGGGGCGATTTCCTGCGCTCGGACCGCAAGGGCCTGCGGGGGGTGTTCTTCGACAGCGAGCGCCTCGAGCTGAACCTCAGCGTGTCCGGCTCCGTCCCGGTGGACAGCGACGGCAACAAGGCGCGCCGCGGCATGCCCGACCTTCACCCGACCGTCGAATTCGGGCCCTCGGTGGACCTGTCGCTCTGGAAGAGCGCCGACGGACGCCGGGAACTCGACCTGCGCCTGCCCGTGCGCTGGGCATTTCGCCTCGGCGGCAGGCCCCGCGACATCGGCCTGGTGTTCAGTCCGCGCGTGAACCTGGACGTGGCCGATCCGGCTGGCTTCGAGGGCTGGCGACTGGGCATGCTGGCCGGGCCGATCTTCACCGACCGTCGCAACAACGCCTACTACTACGACGTGGCCGAGCCCTACGCGACCGCCGAGCGACCCGCCTATGCCAGTTCGGGCGGCTATGCCGGCAGCCAGTTCGTGGTGGCCCTGTCGAAGCGCTATCCGGGCTACTGGGTGGGCTTCTTCTCGCGTTACGACAGCCTGGGGGGCGCCGTCTTCGACGACAGCCCGCTGGTCAGGTCCCGCCACATGTGGGCCGGGGGCGTCGCGATCTCCTGGATCATCGGCGAGTCCTCGACGCTGGTCGACGATGAGGAGTGAGGGTTTGGCCGGGGCTGCGGACCCGTCCGGCACCGTCCGGATGTCGCGCGCAAGGGAATACCTGTGCCTCTACCTGGGGCTCGGATTCCTCGGCCTCGAGTGTCTCGTCTGGCTGCCCTTCGCCGCGCTGCTGCACGGGCTGCTGCCGGCGTCCCTGGGCCAGCCCGTCGGCCGACGCGTGATCCGCTTCGGCTTTGCGCTGTACCTGCGCTGGCTCAGCCTGCTGGGGGCCTGCCGCTTCGACGTGTCGGCCCTGGACGGCCTGGCGGACGAGGGGCCCATGATCATCGCCCCGAACCATCCCTGCCTGCTCGACGCGGTGATGGTGATCTCCTGCCTGCCCAACGTCGCCTGCATCATGAAGGCCAGCCTGATGGGCAACCTGTTCCTGGGGGCCGCCGCGCGCCTGGCCGGTTACATCCGAAACGAGCCCACCCTGGCGATGGTCCTCTCGGCCGTCACCGAACTGGGGCGCGGCAGCCAGCTGCTGCTGTTCCCGGAAGGGACGCGAACCGTGCGCGACCCGATCAACCGCTGCCTGCCCAGCGCGGCGATCATCTCGGGACGCTCGGGCGTGCCGATCCAGACGGTCCTCATCGAGACCGATTCGGCCTATCTGTCGAAGGGCTGGCCCCTCTTCCGCCGCCCCGACATGCCGATCACCTACCGGCTGCGGCTCGGTCGCCGCTTCGCCCCCTCCGCCGACCACGAGGCCCTGACGGCCGAACTGGAGCGCTATCTGTCGGAGGAGATGCAGGCCAGCGACATGAAGCCGCCAGCGGCGCCGGCCAGCCAGCCATGAGCGCGTCCAAGACCCATCTGGTCCTGATCCCCAGCTACAACCCGGGTCCCAAGGTGTTCGAGACGGTGGCCGAGGCTCGGGCGCAGTGGTCGCCGGTGTGGGTGGTGGTCGATGGCAGCACCGACGGCACCGGCGAGCGGCTGGCCAGCCTGGCCGAAAACGACCCGGGCCTGCGGGTCATCCGGCTGCCCGAGAACCGGGGCAAGGGGGCTGCAGTGCTGGCCGGTCTCGACGAAGCGGCCCGTGCCGGCTTCAGCCATGTGCTGACCATGGATTCCGACGGCCAGCATCCGGCGGCCCTGATCCCGGACTTCATGGCCGCCTCGGCCGAGGCGCCGGCCGGCATGGTCCTGGGCAAACCGGTGTTCGACGACAGCGCGCCCCTGCTCCGCGTGCGCGGCCGGCGCATCTCGAACTGGTGGGCGAACCTGGAGACCCTGGGTGCCGGCATCGGCGATTCGCTCTACGGCTTCCGGGTCTATCCGGTCGAGCCCCTGCGCCAGGTCATGGGCGGGCAGCGCTGGATGCGGCGTTTCGATTTCGACCCCGAGGCGGCAGTCCGGCTGGCCTGGCGAGGCATCCGGCCCATCAACCTGCCGGCGCCCGTGCGTTATCTGCAGGCCGACGAGGGCGGGGTTTCCCACTTCAACTACCTGCGCGACAACGTATTGCTGACCTGGATGCACATCCGACTGATGGTGGGCTTTGGTCTGCGCCTGCCCTGGCTGGTGGTGCGGAAGCTAGCCGGGCGCTGAGTCGGCCCGCCGCTGCCAGGCCAGCAGCAGGGCGGCGCCTGCGAGGCCGAGCGCCGTGCCGGCGAGCACATCGAGGAAGACATGCTGGCGGGTCGAGAGGGTGGACAGGACGATGGCCGCCGCCCAGATCAGGTTCACCCCCTTGGACCACCGCGGCGCCACAAGCTGACCCAGGATGCGGTGCATCCATACCGCCGAGAAGACCGCCGTGGCCACGTGCAGCGAGGGACAGGCGTTGCCCGCCTTGTCGATGCCCTGGAGGAGGTCGGAGCCCGGGAAGCCCTGCCAGTCGAGCACCGTGCGGGGCACGGCCGTGGGCCACAGCAGGAAGCAGGCGAGTCCGGTCAGGCAGACCAGGCCGATCGCCAGGCCGTAGCGCTCCAGCTCCCGCCGCTCGACGATCAGGCTCGGGGGCAGGCTCACGTAGACCCACAGGCTGAGGTAGAGGGGCAGGCTGGCCGGCAGGAAGGGCACCAGGCGATCGACGATCGTCAGCGGCATGGCCACCACCGGCCGGACCGGATGGTTGAGCAGGTGGAAGTAGGCCATGAAGAAAAGCGTCATGAAGGCCGTGATGCCCACCGACTTCAGCAGCAGCAGCGAACGGACGCGCGACAGCACGCGCGAGCAGGAAAGGCCCACCGGCGCTACGCCATTCCACCGTTGATCGAGATGACCTGCCCGCTGATGTAGGCGGCCTGCTCCGAGGCCAGGAAGCCCACCAGATCGGCGACCTCCTCCGGCCGCCCGCTGCGCTTCATCGGCACCATCTGGGCGATCGCCTGGGGATCGAACTGGCCTTCGCTCATGGCGGTCTCGATGATGCCGGGGGCCACGGCATTGACCGTGATGCCCCGCGCGGCCACCTCCAGGGAGAGGGCGCGGGTGGCGGCGTGCAGCGCACCCTTGGCGGCGGCGTAGTTCACCTGGCCGCGATTGCCCATCACCGCGGCGACCGAGGTGATGCTGACGATGCGCCCCCAGCGGGTGCGGATCATGGGCAGCAGCAGCGGCTGGGTGACCCGGTAGAAGCCGTTGAGGTTGATGTCCACCACCCGGTCCCATTGACTGGCGCTCATGCCCGGGAAGACCGCGTCGTCGTGGAGGCCGGCATTGTTGACCAGCACCTGGATCGGCCCGCTGGCCAGCAGCTGCTCGATGGCCGCGGTGCAGGCATCCGCGTCGGCCAGGTCGAAGGCGATGGCCGAGGCCTGGCCGCCCGCCGAACGGATCGCCTCGGCCAGGGCTTCTGCCCGCTCGGGATGGCGATTGGCGTGAACCGTCACCTCGAGGCCATCGGCCGCCAGGCGGCGGCAGATGGCGGCACCGATGCCGCCGCTGCCCCCGGTCACCAGGGCGCGGCGGCTCACGCGTCCACCTCGGCCCGCAGGATGACCGTGGCCCGGCCCCGCAGCAGGGCCGTGCCGCCAGCCGCGACCTCGAAGCTGTAGAGCACCGTCGTGTCGTCACCGGAGATGCGCTCGGCGCAGACCCTCAGCGGATCGGGCTGGTCGAGACGCTCGGCCAGCAGTTCGACCCCGCGCACGCTGGCAATGTAGCCCACGCGGGGCTTTCCGCCGGCCGGACTGAGCATCGCGCCGTGGGCCGCCATGGCCTGGGCGGCGTACTCGATGCCGACCGCGATGCCGAGGCCGCCCGCCTTGCGCAGCGGATTGTCCGGATCCCGGTGGCTGGTGGCGGTGCATTCGATGCGCTGCGCGTCGCAGTGGGTGACCTGCTCGAGCAGGCACATGCGGCCCTGGTGCGGCAGGTGCTGGGTCAGCCAGGCGTGGTCGTGCATCAGGAGGCCCCTGCCAGGTCGACGCGCAGCGTCATCGCCTCGTGCAGGGTCAGGACGCAGTGCGCGGGCGTGCCGCCGGCCAGCCCGACCAGAAGCGGCAGGGCGCGGCCACTGGGCGAACCCAGGCGCACATTCTCGAGCGCACCCGCGAGCCGGGTTTCGTCCGCGAAACCGCCGACCTGGACATCGATCCGCGCGCGGGCGAGGGGGCCTGGCTGTCGCGCCAGGACCAGCCCGACCCCGCAGGCATCGCCCATCGGACGGGCGGCGGCCAGCGGTTCCGGGTAGGGCACGTCGTAGCTGATCAGCAGGATCCGCTCGCAGGCCTCGGTCGGCGCGGCCAGCTGGCACAGGGCCTCGAGCAGGCCGGCCGCGAAGCTGCCGTCAAACGCCGAGACGATGGCCGATGGCGCCATCGCGCCGGTGGCGATGCCCCAGTAGCCCGAGGCCGCGTTATTGACCGAGTTGTGGAAGCGGATCGGCGAGATCAGGCGGTCGCTGGAGGCGAGGGTCTCGCAGATGGCGTGACAGTTGGCTCCGTCACCGCCGGACGAGGCGAAGACCGTGGCCAGTTCCGCGGCGTCGGCAGCGGCCGCCTCGCAGGCCGCGAGGCCGGTGGCCAGGGCCAGGCGGACCACCTGGCCGACCCGGCGGCGCTCGGCCGGCGGCAGCACGGTGAGCTTGGGGATGTCGGTGGGCGCGAGGGCCAGGTCCGCAGCGCCGGCAAGCAGCGGCACCGAGGCGTCCCAGCCCGTGAGGCCGGGGGCGAACAGGGAGATGCCCTCGATCCAGGCGGAGAGGACGCTCATCGGCTGCCTCGGCTGAGGATCAGGCTGGCGTTGGTGCCGCCGAAGCCGAAGGAATTGGAGAGCACGTGAACGATGGGCCGGCTGCGGGGCGTGAGCACGTAGTCGATGCCGATGGCCGGGTCGGCTGTCCGGGTGCCGGCGCTGCCCGGGATGGCGCCGTCCTGCAGCGCGATCGCGGCGATCACCGCCTCGAGTCCGCCGGCCGCCCCCAGGGCGTGGCCGGTGTAGCCCTTGGTGGAGCTGGCCGGCACGGTGCGTCCGAAGAGGTCAGCGACAGCCCGCCCTTCGGCGCTGTCGTTGCTGGGCGTGGCGGTGCCGTGCAGGTTGATGTAATCGATGTCGGTCGGCGCAAGATCCGCCCGGGCGAGCGCGGCTTCCATGGCCAGCCGGGCCCCGAGGCCCTCGGGATGGGGCGAGGACATGTGGTGGGCGTCGCTGGATTCGCCGTAGCCCCTGAGGACGATGGCCTCATTGGAGACCACGTCGGGCGCCCGTTCGAGGAGCACGAAGGCGGCGGCCTCGCCGATCGAGATGCCGCGCCGGCCGGCATCGAAGGGCCGGCAGGGTTCGGGTGACAGCAGCTCGAGGGAATTGAAGCCATAGAGCGTCGTCAGGCAGAGGGAATCGACGCCCCCGACCACGGCAGCATCGATCAGGCCCACCTCGATCATGCGGGCCGCCGTTGCGAAGACCTTGGCGCTCGAGGAACAGGCCGAGGACACCGCCAGCGCCGGACCTTCCAGGGCGCAGGCCTGGCGCACGAAGTCGCTCACCGAATGGATGTTGTGGGTCCCGCGGTAGTCGAAGTCGGCGGGCAGGGCGCCGGATCCGGCATCCCGCCGGCGATAGGCATGCTCGGTGGTCAGGATGCCCGCGGTGCTGGTGCCCAGCAGCACGCCGACCCGTTCGCGCCCGTGGCGGCCGGCGGCCGCTGCGACCGCTTCGGCGAAACCGTCCTGGGCCAGGGCCAGCTGGGCCAGGCGGTTGTTGCGGCAATCGAAGCGGACCAGATCGGCGGGCAGCGTGACCTGGTCGAGTCCGGCGACCTCGCCGATCCAGCAGGGCAGCGTGGCGTCCTCGAAGCGGCAGGGCACGAGTCCGCTGCGCCCGGCGCGCAGGGACGCGCGGGTGGCTTCGAGACCGGTACCGATGCAGCTGGCGGCCGTCAGGCTGGAGAGGAGAATGGGTTTCAAGGGCGACGGGCGGAGGGATTCGGGATCGATTCTAGCAAAGCCATCGGCCCTTCAAGGGCGATGCGCGATCAACAGCACATTGGCGAAGGGGGTGCCCTCGCTCATGGCCCGGCACTCGACCCGGAAGCCGAGCTGCACCAGACGATTCTGCCATTCGACCAGGGGCCGGCCATAGAGGGCCGGCAGTCGCAGGCCCCGCCAGCGGCACACCAGCCGGTCCACCGCCATGGTGAAGCGAAAGCGGCGTCCCGCACCGGCATCGCCGACCCGCAGGATGAGCCGCCCGCCCGGCGCGAGGGCAGACGCCACGCGGCCCAGCAGGGCATCCTGGGATTCGGGCTCGATGTAATGGAGCACGTCGAGCAGGAAGATCACGTCCGACTCCGGCAGGCGCGCCGTGCGCAGGTCGTCCTGGGCCACCTGGGCACCGGGCCAGGCGGCGACCACGCGGCGGGCCAGGCGGACGTCCCGCTCCATCAGCTCGAGGCCCAGGTAGCTGGCCGGGCGCGGCGGCGGCGTTTCCGCCGGCCACTCGCCGGCGGCCAGGGCCTCCTGGGCCGCCGCCAGCCAGGCGACCAGGAGGCCGGCGCCGCAGCCCAGGTCGAGCAGTCGCGCCTGGTCGGGGATCAGGCCCGGGCTCAGCAGGGCGCGGAACATCGGGTCGCCGGCCAGCTTGCCGCGGGTGTGGTAGCGCATGTAGATGCCGGCGCTGCGGTAATGGCGTGCGGCCCGGCGGGCCAGCTGGCGGGTGGCCGAGGGGGTCATCGGAAACCCTGGCGCAGGCTGACGGGCCGCAGCCCGGCGGCGGCGATGGCCTCCAGCAGGCGCGGAAGCACACTGAGGATCACCGGCCGGCCCCGGGCATCCAGCGCGCCATGGCCGTCATGGACCAGCAGAATGTCGCCGGCGGCGAGGCCATCGAGCAGACGGGCAAGGATCCGTTCGGGGTCCCGCTCGCGGGTGTCGAAGCCGCGCCGGGTCCACGCGGCCAGCTGCAGGCCCTGGGCCGCCAGCTGGGGTTCCAGGAAGGGGTTGCGCAGGCCGGCCGGGGCGCGGAAGAAGCGCGGCGCGTCGCCGGCCAGTCGGCCGAGGCTGGCCTGGGCGGCGGCGATCTCGCGGCGGAAGCCGCCCGGCCCCATCAGCGAGAAGCTGTGACGGTGCCGCTGGCTGTGGTTCTCGATGTCGTGGCCGCGACGGACGATCTCGGCGATCAGCGCGGGGTGTGCTTCGGCCCGCGCGCCGATGCAGAAGAAGCTGGCCCGGGCCCGGTGGGCCTCGAGGATGTCGAGGACCTGGGGCGTGAGCTCGGGATCGGGGCCGTCGTCGATCGTGATCGCCACCTCGCGCCGCTGTATTGCCGCCTCGGGCAGGCGCAGGATGTTGGGGCCGAGCAGGCGGCTGCGCGGCCACAGGCCGGCAGCGCTCAGGACGGCATGATTGGCCGCCAGGAGCAGCAGCCAGGCCGGCCAGGAGGCGGGCCGGGCCAGCCAGGCGACGACGACGCCGAGGTGCACCAGGCCGGTGAGGATCAGCAGGGGCGTGGGACGCCAGGGTCGCGGCGGGTTCATGGGGCGCCGCTCCGCGCCGCCAGCCACCACCGCCACACGGCGGCCCAGGTGGGCCAGTCGTGGGCACCGGGCAGGGCGGACACGCGCTGGGGGGGGAGCGTCGCTGCCATCATCTGCTGGCTCGTCGCGAAGCGGTCCTGGGCCCCGAAGCCGAACCACAGCGGCACCGAGGGGTGCTCCCCGAGCCGCTTGGCGCTGCGCCACGCCCGCAGCTCGCCCTCGTCGGCCGCCAGTGCCTCCGGCCGCCAGGCGCGTATGCCGCCGGCACGCGCGATGGTGGCGGTGAGGGCCCGGTTGCCCGGGTAGGTGGCGATGGCAAGCAGCTCGTCGGCCGAGTCCGGGAAGACGTCCTGGTGCAGCAGCGCCATCATGGCGCCGATGGAGATGCCCCCGAGGATCAGGTGGCCGTAGCCGTCACGGCGGGCCGGTTCGATGACCCGGGCGTGGAGTTCGTGGACGATGCGCCCGTCGGCCACGGCGGACAGGTCGGTGCGCAGGAGGGTCAGGTCGGCCGTGAGGCCGGCCGCCGCGCAGGCCTCGGGGAGGCCGTGCTCCAGAAAGCGCGCGGGGGGGTCGTAGGCACCGGCCAGCATCACCAGCAGGGTGTCCGCGCGCCGGGCCGCGTGCCGGCGCAGGTCGATGCGGTCGGACTCAGGACCGGCCGGCGACATGGCGGGGGCGGCTCGCGAACATGGCCGAAAAGCCGAGTGCCAGGATCGCCCCCGGTCCAACGATGACGCCGATGGCGTGCATCACCGGTACCGACGACAGGGCCAGCACGCCGAAGCCGCAGAGGGTGGTCAGGTTGGCGATCAGCAGCGAGGCCAGGGTCTCCGGTTCGGGCAGGCCATCGGCCGGGTCGGCGGTGACGAAAAACAGCGCATAGTTGGACCCCACCGCGCCCACCAGCAGCATGCCGACCAGGTGCAGCAGGGTCAGGCGTTCGCCCGACAGCACCACCAGGGCGGTGATCACCAGCACCGCCGCGGTGAGGGGCAGCACCAGGCGCAGCACGCGCCCGAGGCTGCGCAGGGTCGCCAGCAGGACCACGACGATGGCCGCCACGCCGGCCAGCGCCGCAGTCCAGGCCTCGCGCAGGTAGGTGGCATACATGCGCTGGGACTCGCGCGCGAGATCGATGAAGACCGTCTGCGGCACGCTGGCATCCGCCACCGCCTGCCCGATCCGCTCGGCATCCAGGTCCTTCAGTCCTTCGCTGCCGCGCGGGCTCGAGAGCGGCAGCAGCGCCCGCCAGTGGTCGCCCTGGCGGATCAGCATGGCCTCGAGGCCGAGCCCGATGCCGGTTCCTTCGAGGCTGGAGGGGGCCAGCAGCGGTCCTTCCCGGGCGGTGGTCACGTCGCTGATGAAGCCCTCGAGCCTGGCCGCCTTGAGGGGCAGGGTTTCAGTGGCCTGTTCCAGGCGGCGGCGCAGTTCCTCGGGCGGCGGCAGCGCGTCGCGGCGGGCCTGCTGGGTATGGAGGCTGGGCAGGAGGCGCGCCGGGCTGTCGAAGGCGGCGATCTGGCCGGCGGTCTGCAGGGTGGTCAGCGTGGGCGCCAGGGCCTCGGCCTGCTCCAGGGCGTCCTCGGCGCTGGCGCCGGTGGTGACGACCAGGAAGCGGGTGTCGGGCGCACCCAGGTCGGCCCGCAGCAGGGCATCGAGCTGCTGGGCTTCCACAGGGATCGGGCTGAGGGCCGAGAGCTGGTGGTGCCAGAGGTGCTCGCGCTGCTGCCACAGCAGGGCGGCGGCGGCCACGGCCAGGGCGAGGGCCGGCCAGCGCAGCCGCGTCAGGGCCAGCACGGGCCGTGACAGCCAGCGGCCCAGGGGGGCCACGTCGCGGGCGCGAAAGCCCTCAGGCGTCAGGGCGGGCAGTACGAAGCGGGTCGTCAGCACCGCGGCGAGCAGGCCCGCCATGGAGTAGGTGCCGAGCTGGGCGAGGCCCGGAAAGCCCGACAGCAGCAGGGCGCCGAAACCGCACAGCGAGGTGATCACGCCGAGCCGGATGGTGCGCCAGAAGGCGTCGTGGGCGCGGGCGGCCCCCTGCACGAAATAGTAGATGGCGTAGTCGATGGCCTCGCCGATCAGGGTGATGCCGAAGCCCAGGGTGATGCCGTGGACCTCGCCGAAGGCCAGGCTGACCGCCAGGATGCCGGCCAGGGCGCCGGTCACCACGGGGGCGAGGCCGAGGGCGAGGGCGGCGAAGGAGCGGTAGATCAGCAGCAGCAGGGTGATGATGAGGGCCGACCCGATGAGGGAGAGGCGCTTGATCTCGCTGCGGATGGTCTCGCGGGCATCCACGGCGAAGACGCCCGGACCGGTCATCAGCACCTGCATCTCGGGGCTGCCGTGGGTGGCGCGGGCTTCCCCGAAGGCATCGCGGACCGCCTGGATGGCCGCTTCCTGGCCGTCGGTATCGGAGCCTGGTGCGCGGGTGGTGGCGATCAGCAGCGCCCGCTCGCCGTCGGCCGAGGCCCAGACGCCGTCGTGGCGGGCCGGCTGGCTGCCCCCAGTGAAGCTGTCGAGCACTGCCAGGGTTTCGGCGGTCGGGTCCCGGGCCAGCAGGGGCTTGACCATCAGTCCTGCCGACGAGGCGAGCAGGTCCAGTGTATGGCTGATGGCCTGGTAGAGCCCGGCGTCGGTGAAGTGTTCGGGGTCGACGGCCGGGCTCAGCAGGTAGCGGTTGCCGAAGACCCAGGCCCGGTCGGCCTCAGAGTGTCCGCTGGCTCCGTTGGTGACGGACAGGAAGCGCGGGTCCACGTGCATGGCCGAGGTCATGGCGTTGGAGACCGCGGCCCGCTCGGCAGCCGTGCCGCCGCGGACACCCACCAGCAGGAGGCGCGAGACCATGCCGTCGCGCAGCAGGTCCACGAGCAGCGCCTGTTCCTCGGTCGGCGAACGGGGCAGAAAGGCCGAGAGGTCTGCGGTGAAGCGGGTGCGAAAGACGTTGCCGATGCACAGGGCGAGGATCAGCAGCCAGACCGCGATGATGACCGGGCGTCGACTCATGCGGGCGGTTGGGCGGCGTCGGCCGGCTCGAGGGTCATGACGGAGCGGTCGCCGTCGCCTTGCAGGATCTCGACCGAGCGGATGTGACCGCCCTGGCCTTCGATGTGGATCCGCAGCACCAGCTCGGCGAGTTTGCCGTCCCTGGGCAGCAGGTCGAGCCACCAGGCCGTCGCATCACCGCCCAGCGAGAGGAGGAATCGACGCTCGAGGGCCTGGCGGTCGCCGGCCAGCGTGCCGCGGATACTGTCGATGAAGGCCGCCGCCTCCGGGTAGTCGCGCAGGCGCAGGTCGAGTTCCCTGCCCTCCCGGCGGATGCTCAGGCGGTCGCCGTCGAGGACCATGGTCTCGGGCTTGGGCGTGACCGTCTGGCGCTCGAGGCGGCCCGGTGGCGTGAAGCTCATCTGTCCCGTGGACACGACCGGCTCATCGAGGATGGCGATGTACTTGCGCTCGATGAAATTGACGCGCCCACCCGCCCGGTCGGCGAGGCGTTGCATCAGGGTGTCGAGGGTCCAGGGCTCGGCGGCGGCGGCCAGGGTGCAGAGGGCCAGGGCGGGCAGGAGGAGCAGGCGGCGGATCATCGGGCCGGGTCTTGGGGGCTGTCCCAGAAATCGTAGAAATTGAACCAGTTGTTGGGCGCCTCATGGCAGCAGCGCTCCAGTTCGCGAGCATACGCGAGCATCGCCGCATCGACAGCGGCGTCGCGGTCGGGCCGGTCCACGGTGGCGAAATCGGCGATCTCGACGAAGCGGATCCGGTAGCGGTTGCCCCCCAGGTAGAGGCCGGCCATGAACACCACCTTGCGCTTGAGCATCGCCGCCATGCGAAAGGCGCCGACCGGCAGGCGGGCGGTGTCGCCGAGCAGCGGGACCGGGCGGGTCTCGTCGGCCTCGAGGCTGCGATCGGCCAGCAGGCCCACGAACTGGCCGTCGTCGAGGGCGTCGCGGACCCGCAGCATGGTGTCCACCTGGCCGAGGGGGATGATGCAGGGGCGGGCCTGTGGGTTGATGGCTTCGAGGGTCGCCTTGATCTTGCGCGCATTGTCTTCGAACATGGTCAGCGCGATTCGCAGGCCGGGATGGCGCCGCCCCAGGGCCCGCACCACCTCGAAGCTGCCCAGGTGGCCACCGAAGACCAGTGCGCCCTCCCGGCGTTCGATCAGCGGATGCATCAGCTCCTCGCCCTCGACGACGATGTCGAAGGCGTCGAAGCGGTCGGCCAGCAGATAGATCCGGTCGTGGATGGTCGAGGCAAAGGCGTGGACATGCCGTGCCACGTCGCCAAGCCCGGGCCGACGGCCGAGCGCCCGGCGCAGGTAGTCCCGCGAGGCGCGGCGCGCGCGCGGCGCGAAGCACACGAAATAGGCCGTGATGCCGAGCAGCACCAGGCGGCCGACCGGGCGGCCGAAGCGCAGTGAAATCCAGGTCATCAGGCGCAGCGTGGCCAGGTTGCTGCGCTCGGGCTGGCGGATCCACTGGGCCTCGCGGGCCGGGCCGGAGGCGGCCGGGCGCTGCATGCTCAGCGCTCCAGCGGGCCGATCCTGCCGCTGGCGATCGCCCGGCCGTCGCAGTCGATGCGGAAGTCGCGCTGACCGCCGGTGGTGGGCGGCGAAATGCGGAGTTCGAGCGAGTCGTCGGGGCCGGCAGGGGACAGGAACTTGGCCGATGCGATTTTCCAGGGGCCGGTCTCGCCGGCCGAGGCAAGGGCCGCCAGCACGCGGTCGAGCAGCCAGGCCCCGGGCACCACCGGCTGATCGGGAAAGTGTCCGTCGAAGACGGTGTGGCCATGCGGCATCGAAAAGCGAAGCTGGATCATGCCGGCGACTGTCCGCGATGGCGCGCGAGCAGGGTCTGGCAGACCTCGCGCGGGAGCTTGCCGGTGGCATTGCGCGGCAGCATGTCCAGCTGGATGACCGGTCGCGGCAGGAACACCGGGTCGATGCGCTGGCGCAGGGCCGCCAGCACCTCTTGCACGCTCATCCCCGGGGCGACCACCAGGGCGGCGGGCCGGCCGATGTCGTCTTCGTCCGGCGGCAGGAAGAAGGCGCCGTCGCGGACCCCGTCGATGGCCAGCAACTGGGCATTGAGATAGCCGAGAGAGCTGCGCTTGCCGGCCACGTTGACCAGATCGCCGTTTCGGCCGCAGAGGCGGAAGTGGCGCGGATCATCGAGCTCGATGATGTCGCCGAGGGGCATCTCCTGCTCCACATGCCCGCCCGACGCCCAGCAGGCCCCGTCGCGCTGGACGAGCCGGATGCCGGGAAAGAGCGTCCATGCCGGCCCGTCGAGGGTCCGGCGCGAGGCCAGCTGGCTGGTCTCCGTGCTGCCGTAGATCTCGAGCAGCCGGCACGCGAAGGCCTGTTCCGACCGGGCGGCCAGCGCACTGTCGAGGGGGGCGGTTGCCGACACCAGCAGGTCGGCGGCGGGGACCGCGATGTCCGCCTCCAGCAGGGTGCGCAGGTGGAAGGGCGTGGTCACCAGCACCCGCGGGTGCGGCAGCGCGGCCAGGCGGTCGCAGATGTCGGCCGGGAAGAAGGGGCGCTCGGCCACCAGCAGGCCGCCGCACAGCAGCGGCATCAGCACCGTGGTCTCGAAGCCGTACATGTGCTGGGGCGGCACGGTGGCGAGCACCGCGAAGGGCGTGTCGCGGCCGAGGCCGAGTTCGCCGCATTCGGTCTGCACGTTGAGGACCAGCTTGCCCCAGGTCTTGCAGTGGGGCACCGGCGCGCCGGTCGACCCGGACGTGAACACCCAGGCCACGGCGTGCTCGTGGGGAATGTCGGGCACGGGCAGGTCTTCGTCCGGCGCGGGGACATCCTCGGAAAAGCGCAGCAGGGGCAGCTCGCTGTCCACGCCGGGATCGTCGGTGACCACGAAGACGTCGCCCGAGAAGGCCCGCAACTGTTCGGCCACGCTGGCGTTGAAGGTGGACGGCAGCAGGGCGGTCCGACCCGTCATCAGGCCAGCGGCGAGGGTCACCGCGAAGCGGTAGCGATCCGCGCAATGGGCCAGATAGTGGCGTCCGGGCGGCATCCGCTCGGCGAGCTGCCGAGCATGGGCGAGGAAGGCATTGCGGCTGATGGCCGCGCCGCCGCGCCAGGCCACCGGGCTGTCAGGCGAAGGGTGCGAGAGAAGCGGGCTCTTGGGCACGGGGCGACCTGAGTGCAGCACGCGACCTAGCGGGGCGAGACCTTGGCCCGGCCCAGGTCGCATTCGCGCTCCGTGGCGGCGGGGCGCGGGACGAGGCTGGCCCGGATCGAGGCGATGAAGCCGGTGCGGCATTCACGCGGCAGGCGCTGGCGGGCGACATATTCGGCCACGAACATCAGCCCGATCAGCGCGGGGGTGAGCAGGTTGGCGTAGGCCGACCACCAGGCGATCGGGGCCACGAAGAACAGCACGGGCGAGGAAGTGGCCATGAGCGTGAAAAACACCGTCCAGGCCAGCGTGGCCTGTCGCGTGTACTGCGCCAGGGCCGCAGGGAGCGGGCCGTGGATTCGCTCGGCGAAGCCCGCGATCATGGGCTTGGCGCCGGCGCCCAGGGTGCGCCCGAAGCCGATCGCCAGCAGCGTGAAGGCGCCCGCGTGCTGGCACAGGTAGATCCAGGAAAAGTTGCTGCGCAGGATCTGCCACTGGCTGGCAATCGCCAGGACCACCAGCAGCCAGCCGCCGACCGCCGCCACCCGGTGCCGGGCCCGCCAGGCCATGACCAGGGCCACCGCCATGTAGGGGCCGAGCGACAGCAGCGCGCCACCGGTGCTCGGCCGGTCGGCGGCCGTGAGGACATGGGACAACCAGTAGTAGAGCGCCGCCACGGCCACGACGGCCGCGATGCGAAGCACCATGGCGGGCGAAGCCTTCATTGGGTGCGGTGCTGGGCCACGTAGTCCGTGAGGCTCGCCAGCGAGGCGAAGATGCGCACGTTGTCTTCGTTGTCGGAGCGCAGCGTGAAGCCATAGCGCTTGGACAGCACCAGGGCCACCTCGAGGATGTCGATCGAATCCAGTCCCAGTCCGTCGCCGTACAGGGGCGCATTGGGTTCGATCTCGGCGGGGGCGACGTCCAGGTTCAGGGCCGAGACGATCTGCTCGGCGACTTCGAGCCGCAGTTGCTCAGTGGAAAGGGTATCGGTCATGGTGTCTCGATCGGCATCAGCGGCGGCATCTTGAGGCCGCTTGGCCGCCTGCAAAATCAGTCGGTTGGGATGGGCGCCATTCTATCGTCTGGCGCCCGCCTCAAGAAGTGGAGCCTGCCACGCCCTCAGTCTGATGCGCTGCGGAAAACCAGGACCGAATTGGTTCCACCGAAGGCGAAGGAGTTGGACATGCAGGCGCGCACGGGCCGCCGGTGGCCGGGCTCGCGGACATGGAGGACGCCCTCGCAGGCCGGATCGACGGTCTCCAGGTGTGCAGTGGGGGGAATGGCCCCCTGCCGCATGGCCTCGACGCAGATCAGGGCTTCGGTGGCACCGGTGGCGCCCATCAGGTGGCCATGCATGGACTTGGTGGCGCTGACCGGCAGTTCGGCCGCGCGCGGGCCGTAGAGGCGGCGGATCGCGTCGATCTCGATCGGGTCGCCCTCGCGGGTCGCCGTGCCGTGGGCATTGACGTAGTCGATGTCATCCGCCGACAGCCCGGCCAGCTCGAGGGCCTGCTGCATGGCGGCAAGCTGCCCGTCCGGCGAAGGCTTGACCAGGTGGCTGGCGTCGCAGCTGGCGCCGTAGCCGGCGAGTTCGGCGAGGATGGTGGCGCCCCGCGCGCGGGCATGTTCCCATTCCTCGAGCACCAGGGCCGCCGCTCCCTCGGCCAGCACCAGGCCGGCCCGATCGGCGCTGAATGGCCGGCAGGCGGCCTCGGCGCCCCGCTTTCCGACCGGGGCCAGCACCCGCAGGGCCTCCCAGGCGCGCACCACCGCCAGCGACATCGGGCTGTCGGCGCCGCCGGTCAGGGCCACGTCCGAACGGCCGTCGCGGATGGACTGCCAGGCCTCGCCGATGGCCGCCGCCGCCGAGGCGCAGGCGATGGTGTAGGTGAGACAGGGGCCACCCAGGCGGAAATGGATCGCCAGGTGCGACGCGGCGGCGTTGTTCATGCCGAGGATCAGCGACAGGGGCGGGACCCGCTCGCGCCCCTTGATCAGCATTTCGCGGTAGCCCTGCTCGTAGGTCAGGGTACCGGCCAGGGCGGTGCCCCAGTACATGGCCGCACGTCGGTCGGGGCTCTCGGGGATCGGCCTGCCCGCCTGCGTCCATGCCTGGCGGCAGGCGGCAAAGCTCATCTGGGCCGAGCGGTCCATTGCCGAGGCGGCGCGACCGACCTCCGTCTGGGCGTCGAAACCGGGGCAATGGACGGCCGGCATCGACATCGACAGGTGGGCTTCGTCGGTCTGGTAGTGGTACACGGCCGACTGGCCCGCCATCAGGCGGCCGAAGAAATCCGGGACATCCGAGCCCCACGGACTGACAACCCCCAGGCCGGTGATGGCAACGCGACGGGGCGGAGCGCTCACTGAGCGGCGTCCGGTGCCAGTTTCTCGAGCTGGTCCATCAGTTCGCGGACCGTGGTGGGCGTCGGCAGGTCATCGGGCAGTTTGACCCCCGTCTTTTCCTCGTACTCGAACATCACCTCGAGCAGCATCAGGGAGTCGATGCCGATGTCGGCCAGCACCGCGTCCGGTACGACGCTCTCGGGATCGATGTCCGAGTGCGAGCTGACGAAATCACGAATCAGTTTGAGGGCGTCCATGGGGTGGTCCGGTGTTGGATGGGGCTGGCCCGGTCGAAGTGTGGTCAGGCGCGCGATCCGGTCGGGACATCCGGACGGCTGCGCAGCGCCGTCGGGCGCAAGTATACCGCGTCACCCGGCCCGTGATCCTGTTCGGCGATCGCCCGTTTCGTCGCCCGTGCCAAGGATTTGCAGTCGCTCGCAGGGCCAGCACCCCGCGACGGCTGCTGCGCCGCCATATGACAGGCCGGGACAGCTGGGCCAGACTGCCGTCGTGCACGGAACCAACCCCCACGCCGACGGAGCCGGACGGGCCTCCAGACTGGCCCTCCGCCTGCTCGGCTGGCTGGGGTGGCGGCTCGATCTGCCGCCCCTCCCGGCCCGCAAGCTGGTGCTGGTCTTCTACCCCCATACCTCCAACTGGGATTTTCCGCTGGGCCTGCTGGCCCGATTCGGCTCCGGCTGGCCGGTCAGCTGGGTGGGCAAGCACACCTTGTTCGCCGGACCGTGGCGTCGCCTGATGGTGCGCTGGGGCGGCATTCCCGTGGATCGGACGTCCGCCGGCGATTTCGTCGGCCAGATGGTCGCGCTGTTCCAGTCCCGGGAGGTCCTGGTACTGGCGATGTCGCCGGAGGGCACACGGCGTCACGTGGACACCCTGAAGTCCGGCTTCTACCGGATTGCCCGCGCCGCCGATGTGCCGGTGGCCCTCGGCTACCTCGACTATGCGACGCGGACGCTGGGTATCGCCGACGTGATCTCGCTCAGTGGCGAGGTGGAGCAGGATCTGGCGCGGATCCGCGCGGCCTACGCCGGCAAGCGTGGACGCCATCCCGAGCAGGCCGGAGAGATCCGCTTCCGCAAGCGCTGATCAGTCGCCCTGGGTCTCGGGGGCGGGCGGCAGCTCCGGCACCACGAGCGGTTCGGGCGGCTCGGGCCGTCGCTGGCAGGCCCCCTGTTTCTCGAACCAATACACGATGTTGCCGGCGATGACGATGCTGCCCGATACCACCGCGCTGGCGGCCGCCACGACCCCCGCGCCGGCCAGGATGGCGGCGCAGCCCTCGCCGCGGCATCCCACGAAGGCCCCCACCTGCTGCATCTCGAGCACCATCTCCCGGGCCTCGATGTGGCAGTCCTCGTCGTATACGAGGGTCGTTCGCGGCACGAAGACGCAGCCGGCCGCGAGCCAGGCCGCCGCGGCGGCGGCAAGCCAGGCGGGCCGGAAGCTCGGTCGGCGGCTAGGAATGTCCGTTCGTCTCATGGTCTCAAGTTTCGTCGCATTGTCGCCGAGAAGGGTTCAAGCAACGGCGCGCAGAACGCCTGTCAATTGGCCCTCAGGAGACACAGCCATGGAGAGACTCAGTATACGGAACGCCTTCATGGCGTTCGCCATCCTTGCCATCGTGCTTGAAATCGCCAGCCTTGTCCTGTCCGGCGGCGTGAGCCAGATCGCCGGCGGCGATTATGGGCCACTGCTGGAGCTGGTCGGCAGCGCGGTGGTGATGGTGTTGATCGCGTTCGCATTCGGACGTCACTTCGCCCGTCGCACCGAGACCCTGGTCGGCGGACTCAACCGCCTGGCGAAGGGCGACCTCACCTGCAAGCTCAACCTGACAGGGCGCGACGACTTCGCCTGGCTGGGCTACGAGTACGACTCGGCCCGCAAGTCGCTCACCAAGCTGGTTCGGGAGCTGCTCGTGCTCTCCCAGCGTGTATCCGAGTGTTCGGAGCAGTTGCGCGCGGATTCGAAGTCGATCTACGGTAGTTCGCAGCAACAGAGCGAGGCGGCCTCCACCATCGCGGCGGCCATCGAGGAGATGGCGGTGAGTGTCAGCCACGTCGCCGACAATGCCCGCCACGCCCGAGACTTCACCGACGAGGCGGGCGCCGCCTCGGCCAAGGGGCGATCGGTGATCGGCGGTGTCGTCGGCGAGGTCGGCAACATTGCCGAGGCCGTCCAGGCGTCGTCTGCCGTGATCGAGGAACTGGGGCGCAAGTCCGCAGAGATCCGCAACATCGTCAGCGTCATCGACGAACTGGCCGACCAGACCAACCTGCTGGCACTCAACGCGGCCATCGAGGCGGCGCGGGCCGGCGAGCAGGGACGTGGATTCGCCGTGGTGGCCGACGAGGTGCGCAAGCTGGCCGAGCGGACGGCTACGGCCACGAAGGAAATCGGCGGCATGATCGCCGCCGTGGACAGCGGCAGCGAGCAGGCGGTCAAGAGCATGCACGGCGGCGTCGAGAAGGTGGAACACGGCGTCAAGCTGGCCCGCGAGGCGGGGGTGACCATCGACGAGATCAACAGCCAGACCATGAAGGTGGTTTCGGCAGTCGGCGACATCTCCGCCGCCATGGACGAGCAGCGCAGCGCGACCGACCAGATCGCCCGCCATGTGGAGGAGATCGCCCGGATGGCCGAACGTAACAGCGAAGGCACCGCGCGGACCCGCGAGACGGCCGAGACCCTGAGCGGCTTGTCCGGCGAGCTGAAGGAGGCGGCAGGGCGCTTCACCCTGTAGTGCCCCTCGGGCACTCCGGTGCCGCGATATAGTGGGCGGATTCTCGCAGCCGGGCGCATCTGGGAGTCCGCTATGTTGATCCGATTCCTCATCGTTGCCGCGTGCCTTTGCGGCCCGGTCGGCCGAGCCCTGGCCGATGGTGGCGGCGGCTCCGAGCCGGTCCGCAACGTGGTGCCCGCGAGCGAGTTCGCGCGTGCCCTGAATGCCCTCGAGCGGGGCGATTTCCAGCGCGCTGCCGGGCTGCTCGAGCTTCACACCCGGCGTCATCCCGACGATGCCGAGGGCTGGAACCGACTGGGCTTCGCCCGGCGCAAGGCGGGCATGCTGGATGCCGCCTTCGTCGCCTACCGGCGGGCCCTGGATCTCGACCCCCGCCATCTCGGCGCCCACGAATACATCGGCGAGGCCTACCTCGCCGCGGGTGACGTGGCCTCGGCGGAGAAGCACCTGGCGGTCCTGGCCGAGCTGTGCCGGACGCCGTGCGAGCAGCATGCCGACCTGCAGGCCGCGATCGCCCGCCATCGTGCGGGGGCCGCGGGCCGATAGCGTGTCCGTCGTGATACTTCCGTGATCGATTCGTTGCCCTGGCTGGAGGACCGGCCGGGCCCCGGAAGCCTAGGCTGGAGCCTCCCGAATCCAGACCCAGGAGCGACACGATGCGCATTTCCCGAGCCCTCGGTACGGCGGCGACGACGCTGCTCGTCCCCCTGGCAGCCGGCGCTGCCGACCTCGAGATCACGGTCACCAACCTGACCGGCGGTCTCAGCTTCACCCCCCTGCTGGTCGCGGCGCATCCTGCCGACACCCATCTCTTCCAGACCGGCAGCGCCGCCTCGGCCGCCCTCCAGGCGATGGCCGAAGGCGGTGACATTGCCGGGCTGCAGGCGGGCGTTACCGCCGCGGGCGGGCAAGTGGTGGCCGATCCGGCCGGCGGGCTTCTGGCACCGGCAACGGCCGCAGGCGTGGCCGAGCTGACGACCGGCAGTGCCAATACCCACCTCTCGATCACGGCAATGCTGCTGCCGACCAATGACGGCTTCGTCGGCCTGGATGGCTGGGCGATCCCGACCACCCCCGGGACCTACACCGTGATGCTCAATGCCTACGATGCCGGGACCGAGGCCAATACGGAGCTGATGAACCCCGGCGCCGGTGGCGCGCCGGGCGTGCCCGGCATTCCGGGTGACCCGAGCGGTCGCGCCGGCAGCGGTGGCAGAGGGGTGGTCGCGGCCAGTCCGAATGACAGCGAGCCCCCGGTCGTGCATATCCACCGCGGGCAGCTGGGCGATACGGATGCGACGGGGGGCCTCAGCGACCTGGACAGCCGCAGCCATCGCTGGCTCAACCCGGTGGCCCGGGTCACGGTCGTCGTGAAGTGAGGCCCACCATGACACGAACGACACTTCAGGCCCTGATCGCGGCCGCCCTGCTCCCGACGCTGGCGGCCTGTGGCGGCCACGGTGGAGACGATGACGCGCGCGTCGAGATGCACACGCTGCGGATCACGGTAGCCAACCTGACGGCCAACCAGCCCTTGAGTCCGGTACTGGTGTCGCTGCATCGGAGCGGCGCGCCCTGGACGGCGGGCATGCCGGCCTCGAGCGGACTGGAGCGCCTGGCGGAAGGCGGCGATGGCACCGCCCTGGCGGCGGAACTGGCGGCCCAGGGGGGCATCGTCGATGCCACCGGCAGTGCGCCGGTCGGGCCGGGTGCGGGCGACAGCTTCGAGCTCAGCTACCCGGCGGCCGAGGATGCGCAGCTGAGCCTGGCGACCATGCTGGTGAATACCAACGATGCCTTTTCGGGTTTGAGCGCCCTGCCGGTCGGCGCCATGGCCGCCGGCGATCGCCAGCAGTTCGTGCTGGCGGCCTGGGATGCGGGCACCGAGGCCAATTCGGAAGCCGCCGGTACGATTCCAGGCCCAGCCGACGGCGGGACGGGCTTCGATCCGCAGCGGGACGACCCTCTCGACGCGGTCCGGCTCCATGCCGGCGTGGTCTCCCGGGACGACGGGCTGGCGGATTCGACGCTCGGCAGTAAGTTTCGCTTCGACAACCCGGTCCTAAGGGTGACGGTCGAGCGGGTGCGCTAGCCCCGCGGTTGCCGGATCGTGGAGGTGGAATCGAAGACCATGGCCGATATCCTGGTGGTCGAGGACGAGGCCGACATCGCCAACCTGGTGCGCCTGCACCTGGAGATGCTCGGCCATCGTGTCCTGTGCTGCGACACGCTCGCCTACGGCCGGCGTGCCCTGGAGAGTCGCGAGTGGGCCCTGCTGGTGCTCGACCTGTCCCTGCCCGACGGGGACGGGCTCGGGTTCTGCCGGGCCCTGCGCGACGCCGACGCGGCGCTGCCGATCCTGATGCTGACCGCCCGAAGCAGCGAACACGACCGGGTCCGCGGCCTGGAGACGGGCGCCGACGACTACCTGGCCAAGCCCTTCGGCGTGCTGGAGCTGCAGGCGCGGGTGCGCGCCCTGCTGCGGCGCGCTTCCCTGCTCGAGCCGAGCGCGCCGGTGGGGCCGCTCGAGGTACCACCCCTGCGTCTCGATCCGGCCCGGCGGGCCGCCACACGGGATGGCGAGGCCCTCGAGCTCACGGCGACCGAGTTCGACCTGCTGGCCTTCCTGGCCCGGCAGCCCGGCGTGGTCTTCAGCCGGCAACAGCTGCTGTCCGAAGTCTGGGGCTACCACCACGAAGGCTACGAGCACACCGTCAATTCCCACATCAACCGGCTGCGGGCCAAGATCGAGCGCGATCCGTCCCACCCGCGGCTGATCCGGACCGTGTGGGGCGTGGGCTACACGCTCGACGTGTCGGAGGCCGCGTGAGCGGCAGCTTCTTCGGTCGGGTGGCACTGGTGCTGGCGCTGATGGTGGTGGCGCTGGCGGCCCTGATGCTGCAGGTGGCCGGCCAGCGCGAACGCTGGCATTCGGACCAGGTGCAGCAGGCCCTGCACCGGGCGCTGGCGAGCCACATGGTGGATGACAATCCCCTGCTCCGCCACGGCGAGATCGCCGCCGCCTCCCTCGAGAATGCCTTCCATGCGCTGATGCTGCTGGGGCCGGCCTTCGAGATCTACGCCACCGATCTGGACGGACGCATCCGCGCCTACTCGGCCGAGCCCGGACAGGTGCGCGAATTGCGCATCGAGCTGGCGCCGGTGCGCGACTTCCTGGCCGGGCATCCCCTGCCCATCTATGGCACGGATCCGCGCGACCCGGCGCGTCGCCAGGTCTTCTCCGCGGCGCGGATCCTCGATCCCGGCGGCGCCCTGCGGGGCTACCTCTATGTGATCGTCGGCGGCAGCCAGCTCAGTGCCGTCGAGCGGCAGCACGAGGCCGGCCTGTGGCAGGACCGGGCCCTGCTGTTTTCGCTGGGGGCGCTGCTGGTGGTGGTGTTCATCTCGGCCCTGATGTTCGGCCTGCTGACCCGGCCCCTGGCGGCGCTGAACCGGGCCATGACGGCTTTCCGCGCCGGGGGCCTGTCGCGCGAGGCGATCGGCCGGCAACTGCCCGGCTGGGCCAGCCGCGAGGTGGCGGAACTGCAGGCCGGTTTCGTGGGCCTGGCCGAGACGGTGGCCGACCAGCTCGACCAGATCCGGGGCAACGAGGAGGCGCGGCGCGAGCTGATCGCCCAGATCGCCCATGACCTGAAGACGCCGCTGGCCTCCCTGCAGGGGTATCTGGAGACCTGGCTGCTACAGCACCCCGAGGCGCCCGACCGGCAGCACGTGGAGGTGGCGCTGCGCAATGGGCGCCAACTCCATCGCCTGGTCGAGCAGCTGCTCGAGCTGGCCCGCCTCGAGGCCCGCCAGGAGCGGCTCGAGGCCGAGCCGGTGGCGGTCTTCGAACTGGCCCACGACGTGGCGGCGCGATTCGCCCTGGAGGCCAGGCGCCGCGGCGTGGGGCTGCACGTGGCCGGTGACGAGGACGCCATGGCGCGGGCCGATATCGGCAAGCTGGAGCGGGTCCTGGTGAACCTGGTGGACAACGCCCTGGAACATACGCCGGCCGGCGGCGAGGTACGCATCGGCGTGCTGCGCGAGGGCGAGGCCGTGCAGCTCGAGGTCCGTGACTCGGGCTGTGGGATTCCTGCAGGTCATCAGTCGCGGATCTTCGAACCGCGCTATCGGGTCGCGGGCGCGGGCGGCGGAGACGGGCTGCACCTGGGCCTGGGGTTGGCCATCGTCCAGCGCCTGCTGGCGCTCCACGGCAGTTCCATCCAGGTGGACAGTGCGCCGGGTCGCGGGGCGGCCTTCAGCTTCGGCCTGGCCCGGGCCTGACGGGAGTTCGCGACGCCGGCCGCGCCCGGGCCGCGGTCCTCAGCCGATCTTTACCACGATGTCGTGGAGGGTGTTGGCGCAGTGGGCCATGCGGTCGGCGCCGTTGGAGAGGTGGCGGTAGATCTCGCGGCGCTTGAACATGTTGAGATAGTCGTCGCCCTGGAAGAGGTCGGCGAGGGCGCGGCGATAGAGCTTTTCGACCCGCCGCTCGGCCTTGCGTGCGGCATCGGCGTCGGCCGCGGCGCGGGCCGGCGTGGTGCCCAGCTGGTTGAAGC
>JAGRFX010000169.1 GCA_020445805.1 Rhodocyclaceae bacterium
GACTTCCAGGAGGTGCTTGGAGGCGCGGTCGATCTTGCCGAGCGCGTCCTTCAATTCCGGTTCGCGGGCCCGGCGCGAGGCCAGGATGGTCATGCCGATGATGCCGTTGAGGGGCGTCCGCAACTCGTGGGACATGTTGGCCAGGAAGGTGCTCTTGGCCCGGTTCGCCGCCTCGGCCATGTCCTTGGCCAGGGTCAGCTCCTCGGTGCGGGAGGCCACCTCGGCCGCCAGGTGCTCCCGGTGGTTGGCGAGTTCGCGCTCGATCCGGCGCTGTTCGGTGATGTCGAGTGCCGAGGCATAGACGCGGCCGTCCGCCGCGGAGGCGAAGGCGGACCAGGCCAGGGTACGCTCGCGGCCATCTGAACTCAGGCAGTGGAGTTCGAGCTGGAAGCTGCCCTGGTCGTGGGCGATCAGGCGTTTCCAGACGGCGTGGGTGGCGTTGCGCTCGTGCGGTACGACAAAGTCGAACAGGCTGTGCACTTCCGTCGGGTCGTCCGGCTGCCCGAAAACCGCCGTCCAGCCCTGGTTGGTCTGGAGCAGGGTGCCGCTCAGCGTCATGATGGCGTGGATCTGGGTCGGCAACTCGAAGAAGCGGTCGAAGGCCTCCTGCATGCGCTTGAATTCGCCGATGTCGCGGGCGGTCAGGATCAGGACATCGCGCCCATCCAGCCGCTGAACCTCGAGCGACAGCAGGGCTGGAAACACTTCCCCATCCTTGCGGCGGAAGTGGGTCTCGTGATTCTCGAGCCGTCGTTGCTGCCCCAGGGCGGCGAGCATCGCGTCGCGCCCGCCCGGGCGCCCCCAGGTGCCGAGATCCGCGGCCGTGCGTCCCAGGGTTTCTTCCGCGGTGTAGCCCATGACACGCGTGAAGGCCTCGTTGATTTCGAGAAAGCGGCCGGTCTGCCGGTCGGTGATGGCGATCAGGTCCGGCGAGTTGCGGTAGATGGTGGCGAATTTCCGCCTCGAGCGATCGAGGGCGCGATGGTTTGCGATGGCGCGTTGCGATGCCAGCAGCGCGATCGCCAGGAAGAGGATCGACAGCACCGAGAGGATGACCACGTGATGGCGCTCGATGAAGCCCGGCGGGCGATCCCGCACCACGCTCCCGGTGGGCAGGCTGTCGGGCGAGACGCCGTGGCGGGCCATCTGGGGGTAGTCGAAGAGGTATCGGTTAGGGCTGGCAGACACCTGGGGCGTCGCCGGCCCCAGGGTGCCGAGCAGGCGCTCGGCAGCCAGCGTGCCTGCCAGGCGCCCGTGCTCGCGCAGGTCGATCAGGCGGCCGCCGACGATGCCGTGCCCCAGGTTGAACTCCCAGCCGCCATACAGGGGTACCGGTGACACGGCGGCGATGCGGCGCAGGGCATCGACGCTGGAAACGCGCTGACCATCGGCGGTCGGTACGAAGGAGGCGAAGTAGAGTCCGACGGTGCCGCTGGGCAGGGCGGCGACCCGCTGCAGGAGCGACTCGATGGTGTCGCCGGCCATGTCCTCGAAGCTGACCCGGGCCGAGAAGTGTCGGGCCGCCTCGCGAAACAGCTGGTGGTTGAGCTCGCCCGTCGTGCTGGCGTCCCTGATCGCGACAATATGCCGGGTGTCCGGGTGCAGGCGCAGGATCAGTGCGATCGTATCGCCGAAGCTGGGGCTTTCATCCACACCGATGAACTGGGGCCTGTCGACAATGCGGCGCCCGTCGAAATTGTTGGTACCCACGAAAACGATCGGCGTATCGCCGAACAGGGACGGCGTCTCCGCCTCGACCAGATTGAAGGCGTAGTCGTCGGTCGTCAGGACGAGGTCGAAACGGGCCCGCGCGAACTTGTAGCGGAGGGTGTCGATGACGCGCTGATCGTGGTCATGGCCCGAAAAATTCTTGCCGTCGAGATACTCGATCCGGATGTCGACCGTGGGCACTGCGGCTTTCAGCGTCTCCTCGATACCCGCGACCAGATCGTCCGACCCCTTGTAGCCGTCATGGTAGGAGTTGACGATCAGGACCCGCGGGGCTGCTGCAGTTGCAGCCGCCTGGCCGGAAGCAGTGGCGAACACGGCAAGCAGGACCAGGAGGGCTTGAATCAGGCGCATCGGGGCTCCGAGGGCGATTGTCTCGATCGCGACAGCGAATCTACGACCGGCGGCACGCAAACCTTGAGGCACGCCTCTGCCGTCACGCGGACGCGGTGCAGCGAAACCACCGGTGCGCAGGATTGCGCCCCCGCACGAGTTGGCTATACTTACTGACTGGTTAGTCATTAGCATTGTGGAGCGCCCAGTGGACCCGTCCACCTCCCGTCGTCAGCGTCGCAAGCAGGCCCGCCCGGCAGAGCTCACGGCGGCGGCCTTGAGCCTGTTCGTCGAGAAGGGATATGCCGCCACCCGCCTGGACGAGGTGGCTGCCCGTGCCGGTGTTTCCAAAGGCACGCTCTACCTCTACTTCGACAGCAAGGAAGCCCTCTTCAAGGCCGTGATTACAGAAGGCATCGTGCCGGTCATGGAGAAGGGCGAAGCCCTGTTCGATGCGCTGCGCGATGACCCGGTCAGGCTGCTGCGGGCGATTCTCGGTGGCTGGTGGGAACTGATCGGCTGCACCGATCTGGCCGGCGTGCCCAAGCTGATGATGGCCGAGTCGCGCAACTTTCCCGAGCTGGCGCGCTTCTACTATGACGAGGTGATTTCCCGGGCGCGCGCCCTGGTGGGCGGCGCGCTCCGGCTGGGGATCGAGCAGGGCGTCTTCCGTGCGGTGGACGTGCCTGCGACGGTCCAGGTGCTGATGGGGCCGCTGATCCTGCTCAGCATCTGGCGGACTTCGTTCTCTGCCTGCGATGCCGACGCCTGCCGCCCCGAAAAATTCCTGCCCGCCTATTTCGACCTGATCATGCACGGCCTCCTGGTGCGGCCGGACAACGGAGATTCCCGATGAGCGCCTGGCTCCGAGTCTGTCTTGGGGCGCTGACCGCCGCCTCCCTGCTGTCTGCCTGCCAAAAGGCCGAGGCGCCACCCCAGGCACCGCTGGCCGTGCTGGTCCGGGAGGTCGGCGAGCAGGGGGCCGAGCCTCTCACGATCTACACCGGCGAGGTGCGGGCACGCCACGAGACCGACCTGTCGTTCCGCGTGGGGGGCAAGATCGTCGAGCGCCACGTGGAGGTGGGTGCCGGCGTTCGCAAGGGGCAACCCCTGGCGCGCCTGGATCCCCAGGACCTGCGACTCACGGCCGAGGCTGCGCGGGACCAGCTGTCGGCTGCGGAGGCCGAACTCAGCCTGGCCCGGGCCGAGCTGGAGCGGGCGCGGCAACTGGTTGCCCAGAAGTTCATGAGCGAATCCGTCCTCGACAGCCGGCGGACCTCGGTCGATGCGGCGGAAGCGCGCGTCCGCCAGGCCCGGGCCCAGTTCGAACTGTCCTCCAACCAGGCCACCTACTCGGTGCTCAAGGCCGATCACGACGCAGTCGTCCTCGACGTGCTGGCGGACCGGGGCGAGGTGGTGGCGGCCGGCCAGCCGGTGCTGCGCCTGGCGCGACAGGACGAGCGGGAGGTCCTGATCCACGTGCCGGAAGGACGCATCGGAATGATCGCCGCCGGCGTGCCGGCGCAGGTCAGGCCCCTGGCCGACCCCACCCGCAGCTACGGCGCGCAGGTGCGTGAAGTGGCTGCGGCGGCGGACGCCGCCACCCGTACGTTCGCTGTGCGATTGAGCGTGAGGGGCGCGGACGAGCACCTGCCCCTGGGCGCATCGGCCGTGGCCGGCTTCGTGGACAAGGACGCCCGCGGCATGACCCTGCCCCTGCCGGCAGTGATCCAGCGCGACGGACAGTCGATCGTCTGGTCGGTAGACGCAGAGGGGATTGTCCAGCCCGTGGCAGTGGAGCTGCTCGCCATCCGGGAGGACGGGGCCCTGGTCGGTGGCGGCCTGCAGCCGGGCATGAAGGTGGTCGTCGCAGGGACCCATCGGCTGACGCCGGGTCAGCGGGTCCGTCCCATGGCCGAGGGGGCGCCCGTGCAACTGGATGTTTCGCGATGAGCCGCTTCAACCTGTCGGACTGGGGCCTTCGTCACCAGACGCTGGTGCTGTTCTTCATCGTCGTCCTGACGGCAATCGGCATGGCATCCTACGGCCGCCTTGGCCAGTCCGAGGATCCGCCCTTCACCTTCAAGATCATGGTGGTGCGGGCCGAATGGCCCGGCGCCTCGGCGCGCGAGGTGGAGCTGCAGGTCACCGACAAGATCGAACGCAAGCTGCAGGAGGTCGCCCAGGTCGATTTCATCCGCTCCTACTCGCGGCCCGGCGAGGCCCTGGTGTTTTTCACGGCGCGGGATTCCACGCCGCCGAGCGAGATTCCGGAGATCTGGTACCAGGTCCGCAAGAAGATCGGCGACATCCGGCATACGCTGCCGACCGGGGTGATCGGCCCGAGCTTCAACGACGAGTTCGGCGACACCTTCGGCAACATCTTCGCGCTGATGGGGGAAGGCCTCGACTACGCGGAACTGAAGCGCTTCGGCGAGGCGATCCGCAACGAGCTGTTGCGGGTCCCGGACGTGGCCAAGGTGGATTTCTTCGGCGAGCAGGACCAGCGGGTCTTCATCGAGCTCTCGGCCGCCCGCCTGGCAACCCTCGGCATACGGGCCGCCGACATCATCACGGCGATCAATGAGCAGAACGCCAAGCTCGGCGCCGGTTACTTCGAGACCGCCGCCGAGCGCATCTACCTCCGGCCCGACGGCGAATACCAGAGCCTGGAGGCGATCCGGGGGACCGTGCTGCGCGTCGGCGGGCGCAGCCTGCGGCTGGGCGATATCGCGACCGTCGAGCGGGGCTTCGTCGATCCGCCCACCGACACGCTGCGATTCGAGGGCCGGCTCGCCCTCGGCATCGGCGTGTCGATGCGCGAGGGCGGCGACATCATCGCCCTCGGTCGGCACTTGGACGAGGCCGTCGGCCGCATCGAGGCGCAGCTGCCTGCCGGCATCGAACTGGCCCGCGTCGCCGACCAGCCGCGCGCGGTGCAGCGCTCGATCAATGAATTTGTCAAGTCACTGGCGGAGGCGGTGATCATCGTCCTGGCGGTCAGCCTTCTGTCGCTCGGGCTGCGCACCGGCATCGTGGTCGCGATCTCGATCCCGGTGGTGCTGGCGATCACCTTCCTGTTCATGAAACTGTTCGGGATCGGTCTCCACAAGATCTCGCTGGGGGCGCTGATCCTGGCGCTCGGCCTGCTGGTGGACGACGCCATCATCGCGGTCGAGATGATGGCCACCAAGATGGAGCAGGGCTGGGAGCGGGCGAAGGCGGCCAGCTTCGCCTTCACATCGACCGCCATGCCCATGCTGTCGGGCACCCTGGTGACGGCGGCCGGCTTCCTGCCGATCGCGACGGCCGCCTCGAGCACCGGGGAATACACGCGATCGCTCTTCCAGGTGACCGTGATCGCGCTGCTGGTGTCGTGGGTGGCGGCTGTGCTCTTCGTGCCCTACCTGGGGTTTCACCTGCTGCCCGACTTCCACAAGCATCGCGCCCGGCCCGGCCTCGTCCGGCGACTCCGCGCCCGATGGCTGCCGGGTGGAGACGGGGGCCACCACGGGCACGCCACCGAAGCGCACTACGATTCCCGCTTCTACCGGGCGTTCCGTGCCCTGGTCCATGCGTGCGTGCGCTTCCGTTGGGGGGTCATTCTGGCGACCCTGCTGGCGTTCGCCGGCTCGATCTACGCGTTCCGCTACGTGCCTCAGCAGTTTTTTCCGGATTCCACGCGGCCGGAGCTGCTGGTGGACCTGAGGCTGGCGGAGAGTGCCTCGCGCACGGCCACCCTGGCGGCCGTCGAGGAACTCGAAGGCTTGCTGAAGGACGCCCCGGGCATCGACAACTTCGTGGCCTATGTGGCCTCGGGCAGCCCCCGTTTCTACCTGCCCCTGGACCAGCAGCTGGCCCAAACCAGCTTTGCTCAGTTCGTGATCCTGACGGACGGATCCGAGGCCCGGGAGCGCCTGCGTAGCCGCCTGATCGCCTTCTACGCCGACCACCCGGGGGGCGTGACGGCAGCGATCAACCGCCTCGAGAATGGCCCGCCGGTCGGCTTTCCGGTTCAGTACCGGGTCAGCGGCGCCGACTTCGACGTCCTGCGCGGGATCGCCGGGCAGATCGCGGAGGCCATGCGTGGCCATCCGGAACTTTCCAATGTCCAGTCAGACTGGGCGACGCCGTCGAAGGTGCTGCGGGTCCAGATCGACCAGGATCGGGCGCGCCTGGTCGGGCTTTCGACCCGCGATATCGCACAGATCCTCGATGCGGCCCTGAAGGGTGTCACGGTGACCCAGTTCCGGGAGGGCACCGAGACCATCGATGTCCTGATCCGCGGCTCGGCCTTCGAGCGTGAGCGCCCATCGAACCTGGCCGACCTGTCGATCCCGGGGCCCGACGGACGCATCGTGCCGCTGGCCCAGGTGGCCACCATCCGGCCCGATTTCGAGGAGGGCGTGATCTGGCGCAGGAACCGGGTTCCGACGGTGACGGTGCGGGCCAACCTCTACGGCAGCGTTCAGCCGGCGGTGGTGGTGGCCCAGCTCGAACCGACCATCGAAGGCATTCGCAAGTCGCTGCCGCTGGGCTATCGCATCGAGGTGGGTGGTGCGGTCGAGGAGTCGGCCAAGGGCGGCGGCTCGGTGGCCGCGGGCGTACCGCTGCTGTTCATCGTGGTGCTGACGGTGCTGATGATCCAGCTGCAGAACTTCTCGCGTGTCGCCATGGTGCTGCTGACCGCGCCCCTCGGCCTCATCGGCGTGACCGCGGCGCTGCTGCTGTTCGGCAAGCCCTTCGGCTTCGTCGCGATGATCGGCTCCATCGCCCTGTCGGGCATGATCATGCGCAATTCGGTGATCCTGGTGGATCAGATCGAGCAGGACCTGGCTTCGGGCCTGGCGATGTGGGAGGCCATCGTCGAGTCGACGGTGCGCCGCTTCCGTCCCATCATGCTGACCGCCGCGGCGGCCATCCTGGCGATGATCCCCCTGACCCGCAGCGACTTCTTCGGCCCCATGGCCGTGGCGATCATGGGCGGGCTGGCGGTGGCCACGGTGCTCACGCTGATCTTCCTGCCCTCGCTCTACGCGGCCTGGTATCGCGTCCGGCGACCCACGGCAGCGGAGTCCGCCGCATGAACGCCTTTCTCGCCGTCCTGGATTTCTCGCTCTCGGTCACGGGCCCGATCTTCGTCGTGCTGGCCCTCGGCTATGGTCTGATGCGCAGCGGCATGATCGACGACGCCTTCGTCAATACCGGCTCCCGCCTGGTGTTCAACGTGGCCCTGCCGGCGCTGCTCTTCATCAGCATCGGCAAGACCCCGTTCTCGGACGCGGCCAACCTCGAGCTCATCGCCTTCGGCCTCGCCGGCACCATCGTGGCCTATCTGCTCCTGGAGTGGCTCGCCGCCCGGCTGGTACCGGAGGCCCGGGACCGGGGCGTGGTCGTGCAGGGCGGCTTCCGCTCCAACATGGGCATCGTCGGCCTGGCCTACTGCGTCAATGCCTACGGCGACGCGGCGCTCGGCGCGGCCTCGCTCTACCTGGGCCTGGTCACGATCCTCTTCAACATCCTGGCGGTGATCACGCTGAGCCGGTCCCTGCACCAGAGCCAGGGGGCGCTGGCCATCGTGAAGGGCATCCTGCGCAATCCGCTGATCATCGCCATCGGCCTGGCGCTGCCGGTGTCCTGGCTGGATCTGAAGCTGCCCGGCTGGGTGCTGCAGTCGGGCCAGTATTTCGCCAACCTCACGCTCCCGCTGGCCCTGCTGTGTACCGGCGCGGCGCTGAACTTCCGGCAGTTGCGCAAGGAGGTGGCCGGGACGGCGCTGGCCAGTGGCGCCAAGTTGCTGGGCGTGCCGCTGCTCTTCGTGCTGGCGGGGCTCGCGGTCGGCTTCCGGGGCATCGACCTGGGCGTTCTGCTGCTGATGTCGTCCGCGCCCACCGCCGCGGCCAGCTACGTGATGGTCCGCGCGATGGGCGGCAACGCGACGCTGGCCGCCAACATCATCGCGCTGACCACGGTGGGCTCGATTCTCACCACCAGCATCGGCGTGCTGGTCCTCCGCGGACTCGGCCTGATGTAGGCCCGAAAGGCCCTGGTCGCAGACGGCGCGGTCGTCGCGCGCGAGGGCAGGGGGGCGTCGCCAGGGGTAGAATCCGGTCCCATGAGCGCGACCCCCGAACCCCGTTTCGTCCATCTCCGCCTGCACACCGAGTTCTCCGTATCGGATGGCATCACCACAATCGGGCAGGCCCTGTCGGCCGCCGTGGCAGACCACATGCCCGCGCTCGGCATCTCCGACCTGGGCAACCTGTTCGGCATGGTCAAGTTCTACAAGGGGGCGCGAGGCAAGGGCGTCAAGCCCATCGTCGGCTGCGATGCATGGATCACCAACGACGTCGAGCGCGACAAGCCGACGCGGGTGCTGCTGATCTGCCGCAATCGGGCCGGCTACGGGCAGCTGTGCGATCTGCTCACCCGCGCCTACCTGGAGAACAAGATCCGCGGGCGGGCCGAAATCCGCCGCGCCTGGCTGGAGCAGGGTGCCGCGGCGGACCTGATCTGCCTGTCCGGAGCAATGTCGGGTGACATCGGCGTGGCGCTCGGCAATGGCAACACCGCCCTGGCCGAGCAGCTGGCCAGCGACTGGGCGCGGCTCTTCCCCGACGCCTTCTACATCGAGGTGCAGCGCGCCGGGCACGCGGGCGGCGAGGCCTATGTGCGCGACGCCGTGGTGCTCGCGGACCGGCTCGGCCTGCCGGTGGTGGCGACCCATCCGGTGCAGTTCGCCCGTCGCGAGGACTTCAAGGCCCATGAAGCGCGGGTCTGCATTGCCCAGGGCTTCGTGCTGGCGGACAAGCGGCGCCCCAAGGATTTCACCGAGGAGCAGTACTTCAAGAGCCAGGAGGAGATGGTCGAGCTCTTTGCCGACCTGCCCGAGGCCCTCGAGAACGCGGTCGAGATCGCACGCCGCTGTTCGCTCGAGGTCCAGCTCGGAAAGAACTTCCTGCCGCTCTTCCCGACCCCGGAAGGGATGACCCTGGACGACTTCCTGGTGGCGGAGGCGAAGGCCGGCCTCGAGGCCCGACTGAAGGAGCTCTATCCCAACGAGGTCGAGCGCCAGGCCGAGCGACCCCGCTACGACGCACGCCTCAAGATCGAGACCGACACCATCGTCCAGATGGGCTTCCCGGGCTACTTCCTGATCGTTGCGGACTTCATCAACTGGGCCAAGCACAACGGCGTCCCGGTGGGCCCCGGGCGGGGCTCCGGCGCGGGCTCGCTGGTGGCCTACAGCCTTCGGATCACGGACCTCGACCCGCTCGAGTACGCACTGCTGTTCGAGCGCTTCCTGAACCCCGAGCGGGTGTCGATGCCCGACTTCGACATCGACTTCTGCCAGGACAACCGCT
>JAGRFX010000170.1 GCA_020445805.1 Rhodocyclaceae bacterium
CTACCCGGAGGCGGCCCGCGGCAAGGTCTATGGCAGCCTGCTGCTGTCGGTCATCCTGCGCGCCGACGGCAGCGTCGTGAAGATCGACGTGCTGCGCTCGAGCGGGCACGAGATCCTCGACCAGGCCGCCCAGCGCATCGTCCAGTTGGGCGCCCCCTACGCCGAGTTCCCGCCGGACATCCGCCGCGACACCGACCAGCTCGAGATCGTGCGCACCTGGAACTTCACCAGCACCGACACGCTGACGGCCAATTGACCGCAATGCCGATCCTGCCCTCCCGATGCCGCGGCGCGGCGGCCCGCGCCTGACGGCTGCGTGTTGCCCATGAAACGCCTGGCCCGTGGGATCGGCCTCGCCCTGCTCGGCCTGCTGGCGCTCGCCATCCTGGCCCACGCGGTGATCTTCGCCCAGGTCATCTGGTGGAGCCGCTTCGATCCGTCCGAGACCAGCTTCATGGCAATCCGGCTCGACGAGCTGCGCGAACAGAATCCGAACGCGCAGCTCGATTTCCGCTGGGTGCCCTACGAGCGCATCTCGGTGCACCTGAAGCGGGCGGTCGTGGCCGCGGAGGACGACAAGTTCGTGGACCACGAGGGCTTCGACTGGGAGGGCATCCAGCGCGCCATCGAGCGCAACCAGCGCAAGGGGCGCCCGGCCGCCGGCGGATCGACGATCAGCCAGCAGCTGGCCAAGAACCTCTTCCTGTGGCCCGGCAAGAGCTACCTTCGCAAGGCCGAGGAGGCCGTCATCACAATGATGATCGAGCTGGTGTGGAGCAAGCGGCGGATTCTCGAGGTCTATCTCAACGTGGTCGAGTGGGGCAACGGGCTGTTTGGTGCCGAGGCCGCGGCCCGGCGGTATTTCGGGACCAGCGCGGCCGACCTGGGGCCGTATCAGGCCGCCCGGATGGCCGTGATGCTGCCCAACCCGCGACGCTACGAGCGCCAGTTCGGCCCCCGCCTGGCCGCCCATGCCGAGCGGGTGCGACAGCGCATGCATCGCTCCGAAGTGCCCTGAGTTTGCAAACCGCCCCGGCACTCGGGGTCGCGGGCGACTTCGCAAAACCTTTAGAATCCGGTTTTACGCGCCGCAGCATCGGGCACACGACGCCCGCCCGCCTGCCGTGGCCCATTGCCCGGCATGGCCGGGCCCGAATCCCCCATCAGGACCATGGCCGAATCGGAACAGCCCCGCTCCCGTGACGAAGTCCAGCAGCAGCTCAAGGAGGTGCAGGAGCTGCTCGCCCGTCACAAGCTGGTCGAAGGGCTGGTCCACCGCCAGGACATGCCTCGCCACGACCTGGTCGAGAATCTCGTCCATAAGCAGCATGTCAATGAGCTGACCACCCGGCTCGACGACCTCCATCCGGCGGACATCGCCGACCTGCTCGAGACCCTCCCGCTCGAGGAGCGCCTCTTCGTCTGGGAGCTGGTGCGTGCCGAGCGGGACGGCGAGATCCTGCTTGAAGTCTCGGACGCGGTGCGCGAGTCCCTGATCGAGACCATGGCGCCCGAGGAGCTCAAGGCGGCCGCAGAACAGCTCGATGCGGACGAGCTGGCCGACCTGGCGCCCGACCTCCCCGAAGCGGTGATGGAGGACGTCTACCTCTCGCTGGATCTGGAGGAACGGGCCCAGCTGCGGGCGGCCATGTCCTACCCCGACGACTCGGTCGGGGCCCTGATGGAATTCGAAATGGTCACGGTTCGCGAGGACGTCACCCTCGAGGTGGTACTGCGCTACCTGCGTCGCTTCGACGAGCTCCCCGACCACACCGACCAACTCTTCGTCATCGACAGAACCGAACAGCTGCGGGGCGTGCTGCCCATCAACAGCCTGCTGATCAACGACCCCGAGGACCAGGTCTCCGGGGTCATGATCGCCGACCCGCTGACCCTGCGGCCGGACGACAAGGCCGAGGAAGCCGCCAGCGCCTTCGAGCGCTACGACCTGGTCTCGGCCCCGGTCGTGACCTCGGACGGGCGCCTGATGGGGCGCGTCACGGTCGCCGACGTGGTGGATTTCATCCGCGAGGACGCCGATGCCGAGCTCCTGGGCCAGGCGGGCCTGCGCGAGGAGGAGGACATCTTCGCGCCGGTCCTCGACTCGGTGCGCAACCGCTGGGCCTGGCTGGCCATCAACCTGGTCACGGCCTTCGTGGCCTCCCGCGTCATCGGGATCTTCGAAGGCTCCATCGAGAAGCTGGTGGCGCTGGCGGCCCTGATGCCGATCGTCGCCGGGATCGGCGGCAACTCCGGCAACCAGACGATCACCATGATCGTGCGCGCCATGGCCATGGGCGAGATCTCCCACGAGGGGGCCATGCGCCTGCTGAAGAAGGAAACCGGTGTCGCGCTCTTCAACGGCATCGTCTGGGGCGGACTGCTCGGGGTCGCGGCCTGGCTGCTCTATGGCGGCTGGCAGCTGGGCCTGGTGATGACCGCGGCAACCACCCTGAACCTGCTGCTGGCAGCGGCCATGGGCGTCTTCATCCCGATGACGATGCAGCGCTTCGGGCGGGACCCGGCGCTCGGCTCGAGCGTGCTGATCACGGCCTGCACGGACTCGGGCGGCTTTTTCATTTTCCTCGGTCTGGCAACCCTGTTCCTGCTCTAGGGTCAGGCCCTGCGCTCGGTGACGAAGGCGACCGCGGCGTCGATGACCTCGGGCGCGCGCAGGATGCGGTGGTGCCCCCAGCCCTGGGTTTCGAGCCGCCGGGCCCCGGGCCAGGCCTGGGCCAGCAGATCCAGCTGGATCACATCCACCTCCTGGTCATCGCGGTCATGCACCAGCAGTGCCGCGCAGTCATCGACCGGCAGCCCCTCGAGCCGGTCCAGGTCGGCCACCGGCACGTAGCGCTGCTCGAGCCGGCGCTTGAGGCTGCGGTGGGCACAGCGGGCCAGTCCGACCCGGCGCGAGACCGTGCGCAGGTGACGCTCGAAGTTGCCCGGGGCGCCGATCAGCACCACGCGGGGCACGGCAAGGCGGGCTTCCCGAACCGCATGCAGGGTCGCCGCAGCCCCCATCGAATGCGCGATGGCCCCGACCACGCCGCCGCACGCCAACGCAACGGCCGCAACGCCCTCGATGAAGGTCGGCAGCGCGGCGGCCGCCCGGTCGCTGACGCCGTGCCCCAGGTGATCGAACAGCACGGCCCGGAACCCGGCCGCCAGCAGGCCGGGCACGAAACCCGCCATTTGGGCCCCATAGCCGCCCCAGCCGTGGACCAGCAGAATGGCCGGCGCGTCCTGAGCACCGACCTGCCAGCTCACCAGGCGATTGCCCGCCAGATCGAGCTCCTGCCGCCGGCCCCAGGCGTCCAGCACCTCGGCCGAATGGCCACGCCGCCGGGGTGGCCTGAGCAGCAGGGACTCGGCCTGGCGGGCGGTCCAGTCCGGCAGCAGGCGCGAGGCGATGTGCACCAGGCGCTTGCGCCCGGGCGTCAGCAATTCGATGCGACCGCCGACGTCCGCGCGCCTGTTCATTGGTCGAAGCGAGCCTGGCGCGGCGCGGATTCCTTGATCAGCAGCGCGAACGCGGCGCGGGTGACGGTTTCGGCGCGGCTGCCGCCCATCAGCCGGCGCCGGTAGTGGAAGGCCATCACGACCCCCATCAGACGAAAGACGAAGAGGTCCACGTCGAGGTTGCCATCGAACTCGCCGGTGTCGACACACAGCCGGATGGTCCGGGCGAGCTCCCGTTCGAGGCGGCTGAAGTGCTTGACGACCGCTTCCCGCACCGGACCGGGCCGGTCGTCGAACTCGTGGATCGCGCCCTCGAGGGGACAGCCGCCGTCCCAGCCGCAGCGCTCCACCCACGTCAGCCAGTTGTCGATCAGCGCCGTGAGGCGCGCCACGCCACGCGGCGCATCGAGCGCAGGACGATAGACGAGCTCGGCGAAGCGGTCCGCGGCGGCCTCGATGGCCGCGATCTGGAGGTCTTCACGGGAACCGAAATGCCCGAACAGCCCGCTCTTCGACATGCCCACCCGGTCGGCCAGACTGCCGATTGACAGGGACTCGAAGCCCCCGACGCAGGCCAGCGCGACGGCTGCGTCGAGGATCGTGTTGCGGGTGCGTTCGCCCTTGCTCATGGCGGTCATTATCGAACGTCCGTTCTTTTATGCAAGTCCACCGGTCGGCTTCACGCGGCGAGTCCGGCGAAGACCGCGTTGGCGGCCGCGATCGTCTGGTCGATGTCGGCGTCGGTGTGGGCGGCGGACACGAAGCCGGCCTCGAAGGCCGACGGCGCAAAGTAGTGGCCCGCGTCGAGCATGGCGTGGAAGAAGCGGTTGAAGGCCTCGCGATCGCTCTCCATCACGTCGCCGTACCCCTGGGGGCAAGACCCGGCGAAGTAGAGGCCGAACATGCCGCCGACGGACTGGGCGCAGAAGGTGACGCCATTGCGGTCCGCGGCCGATGCGAGCCCGGACACCAGCCTTTCGGTGCGCCCCGTGAGGGTCTCGTAGAAGCCCGGCTGGCTGACCAGCTGCATGGAGGCAAGGCCGGCCGCGACCGCGACCGGGCTGCCCGACAGGGTGCCGGCCTGGTACACGCTGCCCAGGGGGGCGATCTTCTCCATGATGTCGCGCCGGCCCCCGAAGGCACCCACCGGCATGCCGCCACCGATCACCTTGCCAAGGGTGGTGAGGTCCGGCGTGATCCCCACCAGGCCCTGGACCCCCTGCGGGCCGACCCGGAAGCCGGTCATGACCTCGTCGAAGATCAGCACCGCACCGTGCGCCGTGCACAGGCGGCGCAGGGTGTGCAGGAATTCGTCGCTCGGTCGCACCAGGTTCATGTTGCCGGCGATCGGCTCGACGATCACTGCGGCGATCTCGTCGCCACGGGCCTTGAAGACCTCTTCGAGCTGGGCCGTGTTGTTGTAGTCGAGCACGACCGTATGCTTGGCAAAGTCCTCGGGTACGCCGCCGGAGGACGGATTGCCGAAGGTCAGCAGCCCCGACCCCGCCTTCACCAACAGGCTGTCGGCATGACCGTGGTAACACCCTTCGAACTTGATGATCGCGTCGCGGCCCGTGAAACCGCGGGCCAGGCGGATCGCGCTCATGGTCGCCTCCGTGCCGGAGCTCACCAGCCGCACCATGTCGAGGCTGGGCAGCAGCCGGCACAGCAGTTCGGCCATCTCGACCTCGGCCTCGGTCGGCGCGCCGAAGGACAGCCCGCGCACCGCGGCGTCCTGGACCGCCTTGACCACCGCCGGGTGGGCATGACCGGCAATCGCCGGCCCCCAGGAACCGACGTAGTCGATATAGGCCTTGTCGTCGGCGTCCCACACCCGGCAGCCTTCTGCCCGCGCAATGAAGCGCGGCGAGCCGCCGACCGAGCGAAAGGCGCGGACCGGTGAATTGACCCCGCCCGGGATGGTGCGCTGCGCGCGCTCGAAGAGTGCTTCGTTACGGCTCATGTCGTTTCCTTGTTTCCCTTGAAGTTCATGCCTGTTCGTCAACCGGGAACAGCTCGGCATAGCGGGCGCTGCGGCCGGCCGGATCCGGGTGGTCGAAAACATCGCTCACCACGGCCAGCAGCGTGGATCCCGCCCGCACCAGAGCCGGGGCGTTGTCGAGCGTGATGCCGCCGATCGTGGCGACCGGCAGCGGAAGCGCCCGCACCGCCCGCTCGACCAGCGAAACGGGTGCGCTGACCGCCGCGGGCTTGGTCGATGACGGGAACATGGCACCGAAGGCGACGTAGTCGGCGCCATCGGCGACCGCCTGGACGGCCCGCTCGAATTCGTTGTAGCAGGTCACGCCGAGGATCGAATCGCGGCCAAGGCGTGCCCGCGCCTCCGTCACCGCCCCGTCTTCACGCCCCACGTGCGCACCGTCGGCACCGATGGCCACGGCCAGCGACACGTCGTCATTGATGATCAGCGGGACTTCGCGTGCCCTGCACAGCGCAAGCAGTGCCGTGGCCTGCGCCTGCCGCAGGTCCAGGTCTTCGAGCTTGCTGCGGTACTGCAGCAGGGCGGGCCTGCCCTCCAGGGCCCTGGCGCAGAGGGTCAGCAGGCGATCGCTGTCGTGCATCTCGGGCGTCACCAGGTAGAGCCCCGGGCGCAGCGGCCTCACGCCGGTCTCCGCAGGGTCGCGATGCGGTCCACCAGCGCCGCGCCCATGCCCGGGGTGAAGGCACCGGCGTAGGCCGCGCGCAGATAGTCGTGCCCCTCCCGAACCGCGTGCTCGACCTCGCCGCCACGGGCCATGCCGGCCGCCACGGCGGCAGCCAGTGCCGCCAGGCCACCGGCGACACGAGAATTTACCGGTGGACGCGTATCCGTGCGAAGGATGCCGGCGGGCCCGATCAGGAGGTCGGCGGGCTGCAGCGCCGCGTCCCGGCTCTCCGCCAGCAGCACGCTCCCGGCGCCACAGCGCAGCAGCATGCGGGCCGCCTCCTGGGGATCGCTGCAGGCATCGCCATCGTCGTCGCCGACGGCGACCATGCGCAGGGCCACGGTCCCGTCCACCACCAGCACCCGGGTCTCCGGCAGCAGCATCTCGAGGCTCGCGACGACCAGGTCATCGCTCTCGTCGGGATCGGGCGAATCGCGCAGGCTGCCCGGCGCAAAGATCAGTGGCGCCGCGTAGTCGGTGGCGATTTCGGCGATGACGCCGACCGTATCGGGGCAGCCCGGATCGCCCACCAGGATGGCCGCCACCGGCACATCCTCGAGGACCGGCCGCGCCTGCTCCGCGACCCACTCCGGGTCAAGCACATGGACATGTTCGACCGATCGGGTGTCGCCGCAGGAAATCGCGGTCGCAACCGGCAGCGAATGACAGCCGAAGGCTGCCAGGGTCACCGCCGCGCCCTGAAGGCCGGTGGCACCCGTGGGGTCGGAACTGTCGAAGACAAGGACAAGCGGAGGGGGCGTGTGGGCGCTCATGGAGGGGCCGGGCGGGTGGCCGGAGTCGCCCGGGAAATGCGGTAAGATTCGGCGATTCTATCGTCAATTCGCCATCGAGAACGAATCCACATGCAGCCCAGCGACTACAAGACCTACATGTGCCTGATCTGCGGATTTCTCTACAGCGAGGAGGCCGGCCTGCCCGAAGAAGGCATCGCGCCGGGCACCCGTTGGGACGAGGTTCCGCCCAACTGGACCTGCCCCGAATGCGGCGCCCGAAAGGACGATTTCGACATGGTCGAGATCTGAGCCCGCCTCGACAGGCAATGTCCTCCGATGCCTAAAGTCGTCCCGCAAGCGGACGATAACCAGTGATCGCAACGGCATGTGCGGCCACGGGCCAGCTGCCGTCGTTCCTATTCCGGGAGTAGCACAGTGAACCTGAACGGCCTGAAAGTGATGGTCATTGACGACAGCAATACGATCCGGCGCAGCGCCGAGATCTTCCTGGCGCAGGTCGGATGCCAGGTGCTGCTCGCCGAAGATGGCTTCGACGCCCTCGCGAAGATCGCGGACCACCAACCCGACGTCATCTTCGTGGACATCATGATGCCTCGCCTGGACGGTTACCAGACGTGCTCGCTGATCAAGAAGAACGCTCGCCTGAAGGAAACGCCGGTGATCATGCTGTCATCGAAGGACGGCCTCTTCGATCGCGCCCGGGGCCGCATGGTCGGCTCCGACGAATACCTGACGAAACCGTTTACCAAAGACAGTCTGCTCAAGGCCGTGGCGACCCACGCGCCCGAACGGGCGGAATGAACCACACGTAAGGAGAGGCCATTTCCATGCCGATCAAGAAGATCATGGTGGTGGATGATTCACCCACCGAAAGACTCGCACTGCTCGAGCTCCTGTCGAAGAACGGCTTCGACGTCGTGACCTGCGAAAGCGGCGAGGAGGCCATCCAGAAGAGCAAGACCGAGTTGCCGGACCTGATCCTCATGGACGTCGTCATGCCGGGCATGAACGGTTACCAGGCCACCCGCACGATCGCCCGCGACAACGCGACCTGCACCATCCCGATCATCATGTGCACCTCCAAGGGGCAGGAAACGGACCGTATCTGGGGCATGCGCCAGGGCGCGCTCGACTACATGGTGAAGCCGGTGGATCACCAGACCCTGCTCGACCGGATCAAGGCGATCGGCTGAGACGATGGCGCGCCGAACCAGTCTCCGCGAATTCCAGGAGTCCCTCGCCCGCCGTCTGGCGGAGGCGGGGACCACCCAGCGCAGGGCGCTGCTCGGCCTGCAGGCCGGGCACGACCACTGGCTGATCTCGCTGCCCGAGGCCGGCGAGATCCTGCCGGTTCCGGACCTGACCTCGGTGCCCCTCGCCAGGCCCTGGATGCGCGGCCTCGCCAACGTGCGGGGAACGCTCTACAGCGTGGTGGATTTTTCCGCCTTCCACGGCGGTGAGCAGATCCTGCCCGCCGGCGAGGCCCGGCTGATCCTGGTCGGCGCCCGCTACAACATCAACTGCGCCCTGCTCGTCTCGCGTACAACAGGACTGCGGGCCGCCGAAGACTTCGAGATCGAAGCGGAAGGCAATGACGATTCACGGCCGTGGCGCGGCGCGACGATGCGCGACACGACCGGACGCCCCTGGGCACGGCTGATGATTCCCGCCCTGCTCGCCCACCGGGGCTTCCTGGAGGCCAGTGCGGCCTGATCCGACAAGAAGACACAAGGAATTCAACGGCGGCACCGCCGAACCGGAGTTCACACCATGGCAATCTCTCTACCCTTCAGCAACCGGGCCGCGGGTGGCGGCGAAGAGCAGGCATCCGCGGGGGCATCCAGGGCTGGCTCGCGAGGCGCAGCCAAGTCCGCCAGCGAGCGCCTCAAGCTTCTCGGCCTCGTCTTCGCCGGCCTGATGATCGCGTTCATGGGCCTGATGGTCCTGTCCGGACGCGACGCCGACCGGGCCACCCTCTACGTGGATACCGTGGGCCAGATGCGAACCCTCTCGCAGCGGATCGCCAAGGCGGCACAGCTGGCGCTCTCCGGCAAGGAGATCGCGTTCGGCGAACTGCGCGAGAGCCGCGACGAATTCGCCAAGCTGTATGTGGGCCTGCATGACGGTGGCGAGATGATGGGACGCAGCGCGCCCGCCCTCTCGGGCCACGCGCTCGAGCTGCTCCAGAAGGTCGGCGAGACCTGGACGCGGGTGGATGCCAGCTCCGGCCGGCTGCTCGACCAGCAGGGCAACCTGACGAAACTGAACGCCTCGGTCGAGTTGATCAACGACGAAAACGCGTCCCTGCTGGAACGCACCGAGCAGCTGGCGGCCATCCTCTCCCAGGGCGGCGCCTCGGGGCGCGACCTGTCGGACGCCAACCGCCTGACCATGCTGACCCAGCGGATCGCCAAGAACGCCAACGCGATGCGGGTGGCCGATGCGGTCGACCCGGAGGCCTCGTTCCTGCTCGGCAAGGACACCAACACCTTCCGCGAGATCCTCGAGCGCCTGAAGA
>JAGRFX010000171.1 GCA_020445805.1 Rhodocyclaceae bacterium
CCTTCTTCGTCCCAGAGGCTGTCGTCGGCGTAGCCCCCCGCCTCGACGAAGGCCAGGAACTCCCGGTTGCTGACCAGCATCCGGGCGGCTTCGAAGGCCTCGAGGCGGCGTTCGTGGGTACCGTACTCGTTGTCCCAGCCATAGACCGGATCATCGAACTCCCGGCCCAGCCGGACCATACCGGCCGGAATCTTCACCAGGGTGTTGGGGGGCGGCTCGCCGTGGTCCCGACAGGGTTGCCAGGCCTCGGTCGGCCGGACCATGCGCAGCGCGTGCTGGCGCATCAGCACCGACGAGGTCTCGAGGTGGATGCGCTCGTGCTCGATGCCCATCACCACGGCCCAGAAGGGATCGTCCCAGCCGACCGGCAGCGCCAGTGGGGTCTCGCGGATCACCTGGTCGACCATTGCCCGGACCTTGCGACGGTACGCCCACACGGCCTCGACCCGGGGCCACTCGTAGTGGGCGTCGTCGAGGTCGTCCCAGCTCATCTCGTCCACCCCGACCGCGAAGATGGACTCGAGCTGTGGGTCGATGCGCTGGGGCAGCAGCCCGGCCAGCACGAACTTGTTCGAGAAGAAGGTCGCCGTATGGCCCAGGTAGAAGATCAGCGGATGCCGCAGCGGGATCGGCTTCTCGTAGTAGGCCTCGTCGCAGCTCAGGGTGTCGAAGAGGGACTCGTAGCGATCGAAGGTGTCGTTGAAGTAGCGCAGGATCTCCGCGCGCTTGGCTTCCGGATCGTTGCCGGCGAGCAGTGGCGTTCGGGTCAGCAGGGACTGGGACATGGTGCGGCCGATCTTTTGGTTGCAATGGGGTGTGGACCGACTTTGGGCGAATCCCCTTACAGGATCAAGTCGCGGCGCACCAGTGACCCCGCCCCCGGGGCGGTTCAGGCACCCAGCCGGCGGCGGTAGACGCCCGGCTCCGACCCCTCGATCAGGACCGCCCCCACGGCCGCCTGATAGTAGGCCGGATCATTGACCCAGCCGATCACGGCGTAGGCGTATCCGTCGGCCGCCATCGCGTGCAGGCAGTGCAGCAGCAGGGCACGGCCGATGCCCTTGCCCCGCGCGGGCCCGATCACGCCGACTGGTCCGAACATGCCACGGGCCGTGGCGTCGTAGCAGGCAAAGCCCACCAGTTGCCCGTCGCGTTCGGCGACGAAACAGGTGGCGGGCTGGCGCAGGAGGCAGGCGTGGCATTCGTCGGCCCAGCCCGGCGCCGACGCGCCGAAGGCCGCGGTGACGGCCTGCAGGATGGGGCGGATGTCCAGCGCCAGGGGCCGCTTGATGCGCACGTCCGCCAGGGCCGGCTCCGCCAGCGCGGGCGCCAGGGCCGGCAGATCATAGAGGCGCACGAGCATGTCGCTCACGCCGGGGCCTCCCGATCTGTCGCCATGGTCCGCGCCGCGTTCAGGGGAGGCGCCTCAGAAGCACAGCTGACCGGCCACCGGTGCGCTCTGGCCGATGCTGTTGCCGAGCACCACCAGGCTGCCGGTGGTGTTGCGGAACAGACCCTTGCCGTCGGTGCCGCTCAGCACGACCTGCTCGGTCACGACCGGCGCGCCGCCGGGGCCCTGGGGTCGGATGACGACAACGTCGGTCGAATACAGCGTGGTCTTGAACAGCCCGCTGCCAACGACGATGGCGCTGCGCGCAGTCTGGATCTGGTTGCGCACGGTCGGGGTGGCGCCGCCTTCGATCAGGTTCAGGGGCGTCACGCTCAGGTTGAGGTCCTCGTCGACGGCCACCTCATTGGTCACACCCGCATAGCCCCGCCCGATCGGCAGCCCGAAAATGGACAGGGTGACGGAAAAGCACTGGCTGGTGTCGAACGCGGCATCCGTGATCTGAGTCTGGACCTGGCAGGCGCCGTCAGGGACCAGCAGCACCGATCCAGTCACATTCTGGCAGGCCGCATGGGCGACGACGGTGGGCGCCAGGCCCACGAGGACGGTGGCAAGCATGCGCTTCATCAGCTCTCTCCAAGGGATCAAATGGGGGGCGCCACGAGACTTGACATTCGGGTGGCCGGAAAATGATGTCGCGATGCACGCCGACTGTCCACAATCGCTTACATTTTTCTAGACCCGGTCTCCCCGGAGCCTCATGACATCCGACTGAAGCCGCTCCGGCGTGGCCTCGGCGGCGCTCACCGCAGGCCCGACCGCCAACTCGATGCGGTTGAAGATACCCCGCCGGAATGGCTTGCTCATCGCCGGTCCACCCTTGCGGCTGAAGAAGCTGCCCCACAGGCCCCGCAGGGCCATGGGCACCACCGGCACGGGGTTCCGTGCCAGGATCGTCCGCATGCCGGGCCGGAAGCGCTGCAGTTCCCCGTCGTCGGTGATCTGCCCTTCCGGAAAGATGCCCACCAGCTCGCCGGCGTCGAGGGCCCGCCCCACTTCCTCGAAAGCCCGCCCGGGCGCGTCCGGGTCCACCCTGGCCGAGGCGATCGGGATCGCGCGGCTGGTCCTGAAGGCGAAGGACAGGAGCGGCCAGCGGAAGATCTGGTGATCCATCACGAAGCGGATCGGGCGCCGGCAGGCGGCCATGATCACCAGCGCGTCCACGAAGCTGACGTGGTTGGCCACCAGCAGCGCCGGGCCCGCCTCCGGTACATGCGCCTCGCCCGTGACCCGCAGCCGGTACACCGTATGGACCAGCATCCAGACGATGAAGCGCAGCAGGAACTCGGGCACCAGGGTGTAGATGTAGATCGCCACCAGCGCGTTGAGAATGGCGGTGACCAGGATCAGCTGCGGAATCGTCGCGCCGGCGGCCAGCAGCCCTGCGCCGAGGCCCGCTGCGACCACCATGAAGGCGGCGTTGAGGATGTTGTTGCCGGCAATGATCCGCGAGCGGTGGGAGGGCTCGGAACGGCTCTGGATCAGCGCATACAGGGGCACGATGAAGAAGCCGCCGAAGACCCCGATCATCACCAGGTCGACGATCACCCGCCAGGCCAGGCCGCCGGCCAGCACGGCTCCGATGGCCAGGGGCTCGCCCACATGCGGCGTGGCCGGGCTGGCCCACCACAGGTCGAGGGCGAAGAGCGACAGGCCGATCGAGCCGAAGGGCACCAGGCCGATCTCCACGTGGCGCCCCGAGAGCTTTTCGCAGAGCAGGGAGCCGACCCCGATGCCGATCGAGAACACCGCCAGCAGCAGCGTGACGGCATGTTCGTCGCCCCCCAGCACCTCGCGGGCGTAGCCGGGGAACTGGGACAGGAACAGGGCCCCGTAGAACCAGAACCAGGAGATGCCCAGGATCGACAGGAAGACCGTGCGATTGCCGCGGGTGAAGCCGATGTTGCGCCAGGTCTCGGTGAGCGGGTTCCAGTTGATCCGCAGGGCCGGGTCGGCGATCGCGGCGGCCGGGATCCGGCGGCTGGCGAGGTAGCCGAGGATCGCCACCGTCAGCGCGGCGACCGACACCCACAGGGGCCCGCCGTCGAGCCCGATCATCACGCCCCCCGCGATGGTGCCGAGCAGGATCGACACGAAGGTGCCCGACTCCACCAGGGCATTGCCCCCCACCAGCTCGTCCTCACGCAGGTGTACCGGCAGGATGGCGTACTTGACCGGCCCGAACAGCGAGGACTGGGTGCCCATCAGGAACAGGGTGGCGAACATCAGGGCCAGGGATTCCAGCGCGAAGGCCGCGGCGGCCAGCCCCATGATCCCGACCTCCATCAGCTTGGTGATGCGGATCAGGCGGCTCTTCTCGAACTTGTCCGCCAGCTGTCCCGCGGTGGCGGAGAACAGGAAGAAGGGCAGGATGAAGATGCCCGCGGCCAGGTTCACCAGCACCCCTGGCGACAGGCTCGTGAACCGGGCGGCCTGAAAGGTGATCAGCACCACCAGCGCGTTCTTGTAGAGGTTGTCGTTGAAGGCGCCGAGGAACTGGGTCAGGAAGAAGGGCAGGAAGCGGCGCTCGCCGAGCAGGCGAAATTGCGAACTCATGGTCTTGGATTCCGGTTCGGTGGGGCGGGCTCAGCCGACGTGGGGATTGCCGAAGCGGCGCATGAATCCCCGGTCGATCCGGTCCTTCCAGCGCCACACCCAGCGGCCCCACCAGCCGAAGGGCCCCCAGGCGCCCAGGGCGTGGCGGTCGCCGGTGGCGATCAGGTAGAGCGCGCGACGCTGCGGTCGCCACTCGGCGAGCGTCTCGCCCGCCGCGGCGCGCCGCAGGTTGGCGGCCAGGGGCGGACCTGCGCGGACCGCGTAGACCCCGGACTTGGGCCGGGCGTCGGCGTAGGCCGCCACGTCGCCGGCCGCAAAGATGCCCCGGTGCGACACGCTCTCGAGGCTTCGGCCAACCTGGATGAAACCCCGACCATCGACTGCGAGGCCCGACGCGCGGGGCCACTCGGGCGCCCCGGCGCCGGTCACCAGCAGGGCATGCCCGGCCGGGATGCGGGTGCCGTCGTCCAGCACCGCATGCTGGCCGGTCAGCTCGACCACGCGGCTGCCGGCATGCCAGTGGATGCCCCGCTCGTTCAGCATCTCGAGGCACTTCCACTGCAGCGACGAGGCCAGCCCGTCGAGCGGCAGGCCCGCATCGCCGATCACCTGCAGCGCGACGCGCGAATGGCCTTCGCTGGCGAGCCGGTAGTGGATCGCAAAGGCCAGCTCGACGGCCGCCACGCCGCCGCCGATGATGGCGACAGGCTGGTCGCGGGCCTCGCGGCAGCGGGCCAGCAGGGCCTCGATGCCGGCGATGAAGGTCTCGATGGGTCGCACCGGCAGGGCGTGCTGCGCGGCACCGCCGATCGCCTCGATGCTCGACCGGGAGCCGGTGTCGATGGACAGCAGGTCGAATTCGAGCCGGGTGCCGTCATTGCAGGTCAGGCAGCGGCCCGTTGCATCGAGGGTTTCCCCGGCCGCGTGGACGAATCGGACGCCGGCCCGCTGGGCCAGCTGGGGCAGGTTCAGGCCGCAGGCCTCGATGGTGTAGTGGCCCGAGATCCAGCCCGGCAGCATGCCGGAGTAGATCTGGCGCTCGAAGGGCGAGACCAGCAGCACTTCACAGCCGGGAATGGGCTGCCGACCGAGGGCCTCGAGCACATGGACGTGGGCATGACCGCCACCGAGCAGGATGAGTCGCTTCATGGACGCGTTCCGAAAGTGATGTCCCCGAACCAGGTCGTCGCCGTGGCGCCGGTATTGTCGGTGTCGGCACCCACCGCGATGCCGGTGATCCGCGGCGCCGGCTCGCCAAAGGCCGCCTGGAAGTCGGCTGCCACGTCGCGGGCCTCATCCAGCCAGTCGCCCGCCCGGTCATTGCCGCTCTCCACCACCACCATGCGCAGTCTATCCGTGTAGGGGTTTGGCGCAATGGTGCCGACAGCCTGCGCGGTGCCCCAGACGTAGCAGAGGGCGGCGGCCGGCAAGGCCTCGCCATGGATGGCCCGTCCGAGGGCAAAGGCGATCCGCTCGCCCAGGGGCAGGCGCGACGGGTCGTAGTCGAAGAACACGTAGAGCCGCGCCGCGTAGTCGTCGCGCTCGCGCAGGCGCAGGTCGGACCCGGGCACCGCGGCCTCGGTCCGCCAGCGCCAGCGCAGGATCGGCGTGGCGGTCGGGTCCACGTCCAGGGCCTGGGTCAGCGAGGACGCCGAGGCCTCGGCGCGCGCCTCGAGCACCCGCCGGCCCTCGCGCTCGACCAGCGCGAAGCGGGTCGGCCGTTCGACCTTGGGCAGGGTGGTGTGGCGCCAGGCCGGCGCCAGCTCGACCGCGCTCGAGAAGGGCGTGGGCTGGGCCGGCGCCTGCGCATCCACGCGCGCGACCGCGACGATCAGCAGCACGAGGGCCAGGACCTGCCTCATGCCGGGCTGCTCCGGTCGAACACCCGCCGGGTCTCGAACACACGGGCAGGCAGGGCCTGCCCGCCGCTCCTCAGGCTGCGCTTGAGCACCAGGTCGAAGAGCAGCGGATTGTGCTCCTGGATCTCCCCCAGCACCGGCACCGCGGCTTCGTCGAGCAGGCCGGCCCGGGCCAGGGAGCGGGGCGAGGTCAGCGGCAGGATCCCCGGCAGCGGGTAGTCGCTGCCGAACAGCAGGCGGTCGTGCCACTCGGTGCGTTCGATGATCGTCCGGATCACGGCCGAGTCGCGGTTTCTCAGCACGATCGCCGAGATGTCCCCGAAGAGCCGCTCGCGGGCCACCGGTTCCGCCATCAGGCGGGCAAACAGGGCAAAGCTCGGCACCCGCGACCCATGGCTGCCCCGGTCCAGGTCCACATCCTCGCCGATCGTGGCGCAGTGGGCGAGGACCACGCGCACCCCCTGGTCCAGGGCCCGCCGCAGGCGCAGCGGGTTGCCCCAGTCCGGCTCGCCGACCCCGCGCACGGCCTTCTCCTCGCCCGCGTGGGTGATCAGCGGCAACCCGAGCCGGGCCATCGCCGCGTAGAAGCGGTCACAGCGCCCATCGGCCGGGTCGATGCCCATGGCCGGCGGCAGCCACTTCACCGCCCGGGCCCCTGCCGCGGCCGCGGCCTCCAGCGCGTCCACCGCGTCCGGCCGGTAGGGATGGATCGAGCACACCCATTCGAACCAGCGGGGCTCGGCCTCCGCCACCCGCCGGGCCCAGGCGTCGGGCACGTGGAAGGCGCTGAGCTCGGGCAACGCGCGGCCGGTGCCGTCGTGGGCATGGTCGAAGGCAAACAGCATCAGCTTGAACCCCGGGGCCATGCCCTCCATCAGGTTGTGCAGGCGCTCGACAAAGCTGTCATCGACCCGCCCCGGCGCCTCATGGACGCAACCGGCGTTCATGTAGAAGATGCGCTGGACATACTCCGCCGGGTGCCAGGGGCTCATCATGCGGTCGGACACCCGGATCCCGCTGCCACCGTCACCGATGCCGGCCAGGTGGGCACGGCAGTCCCACACCCGGCTGGGGTCCAGCCCCGCCCAGGCCGCGCGCACCAGCGGATGGCTGGCCAGTTCCGCCGGCAGGGCGGCACGGCACGGGTTCATCAGGCGCGGCCGCTCGAGGGCCGCCAGTCCCCCGCCGGCCAGCGCCACGGCCCCCAGGCCGAGCGTCGTCCTGAGCCAGCGCCGCCGGCCCGCGTCATGGGCGCCCATCAGGCCGTCTCCGCCAGCTGCTTGAGGCCCACGTAGTCGATCTTGCCGGTGCCCAGCAGCGGCAGGGCGTCGAGCACGACGATCTTGCGGGGCACGGCCAGCTCGGCCGCGCCCTGGGCCTTGGCCGCGGCCACCAGGGCCTCGCGCCCCAGCCCCTTGTCGGTGGTGAACAGCACCAGGGCCTCGCCCTTGGCCGCGTCGGGCTGGGTCGAGGCAGCGTGCTGGGCCGCCGGCGAGGCGGCCGCGGCGAGCTTCTCCACCACCTCGAGGCTGACCATCTCGCCGGCCACCTTGGCGAAGCGCTTGACCCGCCCGACGATGCGCACGAAGCCGTCCTCGTCGAAGGCCACCACGTCGCCGGTCTCGTACCAGCCTTCGCCGACCTCCGAGGACGGCGGCTGCAGCACGCCCGGCCGGTCGGCCTTCAGGTAGCCGCTCATCAGGTTCGGCCCGGTCACATGCAGCAGGCCGCCCGCATCGATGCCCGGCACCGGCAGCAGCTGCGCCTTCATGCCCGGCAGGAGCTGGCCGACGGTGCCGCGGCGGAAGGCCATGGGTGTGTTGACCGCCATCACCGGCGCCGTCTCGGTGGCGCCATAGCCCTCGAAGATGCGGATGCCGAACTTGTCGAACCACAGCTCGCGGACCGGCTCGGCCAGCTTCTCGGCGCCGGCGATGACGTAGCGCAGGCGGTGGAAATCGTAGGGATGGGCGTGCTTGGCGTAGTTGCCCAGGAAGGTCGAGGTACCCAGCAGCACCGAGCAGCACCGGTCGTAGGCCAGCTCGGGAATCACCCGGTAGTGCAGCGGGCTGGGGTAGAGGAACACGCTGGAACCCGACAGCAGGGGCAGCAGGCCGCCCGCGGTGAGGCCGAAGCTGTGGAACAGGGGCAGCGCGTTCAGCACCTTGTCGTCCACCGAGAAGTCCACCACCGCGCGGATCTGCGCGATGTTCGCCAGCAGGGCCCGGTGCGACAGCACCACGCCCTTGGGCTTGCCCTCGGAGCCGGAGGTGAACAGGATCACCGCCGGCGCCTCGGCCGAGCCGATGCGGGTGAAGGCCCGCGGGAAGGGCAGCGCCAGCAGCATCAGCCACAGCTTGTCGGCGAGGGTCAGGGTCTCGCGCAGGTCCTCCAGATAGAGGGTGCGGACCCCCTCCAGCGCCGCCAGCTTGTCCTCGAGCCGGGCCTGGGCCACGAAGGCCCGCGACGTCAGCACGGTGCGCACCCGGGCCGCCGTGCAGGCCGCCTGCATGGCGTCCGTTCCGGCGGTGTAGTTGAGCATGGCCGCCGTGCGGCCGAAGGCCGGCAGGCCGAAGACCAGGCCGAGGGTCGGCGCCAGGTTGGGCAGCAGCAGGCCCACGTTCTCGCCATCGACGGTCTCGCGCTCCACCAGCCGGCCGAGCGCCAGGGCCATCTTGATCAGGTCGCGGTAGCTGTACTCCTGCTGCTTCAGGTCCTCCACCCGGCGACGGCCGTAGCCGTGGATCGAGGCGGCGTCGAGCAGGGCCTCGAAGAGGGTGGCCTCGGGCCGGCTGGCGAAGATCATCTCCTGCATGATCCGGCGCATGGCCTCGCCGGCCTTGCGCCGGCGCTCGCGGGCGGTCGGCGCCTCGGGCATCGGGATGCGGGTGGTCGGGTGGATGGTGAGCGACAGGCGGGGGAAGAAGCGCCGCGGAAAGCGGCCGCCCATGCGCGAGAAGTACGTGCGGGCGGCGCCGTCGATCTTCACCGGCAGGATGGTCGCGCCGGTCCGCGCGGCGACGAAGGCCGGGCCGTCGTAGGTCTTCATCAGGCTGCCGGTGGTGGTGATGCGCCCTTCGGGGAAGATCACTACCGGGCGGCCGGCCTCGATCAGGCGCACCACCTTCTTCATGGCCATCGGGCTGGTGGGGTCCACCGCCAGGGTGTCCACCAGCGACAGGATCCAGCGGAACCAGCGGTTCTCGGCCACCGTGGTATGGACCACGAAGACCGGGTCCAGCGGCAGGAACAGGCCCAGCAGCAAGCCGTCGAGGAAGGACTCGTGGTTGGCGATCACCAGCAGGCGCCCCTGGGGCGGCGGCATCGTGCCGCGCACGGTGACGCGGAACAGGATGCGGGCCACGGTGGCGAGGAGGTGCTTGATCATTTCTCTGGACATGGCAAGGGGCTCGGTAGGCGAATCGTTGGTTTCGGTGCGCGTTCAGGCTTCCGGCGGCCAGTGGGCCTCGGGACGGATCAGGTCGCGGAAGGCGGCCA
>JAGRFX010000172.1 GCA_020445805.1 Rhodocyclaceae bacterium
CGGCCATCACGACCGGAGGAAAGATTTATGGCAATGACGGTTCACGTCGATGTGGTGAGTGCGGAAGAACAGGTCTTTTCGGGCCTGGCCGAGTTCGTCGCCCTGCCTGGCGAGGTAGGCGAACTGGGTATCCTTCCCGGTCACATGCCGCTGATCACTCGGATCAAGCCCGGTGCCGTCCGCCTCAAGCTGCCCAATCAGACCGAAGAGGAACTCATCTTCGTGGCTGGTGGCCTGCTCGAGGTTCAGCCCGGACTGGTGACGGTCCTGGCCGATACCGCAATCCGCGGCAAGGATCTGGACGAAGCGAAAGCCCAGGACGCCAAGCGCCTGGCCGAAGAGGCCATGCACAACAAGACGTCGGAGCTGGACTACGCTCGCGCCCAGGCCGAACTGGCCGAAGCCGTGGCCCAGTTGGCGGCGATTCAGCGTCTGCGCAAGCGCGGTCACTGAGCCCTGGCGTTCAGCCCGATTCGTTCGGGCCCGCAAAAAAGGCGATCGAAAGATCGCCTTTTTTTTGGGGAACGCGCCGTCGTCCGGGCGCTATCGTGTGCCGTCCAGGCGATCGAGACGCTTGTCGAGGCGCGCCAGAGCGTCACGGAGGCGGCGCATCCGCTGCCCCTGTGCCTCGAACTCCTGGCGTCCCGGCAGGGTGCCGGCACCCTCTGCGACATACTCCTTCAGATTCCCTTCGACCGATTCGAATCCGCGACGCAGCCCTCCGAGCAGACCCTGACCCGCCCGATGGATGCGATGCGCAGCGATGTCGCCCACCAGCCGGGCCAGATCGGCTTCGACATCCCAGCGCAGGTGCCGCAGGACGAAGCCCAGGGCGTCGGCGAATTCCACCTCGCCTTCCAGGTGCGCCGACTGCATCAAACCCTCCGCTCCACGCGAGAGCTTGCCCGGCGTTGGCGCTGGCAAGGTGATCGTGACGTCCGGGTCTGTCTCCGATAAGGCCTCCGCCAGGTAGCCGTCGGCAGTGACGGAGAACATCAACTCGCGGGTACCGAGCCGGATGCGGGCATGCTTGCCGCCGTGGGGCGCCAGGCGACCGCGCGCCCACTCCGCGCCTTCGAGCAGGTGATTCAGCGATGCGACCGCCAAGCCACCCAGCATCGGTCAGCTCTGCTGGATTCCGGCGACGCGCCAGCCATCACTGCCGGCCTTCGGCTTGACCAGATGCCACAGTTCGGTGAAGGGCGCAGGGGCCGCATCGCGCCCCTCGCGCAAGAGCCCATCGAACCGCACGGTCACGATGTAGCGGCCGGATTCCTCGCTCACGTCGAGCACCTCCGCCCCGAGTTCGATGACATCGGTCTGGTCCGTGGCGCCGCTGCGCTCCTCGAGCTGCATCGCGATCTCGGCGTAGACCTCGGGTGTCGTGAAGGCTCGAATATCGTCCAGGTTCCCGGCATCGGACGCTGCCTGGAGACGAATGAAGTTGAGCTTTGCCTGACGTTCGAAGGCTTCGGTATCGAGGCCCGACACCCCGGAACCCGCCGCGTGCTGCGACGCATCGAACGCTAGCGGGGTGTCGACCTGCTCAGCCGCTGGAGGCCTCATGCCGGCATAGCTCATCCGCTCACTGGGCCGGGATGTCGCGCCGCCGAACAGCCGGCGCAGGATGAACATGCCAAAGAAGATCAGCAGCATCAGCATCACGATGCCCGCGAACTCTTCGCCCAGTCCGAAGTGCGAGAGGAGCGCCGCGATGCCCAATCCGGCTGCGAGACCTGCCAGAGGCGCGAGCCAGGAACGCTTCTGGGGCGTCGAATTCGGAGCAGCCGTGCTGCGATTGGCGGTCGTCGGCGAGGTCGTCGGCGCAGCCGGTTTCTTGAAGATGCCCGAGTCACGCTGCATGCCAAAGGAACTGCCGCCGCCGAGGCGACGCGCCTCCGCATCAGGCATGCTGGTGAGGATGCCGAGGAAGACCGACACCAGGGCAATCAGGAGCTTTTTCATGGGCATTGGTCCGCAGAAAATTCGGGGACCCGGACTAGATGCGATAGCCGCGATGCAGCGCGACGATGCCTCCTGCCAGGTTGAAGTATTCGACGCGCGACAGGCCCGCGTGTTCCATCATGTCCTTCAGGGTTTCCTGGTCGGGGTGCATCCGGATGGACTCTGCAAGGTAGCGATAGCTGTCTGCATCCCTGGCAACCCGTTCACCCATCCAGGGCAGAATCTTGAAGGAATAGAAGTCGTAGGCGGGCGCCAGGGGCTTCCAGACCTTCGAAAACTCCAGAACCAGCAGGCGGCCCCCGGGGCGCAGCACACGGCGCATCTCGGCCAGCGCCTTGTCCTTGTGGGTCATGTTGCGCAGGCCGAAGGCCACCGTCACACAATCGAACCAGCCGTCGGGGAAAGGCAGTTTCTCGGCATCGCACTGGGCCACCGGCAGGGGGTGACCCCGATCGGTCACGCGATCGCGGCCCCGCGAGAGCATGGCGTGGTTGATGTCGGTCAGCCAGACCTGGCCACTGGGGCCGACCTTGCGGGCAAAGGCCAGGGACAGATCCGCCGTGCCGCCCGCCACATCGAGCACGCGCTCGCCTTCCCGAACGCCGGACACCTGGATCGTGAAGTGCTTCCAGATCCGGTGCAGCCCCATGGACATCAGGTCGTTCATGACATCGTAGCTGCCCGCCACCGATGTGAAGACCCCGGCAACGCGTCGCGCCTTGTCCTTTTCGGCGACCGACTCGTAGCCGAAGTGCGTCTGCTTGTCGCCCATGTCAGCGTCCGTGCCCGCCACCGCCACAGCCACCCGAACTGCAGCCGCCGGACCCGCAGCCGCCTCCGGACGCCGGTGGCGGGTTCAGATCCGGATCACGGCTCGCGCCCGCTGCGGCCATGCGTGCCAGATAGTCGTCCCAGAGCGCATCCTTGCGCTGTCCCAGCATATAGAGGTAGTCCCACGAATACAGGCCGCTGTCGTGGCCGTCGCTGAAAACGGGCTTGATGGCGTAGTTGCCGACCGCTTCCACGTGGGAGATATGGACGTCACGCTTGCCGGTCTGCAGCACTTCCTGGCCCGGCCCGTGCCCGCGCACTTCCGCCGAGGGCGAATTGACGCGCAGAAACTCGTACGAGAGTTCGAAATGGGCACCGTCGTCGAAGCTGAGCTCCATGACACGGGAACCCTGGTGCAGTTTGATCTCGGTGGGGATCGGGGTCTGGTCGTCGAGGCCGGCCATGATTTTTGCTGTCAAACGGGGGGAAGACATGATACCTGAAAGGTGCGACCTGCCCTCTCCGTGCCTGCATTCCCCTGTATGTAATCAAACCGTCAAATAGCTGAAATAGACTCCGCCTGTTCGAGGAGAAAACACGTGTCCGCAACCATTTTGATCGTCGAGGATGAACCCGCCATCCAGGAACTGCTCAGCGCGACGCTGAGCCGCGCAGGTCATCAGGTGATCCGCGCCGACGACGGTGAAAGCGCCCAGCGACTGCTGCGCGAAGCCCTGCCCGACCTGGTGCTCCTGGACTGGATGCTGCCCGGCATGTCCGGCGTTGACATGGCCCGTCGCCTGCGTTCCGAGGAACGGACGCGTACCATCCCCATCATCATGCTGACCGCCCGAGGCGAGGAGCAGGACAAGGTGGCCGGGCTGGAAGTGGGGGCCGACGATTACGTCACCAAGCCGTTCAGTCCGCGGGAGCTGGTGGCTCGCATCAAGGCCGTGCTGCGCCGCCGCGCGCCCCAGGCCACCGAGGATCCGGTCGAAATCGGGGGGCTGCGGCTCGATCCCGCCACCCATCGGGTCACGGCGGGCGACACGGCCCTAAGCCTGGGTCCGACGGAATTCCGCCTGCTGCACTTCCTCATGACGCACCCGGAGCGGGTCCACTCCCGCGCCCAGTTGCTGGACCGGGTATGGGGCGATCACGTCTTCGTCGAGGAGCGAACCGTCGATGTCCACATCCGCCGCCTGCGCAGCGCGCTCGAAGACTCCGGTCACGATCGCCTGATCCAGACGGTCCGTGGCGCGGGCTATCGGATGTCCGCGCAGGTCGAGGCCGCCCCGGCCGTGAGATAATCGCCCGCGGACGGTTTCGAGGGGGCTCCCATTCTCCGACCCATCAGCCAGATCCGCAGTGCCGCGGTGCTGGAGGTGGCCTTGTGGCTGCTGCCCGGCGCCCTGATTGCGCTGCTCGGCGACCTCGCCTGGGGCCTGGCGGCCATGCTCGCCGGCGCCCTCTACGTCATTTCCACGCATCTTCGACAGATCAGCAATCTCGTCGAATGGGCCAGGGCCCCGATCGGCACGCCGGTACCGATTGCCAGCGGCGTCTGGGACCTGGTGTTCTCCGAGATCAATCGCCGCTCGCGCCTCATGAAGGACCAGCGCGAGCGCCTGTCTGCAGCGCTCGACCGCTTCGTCGAGGCGGGGCAGGCCATGCCCGACGGCGTCATCTACATGGGGCCGGGGCACGTGGTCGACTGGGCCAATCAGCGGGCCGAGAGCCATTTCGGCATCGATGCGCAGCGGGATGCCGGCGCGCCGCTGATCAATCTCGTACGCGACCCCGCCTTCGTCGCGTACCTCGACAGCGGTGACTTCGGCGAGCCGCTGGTCATGAAGCCCCTGCGCCAGCACCGGCTGACCCTGCTGGTGCAGCTGGTGCCCTATGCCGAGACGCGGACGATGCTGATCTCGCGCGACATCACCCATCTGGAGCGGCTCGAGACGATGCGACGGGACTTCGTCGCCAACGTCTCCCACGAGCTTCGCACGCCGCTCACGGTGGTGCTCGGATTCCTCGAGACCCTGGCGGACGGTGTCGATGACCTTCCCGCCGAAGACCAGCTTCATTACGTCCGGCTGGCGCGCGAACAGGCCGAGCGCATGCACCGCTTGATCCTCGACCTGCTGGTCCTATCGGCGCTCGAGACCGGGGCACCGGCTCCGGCCGAGGAAGAGGTCGACGTGGCGACACTCCTCGACGCGGTCCTGCGGGAGGGCCTCGCCCTGTCGTCCGGTCGCCATCGCATCACGCTCGAAATCGAGGGGCCGCTGGTGATCCGGGGTTCGAGCAAGGAGCTGCACAGCGCCTTTGCCAACCTCGTCAGCAATGCCATCCGCTACGGGCGGGCCGGCGGGCATATCCGGCTGCGCTGGCAGGCCACCGGCGACGGCTGCGCGTTCTCGGTCCAGGACCAGGGAGAGGGTATCGAGGCCCAGCACATTCCCCGCCTGACCGAACGTTTCTATCGTGTCGACCGGGGCCGGTCACGGGAGTCCGGCGGGACCGGACTCGGGCTGGCCATCGTCAAGCACGTACTCGGCCGCCACCAGGGCAGCCTCGAGATCGAAAGCGTGCTGGGCGAGGGCAGCGTCTTCCGCGCCAGGCTGCCGGCCCAGCGCCTGGTCAGGCAGGCGACTGACGCAGCGGCTTGACCACCACCTGATCGAAGTTCGAGCCGTTGCTCATCAGTGAGCTCAGCCGGACCTGGGTCAGGCGATCGGTGTGCAGTTCGATCACCCGTTCCGGCTGGAACCAGCCGCCCGGAAGCACCACCGAGGCCTCGGCCTTGAGGGCGGGCACCGCGGGCAGCGTGAAGCAGGGCTGGTAAGGGTCATGAGTGCTGGCGCGTGCGCTCAGCGTCCGGGCCGCGGCTACCGAGGGTACCCCGGGGAGCACGCTGACGCCGGCCTCGAGCGTGCCATCCTGCCGATACATCAGCCAGCTGATCCGGGCCAGCAGGACGGCCTCGCCGTCGGGCGGCCGGATGCCCACCAGCTGGTGGTGGTCCAGCCGCTGCCCGACCGGGCGACAGCGCAGGCGGAAGCCACCGACCGACTGGTCGACAACCTCCCAGTGGGCGCCGCTGAGCCCCAGCCGCGTGCCTTCCTCGCGGATCTGTTCGACCGACAGGGGTGCCTCGGGGGCCCGCTCGCCGAACGTCATCACGCTCATGTCGGCACGCATGGTCGACACGGTGCGGGAGGAAGGCGGCGCGAACGGCCGGCCGTCGATATGGAAGGCGATGGCGTTCCAGTCGGAGATCAGTTCGAGGGCACCCTGGGCGCCGCGACGCGAGAACTTTCGACCGGCGGACGCCAGCCCCCAGGGCCGGTAGAGCATGACCAGCAAGCGTCCGCCGGCGAGCGCCGGACAATCCTCGCCGAGGCCGAGGGAGGCCGGCGCGACCCCCTGTTTCAGTTGCGATACCACGGCCTGGATGTGGCTGGCCAGGCGGCTGCCATCGAAGTGGCGCAGGGTGTCGCTGGCCTTGAGCACGCCGGCCGGTCGCACCCCGTGGTCCGCCGCCAGGTCCACGCCATAGCGGAGCGGGACGTCGGGCGAATCCTCGCTGCGACGCTTCAGGGCGCAATAGGGCGCAAAGCGCTGGGCCCAGCGGATGATCCAGTTGAGCTCGCGCTGGGTGCGGCCGTAGGGGTTGGCGAGGTCGGTCAGCAGCAGTGAGACATAGCACTCGGCGCTGCTCTGGGCTCGCCAGACGTCGTTGAGCGGGTCGGCGACCCGCGAGCGGGCGACCTCGTGTCGCTCGGCGGCTGCGAAGGCTGCATGGAGGTCGGTCCAGGCGCCGGGCGGCAATGCGCGGCGGGCGCGGAAGTATTCGAGGATGACCTGGCCGAGCGAAAACAGCTGGCGCTGGAACAGCAGCGGCATGTTCTCGGCCAGGCTGCCATTCACGGTGTCGGCCAGGATGATGCGGGTATAGGAGCGGGCGAGTTCGCGCCACAGCGAGACCACGCTCTCCATGATCAGATTCTCCCGGCTCTCGGGCGGGAGCGGGTGCGCGGCATAGCTCTTGGCCAGCTCGGCCTGGGCATGGACGATGGCCGGACGGGCCGCCTCGAGAACCTCGAGGTGCTGATTGGGCGCGGGCGGATAGGACCGCAAGGTCGTGACGATGCGCGTCAGTTCGGCATGCGTCTCATCCACGTTGGTCTGGCGCAGCCGACGCAGCAGGTCGATGCAGGCGGCGGGGTTTCGATAGTCCATCTGGGCCCTGTCTTTATTGATCCAGTCCGTTCAAGCCATGCCGATCCGGCTGATCGCCCGCCTCAGCGACTCGGCGAGATCCGCGTCCGGCTTCCTCGCACCGATAGGCAGCCGGGCCTCCCGTTGGGGCGCACCCCAGATCGGCTGCGGAAAGTGCCGGTCCGTCCGGAACCGGGCGATCACGTGCCAGTGCAGATGAGGCACCATGTTGCCGAAACACGCCAGGTTGATCTTGTCGGGACGCAGGCAGTCGCGCAAGGCTTCCTCCGCCGCCATGACCACGTTCATCACGTGAAGCCGACCCTGGGGGTCAAGATCGGACATCTCGGCCACGTGGGACTGCCAGATGACCCGCAGGTAGCCAGGGTATTCCTCGTCCGCGACGCGTATGACGCGAAGGTACGAATCCTGCCACAAAACGATCTCGTTGTCGGGCTTGCAAAGCGGGCAGTAGTGGCTGGTGGTCAGCATCTCTCCATCCCTCCAGTTGGCAGCCGACCCCTATTGTGCCGCCGATCGCGCGGCAGACTCAGCGATTATCGGGATTCGCGACGGTTGTCCGGGCGAGTCGGTCCGCGACGCGCGACATTCTGCGCTGGTTGACGCCGAAGTCGTAGTATCCGCTGCAGGCACTGCTTCGGTAATCGACTTCTCCTGTCGGGCTCAGAAGAAAGACTGCCTCATCGACAAATCCGAACAGGCGGGAGCGGAAACTGGCGACCAGGATGTGCTCGCCGACCAGTTCGATGCGGCTGCGCGGCTCGGCGTCGATGGCTGCCAGCAGCGCAGATACCGAAACCGGACCGGGCAGGGCCCAGCGTCCCGTAACGCAGTTGGGGCGATCGGGGCAGGGGGGCAGTTGCCGGGTCGTCGAGTCGACCTGCCAACCCCGGCACGAGGTGTAGGTGTCCGCCATCGCGAAGGGCGCGACCAGTCCGAGCGCGGTGACGATCGCCAGGGCAGCCGGCAGCCTCAACGGCCTTGCATGCCCGGCATGTTCTTCATCATTTCGCCCACGTCGATGTTGCCGATGCCCGGAATCTGCATCCGGGTCGCGCCAGGCTTCTGCCCGGCCGGGCAGGGGCCGGTCCAGCGGCCGTCGATCGTCATCCGGGCCTCCTTCATGCCGTGCTGAGGCGGGTCGAAGGTGGTCAGGATCTCGCCCTGGTAGTGCGCGTCGTACTCACCGGTGAAGACGCCGTGCGTGCTGGCCGTACCACCATTGACGCGGCAGCGTGTGCTCACTTCGATTCGGTTGCCCGCACGCTTGATGTCCGGCTGATCGCAGTCGCCCTGGTTTCGGGTGGCCTCCGCCATCAGGTTGGCGTCGGTGTGCTCGTCGATGCACTGCTGCATCGTGATCGTCTGTCCGCCCATGACGGACATCTCGCTGCGGATCTCCCACAGGCCCGGCTTGCGTTTGGGCAGTTCGTCCGCCATGGCGCCCGAGGCCAGGGTGGCGAGGGCCAGTGCGGCGGCGCCGATCTTGGGGAATGTCATCGCTGCAGACTCCGGTCGGATTGGGTGAGCGGAATGCTAGCAGTTCCAGACGCCCGGCCGGCGGCCGCAATGTGTCAAGCCGTGAGCTTGCGACGCAGCAGTTCGTTGACCTGAGCGGGGTTGGCCTTGCCGCGGCTGGCCTTCATGACCTGGCCCACCAGGGCATTGAAGGCCTTCTCCTTGCCCGCGCGGAATTCGTCCACCGACTTCTGGTTGGCAGCGAGGACCTCGTCCACCAGCGCCTCGATCGCGCCGGCGTCGGTCACTTGCTTGAGGCCCTGGGCCTCGATGATCGCATCGGCACTCTCGCCCTCGCCGTTCCAGAGCGCGTCGAAGACTTTCTTGGCGATGTTGTTGGAGATCGTGTTGTCGCCGATCCGCGCGACCAGGCCCGCCAGCTGGGCCGGTGTCAGTGGGGCGTCGCCCACATCGATCTCGGCCTTGTTCAGGCGGGCCGAGAACTCGCCCATGATCCAGTTGGCGCAGGGCTTGGCGAGCGCCACGCCGGCCGCATCCACGCAATTCATGTAGAAGCGCGCCAGATCCTTCGAACTGGTCAGGGTCGCCGCGTCGTAGGCGCTGAGACCATGGGCCTCCTGCATCCGCTGCGCCATGGCCGCAGGCAATTCGGGCATCGAGGCCTTGACGTGCTCGATCCAGTCGCCGTCGATGGACAGGGGCAGGAGATCCGGATCCGGGAAGTAGCGGTAGTCATGCGCATCTTCCTTGCTGCGCATCATCCGGGTCTCTCCGGTATCGGGGTCGAAGAGGACGGTCGCC
>JAGRFX010000173.1 GCA_020445805.1 Rhodocyclaceae bacterium
GGCGTAGTAGAGGTGCTCACCCCAGTCGAAGCCCAGCCAGCGCACGGCCTCGATGATCGCGTCGACGTACTCCTGCTCCTCCTTGGTGGGGTTGGTGTCGTCGAAGCGCAGGTGGCAGGCGCCGCCAAAGTCCCTGGCCAGGCCGAAGTTCAGGCAGATCGACTTGGCATGCCCGAAGTGCAGGTAGCCGTTGGGCTCGGGCGGGAAGCGCAGGCGCACCGGCTGGCTGTCGCCGCGGGGCGCGTAGCGGCCCTGGCGCAGGTCCTCCTCGATGATGCTTCGCAAAAAGTTCGACGGGCTGCCGGCGGGGGCGTCATGGGCTGCGTGGGTCACGGTCGTAGGGCGGAAAGCACATTCACTAAACCCCCGATTCTATCGCGCCGGGGCCGCACGGCGGAGGCGTCGACGCGTCTGATCGCGGGAGGCGGGCGCGTGCTGCCCGGGCGACGCGGCCGGACGTGACGAAAAGCGCGGGAATGCGTGATCGGGACCTAAAGCTCCCGGGGGGGGATGCCGTTTAACTTTCGCTGTAGAAATCGACCCGCCGGCACCGTCCACAAGACGCCAGGCCGGTATTCTTGGGATCATTGGCACGTGGCGGCCCCTACAGCGCGCATGCCACCAACTGGGCAACCGAAGAACGATCATGAAACATCGTGCAATTCCCGCTGCGCTGGCCGTATTGCTTGCCGGCCCCGCGCTTGCGCAGAGTGACCTGGCCACCATGAGCCTCGAGGACCTCTCCCGGATGGAGGTCACGACCGTGTCGCGAAAGGTCCAGAAGCTGGCCGACACGCCGGCCGCGGTGACCATCCTGACGGCCGAGGACATCGCGCGCAGCGGCGCCCGCAGCCTTGCGGAAGCGCTGCGGCATGTGCCGGGGCTGCAGGCGGCACAGATCGGGTCGGGCAGCTGGGCGGTCAGCGTGCGGGGCTTCAACAGCCGGTTTTCCAACAAATTGCTGGTCCAGATCGACGGCCGGACCGTCTATACGCCCTTCTTCGCCGGCGTCTTCTGGGATGCCCAGAACGTGATCATGGAAGACATCGAGCGGATCGAGGTGGTGCGTGGCCCCGGCGCCTCGCTGTGGGGGGCCAACGCGGTGAACGGCGTGATCAACATCGTCACGCGCAGTGCCGGTGCCACGCTGGGCACGCTGGCCTCCTTCGACGTCGATGACGCCGGCAGCCTCGAGCTGGCGGCGCGGCAGGGGTTCGGGCGCCACGACGGCGTGGCGGGCCGGGTCTACGCCAAGAACATCCATCGCTCGAGCTTCGAGGATCTCAGCGGCAATGACCTCGAGAACGAGCAACACGGCTGGGCGGCCGGGTTTCGCGTCGACGTGCCGACGGATGTGGCAGGCTCGTGGACCGTGCAGGGGGACGCCTATCGGGTGGACGCGCCCGAGCAGCTGGAGTTTGCGTCGGGGCCTGTCGGTTTCAGCTACATGACGCCGCTGGGCTTCGAGTACGAGGGCGGGAATGTCCAGGTCAGCGGACGATGGGCGGTGGGCGAGGGCGAGGCCCAGGTGCGCGCCTATGTGGACCACCTCTCGGCCGGCGTGGCCGGCGAGGCGAGGGGCATCCTGAACACGACCGACGTGGATTTCCAGCATCGACTGGCGGCCCTGGGCGACCACGAACTGATCTGGGGCGCCGGCGCCCGCTCCATCGCCTTCGATCTGGACGAGGCCGCGCCGGTGCTGACCTTCTCGCCCGACTACGGCACCGAGTCGGTGATCTCGGCCTTCCTTCAGGACGAGATCACCCTCCAGCCCAAGCGCTGGAAGCTGACCCTGGGTACGCGCGTCGAGCGCAACTCACTGGCCGACACCGAATGGCAGCCGAACATCCGCCTGCTGTGGACCCCGACCGACCAGGACAGCATCTGGGCCCATGTCTCACGGGCCTCCCGGACCCCCTCGCTGGGCGAGCAGTATGCCCAGATCATTTTCGGCGTCATGGCGCTTCCGGCCCCGTTCCAGCCCGCGCCCTGCGTTGCAGCCGGCGTGACCTGCGGGGCGGCCATTCTGTCCGCGCCCTCGGACCAGATGCTGGATGCCGAGCGCCTGACGGCCTTCGAGCTCGGCGTGCGGCGCCAGATCGGCGCCGGCAGTATCGAGGCGGTCGCCTATCGTCACGAGTTCAAGGATCTGCTGGTCAACGAGCTGGGAAACTTCTCGGTCCCGGGCTCCCTGGGTTTCCCGGTCGTGGCCGACCAGTACCTGTACCGCCTCAACGGCGGGCGCGCCCACGTGCTGGGGCTCGAGTTCAGCTTCGAGATGCCCGTGAGCCCCGAACTGCGCCTGTCCGGCGCCTGGTCGGTCCAGAACGCCGACTCCGGTGACGGCCTGACGGACGGCTCCAGCGACGTGGTGGCGTCCTTGCCGCACCAGCTGGCCAACCTGCGTGCTGCCATCGACCTGCCGCGCAAGCAGGACGTGGACATCATGTGGCGTTATGTGGGTGCGCTGGGCGCGGGTCGCTTCGGCGACCCCATTCCCTCCTACCAGGCGATCGACATGAACTATCGCTGGCGGGCCACCGAGCATTTCGAACTGTCCTTCTACGTCCAGAACCTGTTCGACGACAGCCACCCCGAGTTCGCGTCGGACTTCTTTCCAAACGCCCAGGGCTATGCGCCGCGGCGGGCCTTCCTGAAGGGCACCCTTCGCTTCTGAGCGCATTGACCCAGCCATGAAACGCCTGCTGGCAGCCCTCCTGAGCCTGATGTTCGTCGCCTTGGCAACGGACCGGGATGCGCTTGCCCAGCCGACCGAGTACCAGCTGAAGGCGGTCTTCCTCCTCAACTTCGCCCGCTACATTGAGTGGCCGGCAGGCAGCCTCCACGAAGGCGAGCCGATCCAGCTCTGCGTGCTCGGCCGGGATCCGTTCGGCGCTGCCCTGGAGGCCATCGATGGCAAGCAGGCCCAGAACCGGGCCGTGGATGTCCGGATGCTGGTCCTGCCGGAGCAGACCGAGGGTTGCCACGTGCTGTTCGTTTCCGGTTCCGAGGAGCGTCGCGTGGCGAGCCTGCTGCGCGGGCTGGGCCAGGCCCCGGTGCTCACGGTCAGTGACCTCGACGGTTTCGTCGAAGCGGGCGGCGCGATCGGCTTTGCCACCGTCGATGACCGGATCCGATTCGACATCAACGCCGAGGCCCTGCAACGGGCCGGACTGCGCCCCAGCGCCCAGCTCATGAAGATTGCCCGGCACATCGTCGGCCTGGAGGGACGCTGATGGGCGCGCGCGCGATCAGCATCGTCGTCCGGCTCCGGCGCATCCTGGTGATCTGCATCGCCTCGGCGCTGGCGCTGACGACGCTGGTGATGCTGGGTGCCGAAGTCAAGGAGGAGGTGTCGCGGATCGAGCTCGAGATCGTGACCCTGTCCGAGCTGGTGATCGAAAACGGGGTGGCCCCGATCCGCTTCGAGGACACGGCAACCGCGACCCAGCTCCTGAAGTCCCTGCGCCACCTGGACAACGTCTATCGGGTCGCGCTGCTGCGACCCGGCGGCGAGGTCTTCGCCAGCTATCCGCCCGGCGATGAGGCAGGGGCGAGCGGAAGCTTCCAGGCGATTGTCGACGCGACCCGCAATGGCGAGGTGCGCTGGTCGGGACTGCGGACCCAGTTTGCCCGCCCCCTGCGGGCGGACGGCGAGCTCGTCGGCTACGTGGCCATCGAGCTCGACCTGAGCGAGCGGATTCTCGATATGGCGGCCCGGGTGCTGGTGGCCGTGGCGGCGGTGGCACTGGCGTCCTTCGTGGCGCTGGCGCTGCTGCGCCGCATGGTCCCGTCCATCCTGGGGCCCCTGCAGCGCCTGGCCGCGACGGTGCGCGAGGTGGGCGAGACCCGCCGCTACGCGATTCGCGCGCCACGGGGCGAAGAGGACGAGGTGGGCGAAGTGATCACCGGCGTGAATACCATGCTCGGCGAGATCGAGGTCCGCGACAGGGAGCTCGAGCAGCACCGTGACCGGCTCGAGCTGGAGGTCACCCAGCGCACGGCCGAACTGGTCCTGGCCAAGGATCAGGCCGAGAGTGCCAACCGGGCCAAGAGCCTGTTCCTGGCCAACATGAGCCACGAGATCCGTACGCCGCTCAACGGCATCCTGGGCATGACCGACCTGATGCGCGACACCCATCTGGACAGTCGCCAGCAGCGCCTGGTGGACATGTTGCAGAGCTCGGGCGAAGCGCTGCTGGCGATCATCTCGGACATTCTGGACTTCTCGAAGATCGAGGCGGGCAAGCTCGATCTGGAACACGTCGAGTTCTCGCCGGCCAAGGTGGCCGAGGATGCGGTCGCCATGTTCGCCGACCGGGCCCAGTCGAAAGGGCTCGAACTGATTCCCCTGCTCGAGGCCGATGTGCCGGAGGGGGTTCGCGGCGATCCGCACCGCTTCCGCCAGGTCCTCGGCAATCTGCTCTCCAATGCCGTCAAGTTCACCGCCAACGGCGAGGTCATCCTGCGCCTGACGAGCGCCACGCCCAGGACCAGCGGGGGCCCGTGGATGCTGCGCGCCGAAGTCGAGGACACGGGGATCGGCGTGCCGCCGGAGGCTCGCGCCCGCCTGTTCCAGTCCTTCTCGCAGGGGGACAGCTCGATGGCGCGGCGCTACGGCGGCAGCGGGCTCGGGCTCGCCATCGCCCGCCAGCTGGCCCGCTGCATGGGCGGTGACATCGTTCATCGGCCGGGTGACGAATGCGGTTCCGTCTTCGCCGCCACCTTCGCCTTCCAGCCAGGCACCCAGGACAGCGGTGCGGGGGGCGCGGAGGCGCCGGCCGCACAGACCATTGCCGTCCTGGCCGCCAGCCGCAGCCTGCGCGAGTCCCTCAATCTCCAGGGCCGCTCCCTGGGCTGGAGCGTGTACGGTTTCTCCCGCCTGGCCGATCTGCTCGCCGCCGCCGACGAGCGTCGATTCGACTGGGTCGTGGTGGACCGTGCCGTGTCCGACGATGATAGCCTCGCGGCGATTGCCAAGCTGAGCGCGGCGGGGCATCAGGTGGCGGCGCTGACCCGGATCAACGGCGCGGTTGACGCGGAAGAGGCCGGCCGGGCCGGTGCCAGGCTGGTCCTCGCCAAGCCGGTTGCGCGGCACGAATTCCGGCGCCTGGGCCTGCGCTGGAGCGCCCAGGATGCCGGCAACCGGCGCTCGCTGGTGATCTTCGACGCCAGCATCCTGTTGGCCGAGGACCATCCGGTCAACCAGGAGATCGCCAGTGCCATCCTGCGCTCGCTGGGCTGTCGGGTGTCCACGGCCGGCAACGGGCAGCAGGCCGTGCGCGCCTGCGCCAACGAGCGCTTCGACCTGATTCTCATGGATCTCCAGATGCCGGTCATGGATGGCCTGACGGCGACCAGCATGATCCGCGAGGCGGAACGCGGCGAGGGCCGCGACCGACGGGTGCCGATCGTTGCCCTGACGGCCAACGCCCTCAAGGACGATCGCGATGCGTGTACCGCGGCAGGCATGGACGATTACCTGACCAAGCCGGTCAGCCGGGACCAGATCGCGGCGACCCTGCAGCGCTTCCTGCCCGTGGTGGAGGGGCGTACGCCCGAACCCGAGCGGCCGCCGACCCTGGAGCCCGAGCCCGTGTCGGCACCCCAGGGGAGCGTACCGGCCTTCTCCTGGGAACCGCTGCTGGGCCTCCCCGGCGTCAATGGCAATCGGGAGGCGCCCCTGCTCGGGCGCGTCACGCGCATGTTCGTGGGCGAGACCGGCGACTCCCTGCGGGCGGCGCGCCTGCGGGCCGATACCGGTGACTGGGAGGAGGTTCGCAAGATCGCCCACAAGACGAAGTCGGCGGCGGCTTCGGTCGGTGCCCTGCGCCTGGCGGCGCTGGCGACCGAACTCGATGCCCTCGTCAAGGCCGGCCGCGCCGATGCTGCGGCCGGCCTGCCGGCGCGCATGGAGGCGGCATTCCGTGACTACCTGCGGGCGCTGCTGAAGGAAGGGCTGGCCGACGAGGCCATGCTCGCCGACTGGAGGCTGGACGCATGAGCGCCACGTCGGCCCCGCTGGTGCTGGTGGTGGATGACGACGCGACCACGCGCATGCTGACCGTCGAGGCGCTGTCGGTGCTGGGCATCGAGACCCTCGAGGCCGCCGGGGGAGCGCTGGCGCTCGAGCTGTTCCGGCGCCGCCTGCCGGATCTGGTGCTGCTCGATGTGGTGATGCCGGATATCAACGGCTTTCAGGTCTGCAGGACGATCCGCCATGACAGCGTGGGTCAGCACGTGCCCATCATCATGCTGACCGGCCTGGAGGGCAGCGAATCGATCGACAAGGCCTACGAGGCCGGCGCGACCGACTTCATCTCCAAGCCCCTCAACTGGACCCTGCTCGGGCACCGGGTGCGCTACGTGCTGCGGGCATCCGAAATGCGCCGGGCCCTCGCGATCAGCGAGGCGCGCCTGCTGCAGGCGCAGCGGGTGGCGCGCATGGGCAGCTGGAACTGGGATGCCCGCAATGAACTGCTCGACGGTTCGACGACCTATCCCGAACTGTTCGGTGTCGCCGCGGGGCGTCGCCCGCGCCGTCTCGAGGAACCCCTCAACTTTGTCCACCCGGGCGATCGGGAGGTGCTCGAGGAGGCGCTCGAGGGCCTGCGCGACGGCCAGGCCTACCAGGTCGATTATCGGACGGTCTGGCCGGACGGCTCGGTCCATACCCTGCGCGATACGGCCGTGCCGGAGTTCGATGCCCAGGGGCAGGTCAGCGGTGCCCACGGCACCGTCCAGGATGTGACCGAACAGGTCGATGCCGAGCGGCGCATCCGCTATCTCGCCTACTTCGACCCCCTGACCGGGCTGCCCAACCGCAACGCCTTCCGCGAAGCGCTCGAAGCGTCCCTGCTGCGCGCCTCGAGGGTGGGCGAGGCGGTGGCCATCGTGCTGCTCGACCTGCACCGCTTCGGGCTGCTCAACGACAGCCTGGGCCGGGAAGGGGCCGACCAGGTGCTGCAGGTCGTTTCCAGCCGCCTGCGCGAATTCGCCCGCGAGGTGCTCGGCAGTGGCGACGTGACCGACGATACCGAGCTGGCGACCACGGCGCGCTATGGCCCGGACCAGTTTGCGGTCATGGCCCGGGCCCACGTGCTGGACGGGTCCGGCAGCGCGGTCGAGGTGGTGGGCGAATTGCAGGCGCGCGTCAGCGCCCCGATCGAAGTCATGAAGCATTCGCTGGTGATGCAGGCCAGCGTGGGCGTGGCCCGCTTTCCGGGCCACGGGGATTCGGCCGAATCCCTGCTCAAGAGCGCCGAGACCGCGCTGCGCCAGGCCAAGCGTGACCCGGTGGGCGGCAATGTGCTCGAGTACTCGAACCGGATGCGGGAGCAGTCCGTCGGGCGCCTGCAGCTGGAGAGCAGTCTCCGCCTGGCGATGGAGCTGAAACTCGGATTCGCCCTGCATTACCAGCCCAAGGTGGACCTCGATGCCCGCTGCGTGATCGGCGCCGAAGCCCTGTTGCGCTGGCGAGATCCGGTGCGGGGCAACGTCTCTCCGGTCGAGTTCATCCCCCTGGCCGAGGAAATGGGCCTGATCATCCCGCTGTCCGAGTGGGTCATCGACTCGGCCTGCCGGCAGGTCGCCCAGTGGCGCGATGCCGGGCTTCCGCGCCGACGCATTGCCGTCAACCTGTCGGCGTCCCACTTCAAGTTCTCCGGGCTGGTGGAGTCGGTGGTCCGCATCATGGACCGCTACGGGCTCGATGGGCGGGACATCGAGTTCGAGCTCACCGAGAGCGCGCTGATCGGCGACCCCGCCATGGCCGTCTAGATTCTCGACGACCTCCATGCGCGGGGCCTGAACGTGGCTGTGGACGACTTCGGCACCGGCTACTCATCGCTCGCCTACCTCAAGCGATTCCGGCTGACGACGCTCAAGATCGACCGCTCTTTCGTGCGCGACATCGAGACCGACAGCTCGGACGCGGCCATCGTCTCCTCCATCGTCGCCATGTCGCGCACGCTGAACATGGGGGTGGTCGCCGAGGGCGTCGAGTCGATCGAACAGGCGCGCCATCTGGTGCGTACCGGCTGCAGCGTGATGCAGGGCTACCTCTTTGCGCCACCCCTGCCGGCCGAAGCCTACGCCGCGATCCTGGCGGGGCAGCTGGACACCCTGACCGAGCTGCCGCCCCTCGACAGCTGAGCGGCCTCGGCCCGGTGCCTTTTCGGTGCGCTGCAGCAGGTACAATCCTGTTTTGCCGTCGCTCTCCTGTCTGGTTGTCATGAATCCTGCTGGTTTTCTTGCCGTTGGCCTGGGGGCCGCCTGTGGCGCGTGGCTGCGCTGGTGGCTCGGCACGCGGTTCAATCCGGTCCTCGCCCACCTGCCCCTGGGGACCCTGATCGCCAACCTGACCGGTGGCTACCTGATCGGCCTCGCGCTGGCGCTATTCACGGCCCACCACGGGCTGCCCCATGAGCTGCGGCTCTTCGTGATCACGGGCTTCCTCGGCGCCCTGACCACCTTCTCGACCTTCTCGGCCGAGGTCGTCCAGCTGTTCCATGCGGCCCACTATGGCTGGGCGGTCCTGACCGCCAGCGTGCACCTGACCGGCTCCCTCACCATGACCGCTCTCGGCTTCTGGACCATCGCGCGACTGCAGGCCTGATGTCCGGCGATCCGTTCCAGCTCCTCGAGACCTGCCTCTCGTCCGACCGGCCGCGTCTGCGAAAGCGGCTGCGAGGGCTGCGGCAAAGGCCTGCAGTCCTGGCCGACCTGCCCGAGGCCCTGCGCCAGGACCTGGAGGCGTCGGTGGCGGCGCGGGCCGGCAGGGTCGCGGCCCTGCCCAGGCCCGAGTTTCCCCCCGAGCTGCCGGTCAACCAGCGGCGGGACGAGATCGCGCAGGCCATTCGCGACCACCAGGTCGTGATCGTCTGCGGCGAGACCGGCTCGGGCAAGACCACCCAGCTGCCCAAGATCTGTCTCGATCTCGGCCGCGGCGCCAGCGGCCTGATCGGCCATACCCAGCCGCGCCGCCTGGCCGCCCGGGCCACGGCCAGCCGTATTGCCCAGGAGCTCCACGGCGAGCTGGGCCAGGCGGTGGGCTACAAGATCCGCTTCACCGACCGCCTGTCCCCGGCCAGCTACGTCAAGCTGATGACCGACGGCATCCTGCTCGCCGAGACCCAGGGCGATCCCTTGCTGGCGGCCTACGACACCCTGATTCTCGACGAGGCCCACGAGCGCAGCCTGAACATCGACTTCCTGCTGGGCTACCTGCGCAAGCTCCTG
>JAGRFX010000174.1 GCA_020445805.1 Rhodocyclaceae bacterium
AGGCGCCGGCCATGTAGAAGCTGCCGTGGGCCAGGTTGATGATGCCCATGATGCCGAACACCAGCGTCAGCCCGCTGGCCACCAGGAACAGCAGCAGGCCGTACTGGGCCGCGTTCAGCGTCTGCACCAGGAACGAGAAAATATCCATGAGGGCTCCCCTCCGGGTGCCCGCGGGGGCACCCGGATGCGAAGGATCGGGGTGTGGCGTGGAGAGGGGCGCTTACTGCATCGAGCAGCCGCGGGCCGGGTCGGCCAGGGCCTTGGAGGCCACCGACACCACCGGGTTCACCGAACCCTTGGCCTCGCGCAGGTAGATGTCCTGCACCGGGTTGTGGGCGGCCGACATGCTGAAGGTGCCGCGCGGGCTGTCGATGTGCGCGGCCTCCATGGCCTTGATCATGCCCTGGCGGTCTTCGACCTTGCCCTGGACGGCGGTCAGGCCGGCGGCCAGCAGCTGGGCGGCGTCGTAGCCCTGCACCGCATAGACGTCGGGCGCCATGCCGTAGGCCTTCTCGTAGGCGGCGCGGAAGGCCTTGTCCTTGGCGTTGTCGAGGCCGTCGGCATAGTGCAGCGTGGTCAGCAGGCCCTCGCCGGCGCCGCCCATGGCGTCCAGCGTGCCGTCGGTGAGGAAGCCCGAGCCGTAGAGCGGGATCGAATCCTTGAGGCCGGCGGCCGCGTAGTCCTTGGCCAGCTTCACGGCACCACCGCCCGCGAAGAACACGAACACGGCGTCCGGCTTGAGGGAGGCGATCTCGGTCAGGTAGGGCTGGAACTCGGTGTTCGGGAAGGGCAGCGTCAGCTCCTTGACGATCTCGCCGCCGCCCGCGGTGAAGGACTCCTTGAAGCCGTCGATGGCCTGCAGGCCGGCCGAGTACTTCCAGGTCAGGGTCACCACCTTCTTGACGCCCTTGCCGAGCAGCACCGGCCCCATGGCGTAGGACGGCTGCCAGTTGGTGAAGGAGGTGCGGAAGATGTTGGGCGCACAGAGGGGCCCGGTCAGCTCGTCGGCGCCGGCGTTCGGCACGATCATCAGGGTCTTGGTGCCGCGGGCGACCTTGGCCATGGCCATGGCCACGCCCGAATGCACGGTGCCCACCAGCACGTCCACCGCGTCGCGCTTGACCAGCTTGTTGGCGTTCTCGGTGGCCTTGGCCGGGTCGGACTCGTCGTCCACCATCGAGTACTCGACCGTCACCCCGCCGATCTTGCCGCCGTTCTCATCGGCATAGAGCTTGAAGCCGTTGGTGATCGCGGTGCCCAGCTTGGCGTAGGTCCCGGTGGCCGGCAGCATCAGGCCCACCTTGACGGCGTCGGCAGCGTGAGCCGCCGGCATCGCCAGGCCCAGCAGCGCGGCGCCGGCCAGCAGCCCGGACAGTCGGTTGATCGTCTTTTCCATGTTCTTGTCTCCTCTGCTTCTTCCATTGGCCGGTCGAGCGGCGCTCGCCCGGAAAGAATTCGGCGCGACGGCCGTCGCGCCGGGTGTCGCTACCACTGGCCGGCGCGGTTGGCCGCGAAGGCGGCGTCGATGGCGGCCCAGTCTTCCGCTGTCAGGTGGGCCTCGGCGAGGGGCAGCACCACCTCCTCCTCGGTGCCCATGTGGGTCCACATGAACTCGGCGTAGGCATCCAGCGCGCGGGAAAAGCCCGCCAGGCCGGCGCCCTCGCGGGCCGCGTCGAGGGCGGCACGCAGGCCGCCGAGCAGCTCGGCGCAGCGGGCGTGCTGGGCTTCCAGTTCGTCCAGCACCTGCACGGCGGCCTCGGAGCGCATGCGCAGGAAGCGGAACAGGTATTCGTCTTCCTTGGGGTGGTGCAGGCGGTCGGGGAAGGCCTCGATGTAGTCCAGCATCGCGCCGAACAGGTGGAGGTCCGGCTCGGCGCTGCTGTTGCGCGCCGCGGCCACGTTGGCCTGCAGGCCCTTGATCACCGCGCCCATGGAGCGGTGCTCGTCCTTGATGATGTCGATCGCATTGGTCATGAGTTTCTCCGGCGGGCGCTCAGCGACGGGACAGCGCGCGCAGCTTGAAGCGCTGGATCTTGCCGGTGGCCGTCTTGGGCAGCTCCTCGACGAACTCGAACCAGCGGGGGTACTTGTAGGGGGCCAGCAGGCTCTTGACGTGGGCCTTGAGGTCGGCCGCCAGCGCGTCGCCGGCCTTCACGCCGGGCTTCAGCACCACGTAGGCCTTGGGCTTGATCAGCCTGTCCTCGTCTTCCTGGCCGACCACCGCCGCCTCCAGCACCGCGTCGTGGGTGATCAGCACCGACTCCACCTCGATCGGCGACACATAGATGCCGCTGACCTTGAGCATGTCGTCGCTGCGGCCCGAATAGACGTAGTAGCCGTCCGGGGTCACGCTGTACTTGTCGCCGCTGCGGGTCCACTCGCCCAGGAAGGTGTGGCGGGTCTTGCTGCGGTTGTTCCAGTAGCCGGCCGAGCTCGACGGGCCACGGATCTGCAGCTCGCCCACCTCGCCCGGTGCCACCTCGTGGCCGTCCTCGTCGGTGAGCCGCACCTCGTAGCCCGGCACCGGGGTGCCGGTGGTGCCGTAGCGCACCTGCCCGGCCCGGTTGGAGAGGAAGATGTGCAGCATCTCGGTGGAGCCGATGCCGTCCAGGATCTCGACCCCGAAATGCTCGGTCCAGCGCTTGCCGATCTCCTCCGGCAGGGCCTCGCCGGCCGACGCGCAGCGGCGCAGGGCAACCTGCTCGCGGGCCGGCAGGTCCGCGCTCGCCAGCATCCCGGCAAACAGGGTCGGCACCCCGTAGAAGAGGGTCGGCCGGTGCTCGGTCAGGCGCTGGCCCACCGCCGCCGGCGTCGGCCGCTCGGCCATCAGCACCGCGGTGGCGCCCACCGCCATCGGGAAGGTCAGGCCGTTGCCCAGGCCGTAGGCGAAGAACAGCTTGGCCGCCGAGAACACCACGTCGTCCTCGCGGATGCCCAGGATCGGCCGGCCGTACAGTTCGGCGGTCTGGATCAGGCTGGCGTGGACATGGGTGGTGCCCTTGGGCGAGCCGGTGGAGCCCGACGAATACAGCCAGAAGCAGATATCGTCGCAGGTGGTGTCGGCCAGCTCGCAGGGTCCGGCGTGCTCCTCGAGCAGGGCCGCCAGGGCGTCCGGCCCGGCCGCGCCCCCCGAGACGATGAGGCGCTCGAGGGTCGGGACCTTGCCCACCAGCGGCAGGAAGAGCGGCAGCAGCGCCGCCGAGACCAGCGCCACGCGGGCCCGGCTGTCGCGCAGCATGTATTCGTAGTCACCCTGGGTCAGCAGGGTGTTGACCGCCACCGGTACGATGCCGGCCTTGATGGCGCCCAGGAACACCGTCGGGAAGTCGATGGTGTCGTGAATGCACATCAGCACGCGCTGCTCGCGCTGCACGCCGAGGGCCCGCAGCGCGTTGGCACAGGCGTCGGTGCGACGGTCGAGCTCGGCGTAGGTGCAGCGGCCGCGGTCGTCGATGAAGGCCGTCTTGTCGCCGCGCCCGGCCGCGAGGTTGCGGCCGATCAGGTCGGCGGCGGCGTTGTAGCGGCGCGGTATGTCGATGATCGGCGGACTCGTGCTGTGGTCCGCCCGGCTCAGTTCCGGCATCTTTGTCTCCTGGTTTCTCTTGTCCTGGTGCGTGCGGCCTGCGTCGGGCCCACGTCGGTGTGATCAGGGGGCCTACTGGCCCGTAAAGCGGATCTCGCCGCCCGGCAGCAGGTAGAGCACATGGGCCCTGCCCCCCGTGACGGTCGGCCGGTGGGCACTGCCCGGCCCATACACGAACCAGCCGGCACCCGCGCCGTCGAAGCGGGCCTCGCCCTCGAGGGGCATGATCATGTCGATCTCGCCCTGGGGATGCTCATGGTGGGGTCCCACCACGTCGGCCATCTCGACCACGTCGATCGAGAAGCCGTGCAGTTGCGGACCCGGCTTGGCGACCCGGCCGAAGCGGATGCCGCCCTGCTCGTGCTTGCACATCCAGCCCTCGGCGACACCGTCGCGGCAGGCCGCCGCGATGCCCTGGAAGACCTCGCCGTCGGCCGGAAAGCGGCGGTTCAGTTCGGCCTCCAGCGATTTATCGACCGGCAGGCCATCGATGGCCGCCGTGACCTCTGCAACCAGCGCAACGAAATTCTCGACACTCATGTCCGGATGTCCTCAGTTCATGCCCAAAGGGTCGCGGCGTCGGCGCAGCCTTCGGCCAGCGCGGCGATCCGCTCGGGCGAGCCCTGCACCACGTGCCGGCGCAGGTACAGCCCCAGCGCCCGCATGCCGCCCAGTTCCTCGCCACCGCCGGCGCGCCCCGGACCGCCGTGCAGGCAGGTGGGCATCGCGTTGCCGTGGCCCGTGTGGGCGCTGCCCACCGCGGCGTCCACCACCATCAGCCGGCCGTGCAGGTCGGCGATGTCCGCCACCAGCGCGTCGGTGAAGGCCGCATCCGACGAATAGACGGAGGCCACCAGCGAGCCCTCGCCCCGGCGCACCATGCGCACCAGCGACGCGGCGTCGGCGTAGGGGATCACCGTCGCCACCGGCCCGAAGACCTCCACCTGGTGCACCACCTCGGCGCGCTCGCCGTCGGCGCAGAACAGCAGCGTGGGCGGCACGAAGGCCCCCGCGCCCGCCGTCGCACCCACCGGCGCAAAGTTCTCCGGCCCGCCACACAACAGTTCGCACTCCGTGCGCAGGGTGGCGATACCCTCCAGCGCCGCCAACTGCTGGGCGCGGCTCACCAGCGGCCCCATCCGCACGCCCTCCGCCGCCGGATCGCCGACCGTGATCCGGCCGAGCTTCGAGGCCACCGCATCGGCCAGGGCGTGGGCGTGGGCCGCCGGCACGAAGACCCGGCGGATGGCCGTGCACTTCTGCCCGCTCTTGATGGTCATCTCGCGCACCACCTCGCGCACCGCCAGGTCGAACTCGGCGCTGCCGGGGGCCGCATCAGGCCCGAGCACCGCGGAATTGACGCTGTCGGCCTCCACATTCACGCGCACGCTGTGCTCGACGACGGCCGGGTGGGTGCGGACGCGGCGCGCGGTGTCCGCCGAGCCGGTGAAGGAGACCACGTCGCCTTCGCGCACATGGTCGAGCAGGTCCCGGGCGCCACCGCAGACGATGGACAGCGCGCCGGCCGGCAGGATGCCGGCTTCGACGACGTCGGCCACCATGCGCTGGGCCAGCCAGGCCGTGGGCGTGGCCGGCTTGACCACCACCGGCATGCCGGCCAGCAGCGCCGGCGCGGCCTTCTCCCACAGGGCCCAGGCCGGGAAATTGAAGGCGTTGATGAAGATCGCCACGCCCTGCTGGGGCACCAGGAAGTGCTGGCCGACGAAGTTGCCTTCCTTCGACAGGGGCACCCGGGCACCCTCCACCCAGCCGCGGGTGTCGCCCAGGGCCTTGCCCGAGCGCACGTAGGACTTGAGGGTGTAGATGGCGCCATCCACGTCGAAGCCGGCATCGGCTTCCGTCGCGCCCGAATTGCGGCGCGAGATATCGAAATAGTCGGCCCGCTTCTCCGCCAGCAACTCGGCGATGCGCGCCAGCAGCCCGGCCCGCTCGCCGTGGCTCAGCTGGCGCAGGGCCGTGCCGCCGACCTGGCGTGCATGGGCCAGTGCCGCCGCCAGGTCCAGCCCGTCCGAGCCCACGCTCACCAGGCGTTCGCCGGAAACCGGGTTGCTCAGCGCGACGCCCTCCCCGGCAGACTCGATCCAGCGATCACAGATGTAGTTAGGCAGGCGCATGGGCGGGTGGATCTCCTGTGCATCGCAGGCCGGCACGGCCTGCGGGATATGGTTGCTTCCGGGCGAGGCCAAGTGACCGCGCAGTGGCTATAGAATACATCCAGGCGGAACCGTGTCAAGCACTTTACTGCATGTTCTAAATAGAGACCGCCCAGAAATGCGGAAAAACATGCGTTATGTTGCAGCACAGCACTCAGCACCGAAGCAATAAGCTGCATTAAATTGCATTTTTCTGTTGACGCACGAACGTCGACGAATTATTGTTCATCTCACCGAGGCACTTTACTTCATGTCCAAGCACACACTGACCCCTCCTGATAGCGCGATCGAGACCCCCGACGAAGTCGTCGAGGCGATCAACCCCGACCAGCAGTTCCTGCGCGAACTGGGCAGCCGGGTGCGCGAGATCCGCGACCGGCGCGGGATGACCCGCAAGCTGGTGGCGGCAGAGGCCCAGGTATCGGAGCGCCATCTGGCCCATCTGGAGAGCGGCGAAGGCAACGTCTCGATCGTCCTGCTCCGCCACATCGCCACCGCGCTCGGCGTCTCCCTCGTCGAGCTGCTGACCAGCGAAGGCGAGGACACGGTCGAGCGCCGGCTGATCCGGCGCTTCCTCGAGCGGCTGCCCCAGCACCGCCTGGAAGAAGTGGTGTTCCGGCTGATGCGCGACTTCGGTCATGAGGAAGCCGTGCGCCGCAAGCGCGTGGCCCTGATCGGCCTGCGCGGCGCCGGCAAGACGACCCTCGGCACCCGCCTCGCCAAGGAGATGGGCGCCCCCTTCGTCGAGCTCGACAAGGAAATCGAGCGCGAGACCGGCATGCCCATCAGCGAGATCTTCTCGCTCTATGGCCAGTCCGGTTACCGCCGCATCGAGAAGCAGGTGCTCGAGCGCGTGCTGCGCGACAACACCGAGGGCGTGATCTCGGTGGGCGGCGGCATCGTGTCGCGCCCCGACACCTATGACTACCTGCTCTCCTGCTGCTTCACCGTCTGGATCAAGGCGCAGCCGGAAGAGCACATGGCCCGCGTGATTGCGCAGGGCGACCTGAGACCCATGGCCGGCAATGACGAGGCCATGGACGACCTGAAACGGATCCTGGATGCCCGGGAACCCATGTACAGCCGTGCCGACGAGACGATCGACACCTCGGGAGAGGACGTCGACAAGAGCTTCTCGCAGCTTCGGCAACTCATATCGAGTTAGACCCACGGAGGAGACAACAGTGGAAGCAGCAGCCGCAAACACGCAGGCCCCGATGGCCAGCGACCGGGTGGACTACCAGGTCCAGCCCGCCCAGTACAAGCACTGGCGCATGAGCTTCGATGGCGAGGTCGCCACCCTGACCCTCGACATCAACGAGGACGGTGGCATCCGTCCCGGCTACAAGCTGAAGCTGAACTCCTACGACCTGGGCGTGGACATCGAGCTCCACGACGCCCTGCAGCGCATCCGCTTCGAGCACCCGGAAGTGCGGACCGTGGTGTTCACCAGCGGCAAGCCGAAGATCTTCTGCTCGGGCGCCAACATCTACATGCTGGGCCTCTCGACCCACGCCTGGAAGGTCAACTTCTGCAAGTTCACCAACGAGACCCGCAACGGCATCGAGGACTCCAGCCAGCACTCCGGCCTGAAGTTCATCGCCGCCTGCAACGGCACCACCGCCGGCGGCGGCTACGAGCTGGCCCTGGCCTGCGACGAGATCGTGCTGGTGGACGACCGCAACTCCTCCGTCAGCCTGCCCGAGGTGCCCCTGCTGGGCGTGCTGCCCGGCACCGGCGGCCTGACCCGCGTGACCGACAAGCGCAAGGTGCGCCGCGACCACGCCGACATCTTCTGCACCATCTCCGAAGGCGTGCGCGGCAAGCGCGCGGTGGAATGGAAGCTGGTGGATGACGTGGTGCGCGCCCAGCAGTTCGACGACCACATCCGCCAGCGCGCCGCCGCCCTGGCCGCCGGCAGCCACCGCCCGAACGATTCGAAGGGCGTGGCGCTGACCCCGCTCGAGCGCAGCATCGACGCCGCCGGCTACCACTACACCTTCGTGGATGCCGCCATCGACGCCGAAAAGCGCTCCGTGACCCTGACCGTCAAGGCCCCCGCCGCCGTCACCGCCCGCACACCGGACGAGATGCTGGCCCAGGGCGCAAACTGGTGGCCGCTGCAGATGGCCCGCGAGCTGGACGACGCGATCCTCAACCTGCGCACCAACCACAACGACGTGGGCCTGTGGGTGCTGCGCACCGAGGGCGACGCCCGCGTGGTGCTCGACAGCGATGCCACCCTCGAGGCCCACAAGGTCCACTGGCTGGTGCGCGAGACGGTCGGCATGCTCCGCCGCACGCTCTCCCGCCTGGATGTCTCCTCGCGCAGCCTGTATGCCCTGATCGAGCCGGGCAGCTGCTTCGCCGGCACCCTGCTGGAGCTGGCCCTGGCCGCCGACCGCAGCTACATGCTGGACGACGAGAAGGAAACCAACCGCATCGCCCTGTCGGTCATGAACACCGGCCTGCTGCCGATGGTCAATGGCCTGTCGCGGATCGCCTCGCGCTTCTACAACGACGAGGCCCCGACCCAGGCCGCCTACGCCAACCTGGGCGAGCCCCTCTCCCCGGCCCGGGCCATGGAGCTGGGCCTGGTCACCGAGATCCCCGACGAGCTCGACTGGGCCGACGAGGTGCGCATCGCCCAGGAAGAGCGCGTGGCCCTGTCGCCCGACGCCCTCACCGGCCTCGAGGCCAACCTGCGCTTCGGCATCTTCGAGACCATGAACACCCGCGTCTTCGGCCGCCTATCGGCCTGGCAGAACTGGATCTTCATCCGGCCCAACGCGGTCGGCGAGTCCGGCGCGCTGAAGCTGTTCGGCTCGGGCAAGAAGCCCCAGTTCGACTGGAACCGCGTGTGACCTGAAGGGCCCGCCAGCGGGCGGCCCCGACCCTATTCCTCGTTCAACCGGAACCCGGCCGACCCTCTGCCGAAGCCGTCGGCGCGCCATTCCGGTTCAGGAGGCCCTTGGCAAGTGAAGTGGCTGACGCCCGAAGGGCGCAGCACTTCGAGACGATCTGGAGATATGACAATGGCAATCAACTACAGCGAACGGATCCCCAACAACGTGGACCTCTCGAACAACCGCACCCTGCAGCGCGCGCTCGAGAACTGGCAGCCCGCCTTCCTGGACTGGTGGGGCGAGATGGGTCCGGACGGCTCCACCGACTACGACGTGTACCTGCGCACCGCGGTCAGCGTCGAGGCCGACGGCTGGGCCCACTTCGGCCACGTGAAGATGCCGGACTACCGCTGGGGCATCTTCCTGACCCCGCCCGAGCAGGAACGCAAGGTGAACTTCGGCGACCACAAGGGCGAGGCCGCCTGGCAGGAAGTCCCGGGCGAGTACCGCTCGACCCTGCGCCGCATCATCGTCACCCAGGGCGACACCGAGCCGGCCTCCGTCGAGCAGCAGCGCCACCTGGGC
>JAGRFX010000175.1 GCA_020445805.1 Rhodocyclaceae bacterium
GCCGATGATCGAGCGGATCTCGTGCTCGCGCACGTTGAAGCTGATGTCGGTCAGGGCCTTGACCCCGCCGAAGGACAGCGAAATGTTCTTCAGGTCGAGGATCACCTCGCCGATCTGGCGGCCGCCGGCCGCCTGCTGCGCGGAATCGGCCTGCGCGATGTCGTTCATCATCTGTGGGTGCCTCCTCAAGCGGCCTTGGCCCCGGCCTGCGGCGGGAAGGTCTTGCAGTCCTCGATGCGCAGGTCGGCGGCGATCTTGCCCTGACGGCCGTCTTCGTACTTCACTTCGGTCTCGATGTACTGGTTCTTTCTGTCGCTGTAGAGCGCGTCGATCAGCACCTCGTAGCGCTCCGCCACGAACTTGCGGCGCACCTTGCGGGTCCGCGTCAGCTCGCCGTCGTCGGCGTCCAGCTCCTTGTGCAGGATCAGGAATCGCCGCACCTGGGAGCCGCTCATCATCGGGTCGGACACCAGCTCGGCATTGACCTTCTCGATGCACTCGCGGATCAGGTCGTACACCTTGCTCTGCTGGGCCAGGTCGGTGTAGCCGGCGTAGGACATGCCCTGGCGCTCGGCCCAGTTGCCCACCGCCTCGAGCTCGATGTTGATGAAGGCAGTGACGTAGTCGTGGCCGCTGCCGAAGCAGACCGCCTCCTTCACGTGCTGGAAGAACTTGAGCTTGTTCTCGATGTAGTTGGGCGCGAACATCGAACCGTCGTTGAGCTTGCCCACGTCCTTGGCCCGGTCGATGATCTTGAGGTGGCCGTCCTCGTCGAAGTAGCCCGCGTCGCCGGTCAGGAAGTAGCCATCCTCGTTGAGCGACTCGGCGGTCGCGTCCGGGCGCTTGTAGTAGGCCTTCAGCAGCATCGGGCCCTTCACCAGGATCTCGCCGCTGTCGGCCAGCTTGACCTCCACCTGGGGCGCCGGCACGCCGACGCTGTCGAGCTTGATCTGGCCGTCGGGCTGCAGGCAGACGTAGGCGCAGGTCTCTGTCTGCCCATAGAGCTGCTTCAGGTTCACCCCGATCGAGCGGTAGAAGCGGAACAGGTCCGGGCCGATGGCCGCGCCGGCGGTGTAGGCGACGCGAATGCGGCTCATGCCCAGCACGTTCTTGAGGGGGCCGAAGACCAGCAGGTTGCCCAGCCAGTACTGGAAGCGGTCGCCGGCGGCAACCGGCTTGCCGTCCAGGATGTCGGCGCCGACCTTGCGTGCCACCTCCAGGTACTTGTGGAACACCGAGCGCTTGAACCAGCCGGCGTCCTCCATGCGGATCATCACCTGGGTCAGCAGGTTCTCGAACACCCGCGGCGGCGCGAAGTAGTAGGTCGGGCCGATCTCGCGCAGGTCGGTCATCACGGTCTCGCCCGACTCCGGGCAGTTGATCGTGAAGCCGGCCACCATCGCCTGGGCGAAGGAGAACAGGTGGTCGCCCACCCAGGCCATCGGCAGGTAGGAGAGGATGTCCTCGCGCTCGCTCAGGCGGTCGAACTCGACGCCGCCCTTGGCCGCCGCGATGAAGGCGCCGTGGGTCTGGCAGACGCCCTTGGGCTTGCCCGTGGTGCCCGAGGTGTAGAGCATCACCGAGATGTCCTCGGAGCTGCCCTTGCCGATCTCGCCGTTCAGGAAGTCGGACTGGTTGCGGTCGTGGATGCGCCCCATCTCCTGCAGCTCGTCGAGGCCCATCAGCATGGTCTGGGTGTAGTGGCGCATGCCCCGCGCCTCGTCGTACACCACGTGCTCGAGCAGCGGCACCTGGTCGGCGATCTCGAGCATCTTGTCCACCTGCTCCTGGTCCTCGACCACGGCGAACTTGATCTCGGCGTCCTGCAGGACGTAGGCCATCTCCTCGGCCACCGCGTCCTGGTAGAGCATGACCGGAATCCCGCCGAGGCACTGGCAGGCCGCCACCGACCAGTACAGCCGGGGGCGGTTGTCGCCGATGATCGCGAGCCGGTCGCCACGCCGGAAGCCCAGCTCGGCCAGCCCGCAGGCGATGGCCCGGACGTTCTCGGCCACCTGGGACCAGGTATAGGTCTGCCAGATACCGAACGCCTTCTCGCGCATCGCCGGGCGCTGGGGTCGGACCCGTGCGTGATGCATCAGCAGCCGCGGAAACGTATCGAGCGCGGTCGCCGATGGCCCGTTGGAGTCGGACATCCCCTACCCTCCTAGTTGTCTTGCGTGTCTCCTCGCCCCGCGCCGGTTTCCGGCTGCGGTTGCCGCGCTGGGGTGCGACGGCATGGCCTCTTTTTCAGGCCCGCAGTCTTGCAGCCCATGTTTGCGCAACTGTTTTCCAAATGTACTCAATTGTTGCGATTCCCTTGTGCGGCGCGGCATTCCGGGCGATCGGGATATGACTCCTGCTTGACCCGGGCACCCCGAGCCGGGGAAAAGCCTTCCGGACAAACGGCTGCAGGACGACGCAGGCGGTCGCCGTGTCCGTGCCGCAGCGCACGCGCCGTCGCCCGCTCAGACGGCGAAAAGTGCAGCTCGGCACGGCCGCCAGGGCCGGGGCCGGGAGCCGCGCGGGGCCAGACCACCGCGGACGGCCTTCACGAAACCGTCATCCAGCACCGCTAGGGTGGGCCGCTTCCCCCAATCGCCCCAGACGAGGACTCCGTGAGATTCCGCCCTTCGGCTGCCAAGGCCGCCCTTTCCCTTGCCATCGCCACCCTGATCGCCGGCTGCGGCGGCAGCTCGAGCAACAGTGACCCGACGCCGGCCGCCTCCGAGACCGGCCGCGCCTTCAACCGCGTGGCATCCTTCTTCGTCTGTAACCAGGTAGGCAGCTCCTGCGAATCGGACGACGAAACGGCGGCCGAGATCGTCGCCGCCAGCACCGACGGCATGACCCTCATCTACACCAACAGCCCGGGCGAATCGGTGGGCTTCGTGGACATCACCGACCCGGCGGCACCGACCGGCCTGGGCGCCATCGCCCTCGGCGGCGAGCCCACCTCGGTGGCGGTGCTCGGCGGCCGCGCCCTGGTGGCCGTGAATACCTCGGCCGACTTCGTCAATGTGTCGGGACAGCTGGTGGTCATCGACATCGCCAGCCGCAGCGTCGAGGCGGTGATCACCCTGGCCGGCCAGCCCGACTCGGTCGCCGTCAGCCCCGACGGCGCCCATGCCGTGATCGCCATCGAGAACGAGCGCGACGAAGACCTGGGCGACGGCGCCCCGCCCCAGGCCCCCGCCGGCCTGGTGCAGATCGTGGACACCAGCGGCGCCCCCGCGGCCTGGACCGTGCGCGACGTGGCGATGACCGGCCTGGCCGACCTGTACCCGACCGACCCCGAGCCCGAGTACGTGGACATCAACGCCGACGGCAAGGCGGTCGTCACGCTGCAGGAGAACAACCACCTGGTGCTGATCGACGTCGCCAGCGGTGCCGTCACGGCCGACTTCAGCGCCGGCACCGCCGACCTGGTGGGCGTGGACCTGACCGACGAGCGCCCCAACCGGGTCTCCCAGACCGAGACGGCCCTGGGCGTGCTGCGCGAGCCGGACGGCGTGAGCTGGCTTTCGACGACCCACTTCGCCACCGCCGACGAAGGCGACCTCAACGGCGGCAGCCGCGGCTTCACGATCTTCGACACCGCCGGCAATACGGTCTTCCAGGCCGGCACCCTGCTGGAGTACGAATCGGCCCGGCTCGGCCACTACCCGGACCGCCGCTCCGACGCCAAGGGCAACGAGACCGAGAACGCCGAATACGCCCAGTTCGGCGACGACAAGCGGCTCTTGCTGTGCTCCGAGCGCGCCAGCCTGGTGTATGTGTTCGATGTGTCCGACCCGGCCGCACCGGTCCACCTCCAGACCCTGCCCGCGGCCCTCGGCCCCGAGGGCGTGCTGGCCATCCCCTCCCGCGGGCTGGTGATCGCTGCCAGCGAGGAGGACAGCCGCGGTGACGCCTTCCGCTCGGCCCTCAATATCTACCAGCTGCAGGACGGCGCGCCAGTCTATCCGACCCTGCGCTCCGCCGACCGCGCCGACGGCTCGCCGATCCCCTGGGGGGCCCTGTCGGGGCTGGCCGCCGACCCGACCGACGCCAATCGCGTGTACGCCATCGACGACAGCTTCTACGCCGGCAACCGGATCTTCTCGATCGACCTCGGCCAGACCCCGGCGGTGCTCGACGCCGAGATGCGGATCACGGACGCGGCCGGCGTGCTGGCCGGTCTCGCCGTCCCGGCCGCGGCCGACGTGGATGCCGCCTCGACCTTCGATGCCGATGACCTGGCCGCCATGATCAACGCCGACGGCACGGTCAACCTCGATCCGGAGGGCATCGCCACGGCCAGCGGCGGCGGCTTCTGGATCGCCTCCGAAGGGGCGGGCACGGTCGGCGAGGCGGCCCGCCCGGTCACCTCGGCCAACCTGATCCTCAGGACCGACAGTGCCGGCGTGATCCAGCAGGTCATCCGCCTGCCCGAAGCGGTCGACGCACTGCAGGTGCGCTTCGGCTTCGAGGGCGTGGCCGAGTCGGATGGCGGGCTGGTGGTGGCCTTCCAGCGGGCCTGGGCCGGCGAGAGCAACCCGCGCCTGGGTCTGTACGACCTGGCGAGCGCCACCTGGTCCTTCGTGTATTACCCGCTGGACACGGTCGAATCGCCCAACGGAGGCTGGGTGGGCCTGTCGGACATCACCCCGCTGGGCAACAACCGATTCCTGCTGGTCGAACGCGACAACCAGGCCGGCCCCGACGCCCGCATCAAGCGCCTGTACCGGATCGACCTCGCCGGCGTCGCTGACGGCGCCACCGTCAGCAAGACCCTGGTGCGCGACCTGATGGACGACCTTGCCGTGACCGCCGGCCCCACGCCGGAGAAGATCGAGGGCCTCACTCGCACCGCCAGCGGCGAGGTGGTGATCATCAACGACAACGACGGCGTGAACGATAACAATGGCGAAACCTGGCTGATCAGGCTGGGCGCCATCGCCAACTGAGTCGGGGCGCGGCGCAGCCGGGCCGCGGCCTCCCGATCACCCGCTGGCAGCCACCCGCGCTGCCAGCGTCACCAGCTTGTCGTCGAGGCCGGAGCCCATGACCTCACCCGGGTCCACCGGGCGGGACCGGCTGCCCATCACCGTACCCGGGTCACGCGGGCGGCTGGCGGGCATCAGGTCCCCCGGGTCACCCGGTCCCTTGCCGCCCGGCCGCCCCCAGGCCACGCGCCCGGTGCTGTCCCAGGGCCGCAGCTCGATCTCGTCCTCCTCGAACGGATCCATGTACTCGCTGCCCGGCACCCCGACGCCCTGGGTACCGCCGACCACCGCGCCCCCGAGATCAGAGGGCAGCTGAACCTTCCGGCCGGCGGCCAGCGCGATCAGGGCCCGGGCCGCCGCCGAGTGAGCCTGCCGGCTGGATTCGCTGGCCGCCATGCGGGCCACGGCCCGCCGGGCCAGGCCGGCCGGCACCCCATGCCCGGCCAGATAGTGAAGAACCCCCTGTGCATCCATGACCTCCTCCCTTGGCGGCCCAATGAGATGGCCACCCATGAAGTTTCGAATGTCATGGGAAAAATGCCAGCGCTCATGCCTCGGGTTTGCGAACTGTTTCGCTTTCCGCGGCTGTCGCGTGCGCCTCCGGCAGCACCTCGATGCCCAGCGCCCGCGCCCGCTTCGTCCACTGCTGTCGGGCCAGGGCCTGCATATCGGGCACCCGGTCTGTCTCGTCCACGATCTCCATGCCGAGCAGGGTCTCCACCACGTCCTCGAGGGTCACCAGGCCCTCGGTGCCCCCCCACTCGCCCACCACCAGCGCCATCTGCAGGCGTCGCTCGAGGAAGGTGTCGAGCAGCGGCTCCAGGGCCATGTCCGCGGGAACCCGCAGGAGCGGCCGCTGCAGCGACTCCACGGGCGTGTCGAGGGCCTCGCGGGCGGCGGCGAGCAGCAGGTCGTCGCGCATCACGAAGCCCGAGGCCCGGTCGAGGTCCTCCTCGTACACGGGCAGGCGCGAGAACGGGTGGGCCGAGATCTCGTCCATCGCGCCGGCCACCGTCACGCCCCGTTCCAGGCCGATCACCACGGTGCGCGGCGTCATGACGTCGCGGGCCGTCAGCGTGTTCATGCGGAACAGGTTGCGGATGATCCGCGACTCGCGGGCGTTGAGGTGCCCGCTCTGCTCGCCCACCCCCGCCATGGCGACGAACTCCTCGCGGCTGAAGACGCTCACGTGGGCGCCCCGCGAGACCATCCGGGTCAGCAGCTCGGAGACCTTGATCAGGGGATACATCATCACGATCAGGGCCCGCACGAAGCGCGCGACCACACCGGCCAGGCTGCGCCAGTACACCGCGCCGATGGTCTTGGGGACGATCTCGGAGAGGAACAGGATCAAGAGCGTCATGACCGCCGAGAAGACGCCGAACCAGGCGCTGCCGAACACCGCAGTGGCCTTCGAGCCCGAGCCGATCGCGCCGACCGTGTGGGCGATGGTGTTGAGGGTCAGGATCGCCGCCAGCGACTGGTCCAGCCGCTCCTGCTTGAGCTCCTTCAGCAGGGCCGCCCGCCGGGGCCGGGTCTCCTGCAGGCCGGCGATGAAGGCTGGCGTGATCGACAGCAGCACGGCCTCCGCCACCGAGCACAGGAAGGAGAACAGCAGGGCCAGCAGCACATAGGCCACCAGCAGCGCCACGTCCGAGGCCCCTGCGGACGCCGGCCCGGCCGTCGCCCCCGATTCTTCCGCGGCCAGGGCCATCGCCCCGCCTGCGGCACACAAACCGGTGATGACCCACGCGGCCCAGGCCCTTCGCTTCTTCACGTCCATTCCTCCCGATCCTTGCCCTTCGTTCTGCCCCGGGGGTCGAGCGCCGGCGCCAGCAGTCGCCCGAACAGCGTCAGCCCCAGCAGGGCCATGCCCAGCCCTTCCCGGGGGGTGAGTACCCGGTAGGTCGGCCGCCGGAAACCTCGTCGCTCGCCCCCGTAGGCCCCCGGCTCACGCTGCAGGTACAGCCGCGCCACCCCGTCCTCGCCGACGCGCACGCCACCGGGCGGCACCTCGCCCGGCGGCGCCATCTGCAGCCGGCCGCTCGCCAGGCCCGCCCCCAGCGCAAGGGCCACCACCGCCACCGCCACCGCACTGCCCAGCGGCCGCCCGGGCGGCTCGCGCCGTCCTGCCTCGGGCGGGTAGTAGAGCAATAATCCCAGCACCGCCCCGAGCAGGTTCACCACCCCGTCATTGACATCGAAATAGTCGCCGTATTCCGCGGCGATCCACACGTACTGCACGGCTTCGTCGAACAGCCCCAGCAGCGTCGCCAGCACCAGCACCCGCCCTGCCACCCAGCGCCGACGGTCGGGGTCGAGCCCGCGGGCCAGCAGCCAGGCGAGCAGCGCGTACTGGGGATAGTGGGCCAGCTCGTTGAGGGAGTAGGTGAGCGTCCGGTCCACCGCCACCACGGCCAGACCCCAGCATAGCCAGGCGGCGGTCCGCCGCGACCGCAGCCCGGCCACGCGGCACTGGCGTGTCGCCCGCCCCAGCAGCCACAGGCCGGCCACCAGGGCCACCCACGGTACCAGCTGGGAGAGGGAGAAGACCCCGAACGGCGTTGGACGCTTCGCGACCAGCCAGATCGAAAACTGCAGGTGGGCGAGGCTGGCGACCCCCGCCCAGGCGACGGCCACAGCACGCCACGCGCCCCCGCGGCCGGGCACCTTCATGGCCAACTCCGGCCGCGGGGAGCCTCCCGCCACGGGCGAGGCGGCGCAGCGGGGCCGGCCGGCGCGGGGACCGTGCCGGTCTCGAGCCGAAACGGCGCCACACCATCGAACCCGGCACCGTCGCCTCCGCCCGGCCAGGTCCAGCGCTGGTCATTGCGGGCCAGGCCGCAGCCATAGCGGTCGGTTCCGCCCAGGTCCATGAACAGCCCCAGGTTCGGCACTGCCGCCGGCCCGTCCGGCTGCTCTGCGATCGCGGCGCCGAACGCGCGACAGGCCTCCGACGACACCGCATAGCGATCGTCGCCGTCCAGATCCGCAAACAGGGCCACGCCGGTATCGTGGGCCGCACCGAGGCCCAGGTCACCGAGGCGATAGTCGTCGTCGCCGCCCTCGTCCAGCAGCATCGCGAGGGCGCCGTCGTGGGCGGCGGCCATCGAGGTGGACTGGCTGGCCTGGTAGCGGTCGCTCGCCCGGCCCCGGTCGATCAGCAGCCCGAGGCCCGCGTGGGCGGCGGCGGCCTGCCCGTACCAGATGGCCTGGTAATGGTCCTGGCCGCCCCGATCGAACAGCAGGCCGCCGCCCCGCCAGTAGCCGGCTCCCTGGGCGAACACGGTCGCCTGGTAGTCATCGTCGCCGCCACCATCGAGCAGCACGCCCAGGCCGCCCGCCAGGGATCGACCGTCGAGGTGGTCCGCGCGGATGCCGATGCCCATGCCCTGGCCGGCCGAGACATTCAGGTCGGGCCGCTGGGCCGAGGGCGCGACCAGCGGCTCGGCCGCCAGCCGGTAGCGGTCGTCGCCTGCCGCGTCCACCAGCAGCGCGACCGCGGCCGGTCCTGCACTGGCCTGGGCGAACGTGAGCGCCTCGTAGCGGTCGTCGCCGGCCCGGTCCAGCAGCACCGCCAGCCCGCCCATGGCAAAGGCCTGCGCATGCCCGCGGGCAGCGTAGTGGTCATTGCCGCCTTCATCGACCAGCACGGCGCCCCCGAGCACGGCCGCCGCCTGATCCAGATCCGCGCCGTCGTAGCGGTCGTCGTCGCGCCCCGCGTCCCACAACAGGCCATAGCCCAGAAGCCCGACCGGCACGCCAGCCGCCGGTGCCGCCGAGGCGTAATGGTCGCGGCCCGCCAGGTCGAGCAGCAGGGCAATCGCCGGCCGGCGGGTGTCGTCGAGGAAGTGGTAGCGGTCGTCGCCGCCCCCGTCCACCAGCAGCAGCGGCGCCACCAGCGAGCGCTCGTCGTCGGTCGTGCCGAGATCGATGAGGACGCGCCCGAGCGCCGTCTCGGCCTCCCAGACCAGGCCCGCCGCCGCATGGGCTTGCGCCAGCGCGTCGCGCAGCCCGGCGAGGGCCGCGGCGAGCACCTGAAGGCCCGCCGCGAGGGACGCGCGATCGACGTCGACGAGGGCCTGCCGGAGATCCGGCGCCCCGCCCTCCCCCCAGCGCCCGGTCAGCGCCTGCCGGAGGGCCAGCGGCCGGCTCATGCCGGCCGGCAGGGGCGCCAGCGCGCGCCGCCGAAGCTGCTC
>JAGRFX010000176.1 GCA_020445805.1 Rhodocyclaceae bacterium
AAGGGCTCGACCGCGCTCTCGACCTCGACGCGCAACTTCCCGAACCGTCTCGGCATCGACACCCAGGTCTATCTGGGTTCCGCCGAGCTGGCGGCGGTGTGCGCGCTGATGGGCAAGATCCCGAGCACGGCCGAGTACATGGCCCAGGTCGAGGCGCTGGGCGCCAAGGCCGGCGAGGTCTACCGCTACATGAACTTCGACCAGATCCAGGACTTCCGCGAAGTCGCCGATACCGTCGAAGTCTGATCGTCGTCCGCTGCCGAAACGGCAGCGCGATTCCGGTCGTGAAAACCCCGCCAGTTCTGGCGGGGTTTTTTTTCACGGGTCACCAGGCCTGCCGACGCCTGTTTGCGTCCGGACGAAAGGGCCATTGACAGGGCAATGCGAGGCGAATGTCCTCCCGTTGGCAGGCGATAGCCGGACGTTGGTCGGCAAAAACACCAAAAATGTCATATTGATTCATTAATATCCACATTCATTCATAAGAATCGACTAAATTTCAGGCTGTGAAAACGGATGGCCCTGCCGCCCGCATGAACCTGAAAATTTCCCACCGACTCTGGCTGCTGGCGGCCACGGCGATCGTCACCTTCTCCTGCGCGGTGGGGCTCGGCGTGTACTCGGACTACATTCAGATCGAGGCGCGCCAGAGGATCTACGAAACCCGCATCGAAACGGACGCCCTGGCGCAGATCAGCGAACTGGTGCAGGCGAATCATCGCGGCGCCGAGCGCCTGTTCGAACTGGCAGCCAAGGGCTCCGCTGCGAACGGCGTGGAAATGCAGGCAATCGCCGTGGAGATCGAGCGGAATCGGGACGAAATCACCAACTTCCTGCACGAATACGGGACGATCGGCCACGACTACGACGCGGAGGAACAGCGCCTGATCGCCCGCTTCACGAAGGCCAGGGCGATGTGGCTGCAGGCGCTGGATGCCGCGATCGCGGACGCCATGGCGCGGACCGGCGTGGCAGAGGGGGAGCGACATTTCAGGTCACAGGGGGCCTACGCTTTCGAAGAGGCGAAGTCGTCCCTGTCGGACCTCCGCCGCCGGCAGGGCGAGATCGCCGATGAACTCGTCGCCAATGCGGATCGGTCTCTCGAGGCCTTCAGGATCTATCTCGTCGTGCTGGGCCTGGTCGGCGGCGGGGTGCTGGTGGCCGTGACCATCAGTGCCGTTCGTCGCATCCAGCGCGGGATCCACGATGCCCAGGCGCTGGCGCAGGAGATCACCCAGGGAGACCTGGGTGTCGACATGCGGATCGAAGGCCCGGATGAACTGCACACGCTGATGGCGCACATGGGTGCGCTGCGCTTTTCCCTCTATGACCTGGTCTCATCGATTCGGGCCAGCGAGGCCCGCTCGCGGGCCGTGCTGCGGACCATGCGCGATGGCGTCGTGGAGATCGATGAGTCGGGCGTGATTCTCGGCGTCAATGAAGTGCTGCTCGAGATGTTCGGTTACGAGGAGGCCGAGGTGGTCGGCAAGAACGTCAGCATGCTGATGCCCGAGCCGCACCGAGGCGCCCATGATGGCTATCTCGCGCGCTACCTGAAAACGCGCGATGCGCGAATCCTCCATCGGCGAATCGAGGTGGAAGCCGTCAATAAGGCTGGGCGGCCGCTGCCCATCGACCTGTTGGTGAACGAGATGGTCGATGACGACGGCAGCATCTTCGTGGGGGTGATCCGCGACATCACGGCCCAGAAGGCCGTCCAGAAGGATCTCGAGAGTGCCTTGCGGGCGGCCCAGGCCGCCACCGAGACCAAGTCCGCTTTCCTGGCCAACATGAGCCACGAGCTGCGGACACCGATCGGAGCCATCACCGGATTTGCGCAGCTCGCCCAGCGGCGCCAGATGCCGGACGATGTGCGGGGCTACGTCGAAAAAATCAACACCTCGGCGCAGGCCCTGCTGGGCCTCATCAATGACATTCTCGATCTCTCCAAGATCGAAGCCGGCAAGCTCGAGCTGGAGTCCATCCCGTTCCGCCTCGACGAGGTCCTGGACCATGTGTCGACGCTGCTCAATCTGCGCGCCCAGGCCAAGGGTGTCGAATTGGTGATCGGGGCCTTGCCGGGGGTGCCCGACACGCTCATCGGCGATCCGGTGCGGCTGGGGCAGGTGCTCGTCAACCTGGTCAGCAATGCGGTGAAGTTCACCGAACAGGGCCAGGTCAGCCTGATGTGCGAGCCGGTGCATCTGGAGAGCTATCCGAACGAGGTCATCCTCAGCTTCACGATTCGCGATACGGGTATCGGGATTCCCACGGAGGCCCTCCCCAGTCTCTTCACACCGTTCTCGCAGGTCGATGGGTCGACAACGCGACGCTTCGGAGGCACCGGGCTCGGGCTCGCGATCTGCAAGCAACTGGTCGAACAGATGGGGGGCGAGATCGGCGTCAACAGCGAACCGGGCGTGGGGTCGGAGTTCTGGCTCACCATCGCCCTGGAGCGCGGCACCGACAACCTGACGGTCGAATCGCGCGGCACAGGGCTCGGCGGCAAGCGCGTACTGGTCGCCGACGACAACGCGATGTAGTGCACCCTGATGCGCAGCCTGCTGAAGAGCCTCGGCTGCGAGGTGACCATCGTCCATTCGGGCGAGGCGGCGCTGGCCGCCGTCCAGTCCGGCGAGGCCTTCGACGCGATCACGCTGGATTGGCACATGCCGGGCATGAATGGCGCCGAGACCGCCCGAGGCCTGCGGTCGCGGGGCTTCGCAGGTCGGATCCTGCTGATCACGGCGCGCGACGTGGGGAGCGAGCCGATCGAGCTGGCCGATTTCGATGCGCGCCTGGCGAAACCGGTGGCCCTTGCCAGCCTTCGGGACACCCTCGAAGCCGTGCTCGCCGGGGGCGATGCAGACGGGTATGACGCTGGTTCCGGGAGTGAGCCGGCGCTGCCCAGCCTCGAGGGTGCGCGCGTCCTGCTGGTCGATGACAACGAATTCAACCGCCAGATCGGCCAGGAGCTGCTCGAGCTGGTGGATATCGAGGTCCGCCTCGCCTGCGACGGGGCCGAGGCGGTCGAGCTTGCGCGCTGTGACGCATTCGACCTGATCCTGATGGATCTTCAGATGCCGGTCATGGATGGCTACGAGGCCGCCGCGCGGATCCGCAAGGATCACCCGGCGCTGCCGATCATTGCGCTGACGGCCCATGCGATGAAGTCGGAGAAGACCCGCGTGCTGGCTGCGGGCATGAACGACCTGCTCACCAAACCCATCGACCAGGCCGGCTTCTACAAGGCCTTGTGCCGCTGGCTCAGGCCCTTCGTCAAGGCGAGGCCCCTGCCGGGCCCTGCGCCCCTCGCAGATGCGGCTGGCACGGTTGCGCCCGTCGCCCCCGAGGCCCTCGATTCACAGAACGCCCAGCCCACCAGGGCGCCAGCGGGCGTGGCCGCTTCGGACCGCGCCGCGGAACAGGGAGACACCGACATGTTCGACAGGGAAGCCGCGCTTGGGCGGGTGGGTGGTGACGCCCGGATGCTGGAGCGCTTCCTGGGCCTCTTCTGGACGCGCAACGGGCCGGTGCGGGACGAACTGGGTACAGCCCTGGCCTCCGGCGATGTCGAAGGCGCCCGCCGCCGCGCCCATGCCCTCAAGGGGGGCGCAGGGACCGTGGGCCTGGTCGAGCTGCAGGGCATCGCCAGGCGCATCGAGGTCTTGCTCGACGAGCCGGGGCTCCCGGGCGTTCCGGCCGAGGCCTGCACGGAGTACGAATTGCTGAAGAGCGCCTGGCAGCGCGCCGAATCGGCGCTGCGTCAGACGAGCGAAGAGAACGCTTAGATTTTTGAAAAGGAGAACCTCATGAACGCAAGGACCGAAAGTGCCAATGCCGTGAATCCGCCCGAGATGGTCGGCCGGGTGCTGGTGATCGACGACGATCCGATCGTTGCCGGCATGCTGGCGGTGACGCTGGGCGGGGCAGGGCACGTGGTCGTCGAGCGGAATTCGGGCGAAGAGGCGCTGGAATACCTGAGCACCGGCGAGTCCTTGCCCGATGTCATCGTGATCGATATCGAAATGCCCGGCATCGACGGCTACGAGACCTGCCGTCGCCTCAAGGCGATCGAGGCGACCCAGGGCATTCCGGTGCTCTTCCTGTCCGGCCACGACAGCCTGGACGACCGTCTCAAGGCCTACGACGCGGGTGGCGACGATTTCATGTCGAAGCCCTTCGACGTGCAGGAGGTGCTGCGCAAGGCCGGTGTCGCCGTGCGTCACCACCGGGCACGCCACAAGGCCAACACGGACAACCGGGAGGCCTTTGGCGCAGCCATGACGGCGCTGACCAGCCTGGGCGAGACGGGCGCCGCGCTGAAGTTCAGCAGCCAGGCCCTGAGCTGCCGGACACACCTGGCGCTGGCCAAGCTGATCATCGAGGCCATGGGCAGCTACGGGCTCGACTGCCACGTGCAACTGCGCCGCGCGGGCCTGTCGATCACCCAGACCGTGCGCGGTGCGGCCTCGCCCCTGGAGGAGTCGGTGATCGACAAGGTCCGCGAGATGGGCCGCATCTTCAGCTTCAAGAACCGCATGGTGGTCAATTACGACACCGTCTCGCTGCTGATCGTGGACATGCCGGTGGACGATGCCGACTACTGCGGCCGGATCCGTGATCATGCCGCGATGATCGCGGAAGCGGCGGTTCATGCGGTGGCCAATATCGATGCCCGGAGCGATGCCATGGACCGCGCCCGCGAACTGCAGGAGATGAACCGGATCACCCGTGAGGCCGTGGAAGATCTGCGCCGCAGCTACCGCGACCTGCAGGTGTCCGCGCGGATCGAACTCGAGAGCATGGTGACCGGCATCGAGGGCATGTACCACAGCCTGGGACTCAGCGATGGCCAGGAACTGGCCGTGAGCGACACGGTGCGCGGGGCCACGGATCGGGTGGTATCGCTGCTGGCCGCGGGCATCCAGCTCGACGAGCGCTTCGACGGGATCGTCGCGCGCCTGTCGCAGAGTGCGGCGGTCACGATCGAGGAGGTGACGGAGGCGGCGCCCGACGTGGAGCTCTGGTAGGGCGCCTCGAACATGCAGCGCCCCGGCCGGGGCGCTGTCCTGATCAGCCGCCGCCGTTAACCGCCATCTTCTCGAGCCCGCGTACCACCTTCAGGCTGGCCTTTTCCATGGCCCCCAGGGCACGAATGGCGGCGCCGAGGTCGCCGTGGGCGAAGCTGTGCAGCGCCTCCTTGCCGCTGGCGTGCACTTCGAGGTGCGGGCCCTCGATTTCACGATAGCCGGCCAGGCCGGCGTACAGCTGCTTGCCCTCTCCCTGGTAGTACCACTTGCCGAGCCGGCAGCCCGTATGGTGGGCCAGGTCGTCCGCCGACTTCTCCGAGAGGCCGAAGAAGACCTTGTAGATCTCGAACTTGAAGATCAGGTGATCGAGCTTCGCAAGCTCGACAAAGGTGCGCAGCGCCGCACCGGAAATGGTGCCTTCCATCCGGTGGGTGAGGTCGAGCGCCGAGGACATCTTCTCGGCCATCTGGGCGCCGCTCTCGCTGAATTGCAGTGAATCGGCGGAAAAGGCGTCCATGTGTTCCTTGACCTTCGTCGAGGCGGCCTGGATGCCGGTGATCAGCGGCCCGATCTCCTTGGTGGCCCGATCGGTCTGGGCGGACAGGGACTGGACTTCCTTGGCGACCACGGCGAATCCACGCCCCTGCTCGCCGGCGCGGGCGGCCTCGACCGCGGCGTTCATCGACAGCAGGTGGGTCTGGGAGGCGATCCGGCCGATCAGCTCGGTCATCTCGGTGATCCGCTTGCTCTCGCCGTGCAGGTGGTCCACGTCGCCGACGGCGGCATGCGAGCTGTCGGCCAGGGCCTTCAGGCGTTCCGACATGTGGCCCGCAGCGTCGCGGGTCTCGCCGGCCGCCGCGGCGGCCAGGTGGGCGCTGCTGCGCTCGTCCTGGATGCTCTGGGCCATGGCGGCCATGCTCGCCTGGGACTCGGCGAACGAGACCGAGAATTCGGCCAGGCAACGACCGAGGGCCTGGTACATGCGCACGCTGCGTCGAGCCTCGGCCAGTTCGGCCTCCAGGTGGGCGATGCGGGCATGGGCCTCCTCGAGGCTCTCGGAATCATCCATCTCCCGGATGCGGGACGTCGCAGCCATGCAAATCCTCCTGTGCGGCCGGGAAGGGATGCCCCGGCCTGTCATTGCATGAACGACTTCCTGCCGGCAGGCTTGAGTCCGTACTTCGACGGACCCTGCCGGATGCGGGCGTCGGCCTTGCCCGCAGGGGCCTACTTCAATTCGAAACCCAGGTTCGCCAGGGCCTCGACCAGGCGGTCGCGACCGGTCAGCGATTCGGGACCGGCCACGCGCTTGGCGGAATGCACGCTCCAGGTGCCCCGCACGTTCATGCCCTCGCGCTCGTAGAAGCGCGCCATCGTGTCGTCATAGGCGGCCAGCGGTGCGGCCTGTTGTTCGACGGAGTAGGTCTCGTGGTGCAGCACCACCGCCTGCGCAGGGCGCGGCTTGACGGCTGCCGGACGCGTACTGTCCTCGTAGCCGATGCACATGCCGAACACGGCAAAGACCCGCGGCGGCAGGCCCAGCAGGCGGGCCACCTCTTCGGGGCGATTGCGCATGCCGCCGATATAGACCAGCGAGAGCCCCAGCGACTCGGCCGCCGCAGCGGCATTCTGGGCAGCCAGGGCGGCGTCGATGGCCGCCACCAGGAACATCTCCAGGTAGTCGAGGGCGCCGTCGGGCCGCTCGCACTGCCCGGCGACCCGGTGAAGGCGCGACAGGTCGGCCAGCCACACCAGCTGCAGGGGGGCATCGCGGATGTGGGCCTGGTTGCCGGCGCACTCGGCCAGGGCCGCCTTGCGCTCCGGGTCGCGCACGGCGACGACGCTCCAGGCGTGCAGATTGGACGAGGTGGCCGCGGACTGGGCCGCGGCGATGATGGCCGCCAGCTGGTCGTCACTGACCGGGTCGGGCCGGTAGGCCCGCACCGAGCGATGGCCGAGCAGGTGCTCGATGACGGCGGACGCCGCGGCAGGCGCCAGGGCGGACGTGTCGCCGTAGCGGGTCTGGAACAGGGACTGAAGATCGCTCATGGGTCGGCTGAAGGGCTGCGGTCGGGAAGCCTGCATTCTAAGCGAGGCGGACGGGGGCTGCCGCGGCGGTGCCGCGGGCGCAGCGCGCTCAGCGGCGGGCGGTGCGCCGGGCGCGCCACTCCAGCACCGACACCAGCAGCGCAGGGAGGAAGCTGAGGGTGACGATCATGGTGAACACCAGGCCGAACAGCACGATCGCGCCCACGCCCCGGTAGAGCTCGCTGCCGGCGCCGGGCACCAGGACCAGGGGCGACAGCCCGCAGACCGTGGTGATGGTCGACATGGCGATCGGGCGCAGTCGCGACTCGACCGCGTCGCGGACCGCGTCGCGGACTGCCATGCCCTCGTCGCGCAGGTTCCGGATGGCCCGCTCGACGATCAGGATCGGGTTGTTCACCACGGTACCGACGAGGATCAGGAAACCCAGCATGGTGATCATGTCGAAGGCCTGACTGACCGGTGGCAGGCCGATGGCCGGCAGGGCCTGGCCGGCCGCGTTGAGCAGCCACAGGCCGACGATGCCGCCGCCGATGCCGAGGGGGACCGTCGTCATGATCAGGAAGGGGTAGCCCCAGTGGGAAAAGATGGCGACCAGCAGCAGGTAGCAGAGCAGCACGGCCACCACGAAGTTGCCGGCGAGCGCGCTGCGGGTGGCGTCGAGGGCATCGCTGGCGCCCGAGAGCTGGACGTTCATGTCGTCGGGGATCACGCCGTCCGCGCGGGCGGTCTCGAGCAGGTCGTGGCGCACCCTGGCGACCGCGGTCTCGAGGGCCACGTCGCGGGGCGGGATGATCGACAGGGTGACCGTGCGGCGGCCGTCCACCCGGCGCACCGTCTCGGTGTCCACGGTCTCGATCACGTCGGCGACGCTCGACAGGGGCAGCACCGCGCCATTGCGCCCGACCACCGGCATGGCGGCGATCTGGTCGAGGCGCCGCACCCGCCCCTCGCGGCTGTAGAGGTAGATGTCGATCTTCTCGTCGCCGAGGAAGATCTCGTCCAGGTAGGCGCCATCGGAGGTGGCGGCCACGGCATAGCCCAGGGCGCGGCTGTCGATGTCCAGCTCGGCCAGCCGCTCCCAGCGCGGCCGGATCTCGATCAGGGGCTGGCCGAGGGACAGGCTCGAGGGGTCCGAGCGGATGCGGGGGTTGTCGAAGACCTGCTCGGCCCGGTTGCGCAGCTGCTCGGCCACGGCGTAGATGCGGGGCAGCGCGTCGCCGGAGATGTCCACATTGACGCTGCGCGTGCCGCCGTAGTTGCTCGCGAAGATCGAGCCACGCGAGGAGAAGGCCCGCATGCCGGGCACGGCCCGGAACTCGCGGGTGATCACGTCCATCAGGCCCTCGATGTTGCGGCTGTCCCAGTCCTTGGGTTCGGCGATGATCCGCACCTGCTCGCTCTGCACGATGACGAGCATGTAGGCGAGGGCGGGGATCTCCGTCTCGCCAGCCAGGAACCGGGCCGGGTCGTCGTCCAGGGCCGGCATCAGCTTGCGCTGGACCGCCTCGGCCGCGGCGGTCATCTCGTCGATGCTGTAGCCCGAGGGCGCGAACATCAGCGAGAAGCTCTTGGGCTCCTCCCCGTCGGGCAGGTATTCGGCTGGCGGGGTCAGCCGCAGAAAGGCCAGGGTCGTGACGAGGCCCACCAGGCCGATGCACAGCAGCCGCCGCGGCCAGGTGGCGGCGATCCAGTCGGCGGCGCCGACGATGCGGGCGGTGAGGGCGCGGCCGAGGCGCGAGGGTGCCCGGTCCTCGTCGAAACGGAAGCTGACGAAGGCGGTGGGGATCACCAGCAGGGCCACGGCCATCGACACCAGGATCGCCGCCGACAGCGCCACCGCGATGTCCGAATAGAGCTGCCCGGCCTCCTCCCGCACGAACAGCACCGGCAGGAAGACCAGCACCGTGGTGAGGGTCGAGGCCAGCACCGCGCTCCACACCTGCCGCACGCCGGTCAGGGCCGCCTGGAGGCGGTCCCGGCCCCGCGCCAGCTCGCGCTCGATGCTCTCGAGCACCACGATGGAGTTGTCCAGCGTCATGCCGATTGCGAAGGCGACGCCGGCCAGGGACACCACATTGATGGTGCGCCC